>CAZADH010000180.1:0-4428 GCA_964483805.1 uncultured bacterium
CTGATGTTCCTCACGGGCGCGGTGGCCATCTGCGGACTGCCGCCGTTCAACGGGTTCGTGAGCGAGTTCCTGATCTATCTGGGCCTGTTCCGCACGGTGCTGGTGGCCGGGGACGTCACCACCCCGGCCCTGCTCGCCGTGCCGGTGCTGGCCACGCCCTGGCCGGAACTGAACAAGCTGTTGTGCGGCGGTTTCGTCGGTGGCGGTCTGCATGTCGTCATCGGCGGGCGGGAAGAGGGCAAGGCCGCTCTGTTGCTGGCGATGGCGGTGCACTGGGCGAAGCAATATCCGGTATTGCTCTATTCGGCCGAGATGACCTTGGTCGAGGTGGCGCAGCGGTTGGCGAGCTTGCAGCACAAGACCCCGTTTGCCGAATTGACCCAGCGGCACCTGGCTGCGAGCGGTCCGGCCGGGGAGGCCGGGCGCAAGACGCTGCGGCAGGCCCTCGACGGCCTGGTGACCGGGTTGCCCGAGGGCCTGTATTTCCGCGGTGCCGAAGGTGAGTTGAATCCCTACAACCTCGACGAGTTGACCGAGTTGTTGCGCATGCTGCCGGGCGGCGACGACCGCCTGCTTCTCGTCGATGGGCTGCGGCACGACGAACTGGCGACCCGGCCCGATTACCTGACCAAGCTGCGGGCCCGGTTGCGGGGCCTGGGCAAGTCGGCAATACTCTGTATTCACTCGGCGCCACGCACCCTGGCCAACCCGCATGTCCTCGATGCCGATGACCTGGCGTTGCTGTCGTGGTATCAGCACCGGGTCGACACCGTGCTCAACCTGAGCACCGACCGTGCGCACCACAAGCGGGCCCTGGCCATCGCCACCGGCAAACAAGATCCGGAAGCGCTCAAAGCCCTGGAAACGGCGATGTATCAAGGCGCGGCCCGCCTGCGCCAGGACACCTGGCTGATCGCCCGCCTGTTGCACCGGCGCTACGGGGCGCGCGGCGGCCTGCTGTTCCTGTATCAGCGCGAAATGGGCCGCCTCGTGCCCGGAACCCAGTTGCCGCTGCTGCGATGAGTATGGGGCCGGAGTTGGTGCGGGTGCGTCTCGTCGTGCATGGTGAGGTGCAGGGGGTCGGCTACCGGGCCTTCGCTTGTCGTGAGGCGCTGCGGTACCGCGTGGTCGGCTTCACCCGCAACTGCGACGACGGCACCGTCGAGATCGAGGCCGAAGGGCCGTGGTCGGCGGTCGAAGCGTTCATTGGCGAACTGCACCGCGGGCCGCGTTTTTCGCGGGTGATGCGGGTCGAGACGGTGGCGCGCGAGACGATTACCGAGACCGGCTACGCCGGCTTCTCGGTGCGCTACTGAGGCGGCAACCGTCGACCCACAATATTTGTAGAAATCAGGCGAGTTTGCGTCGGTCGCTCGGCGCGGTCGGGTCGTCGAAACCGCGCAGATTCTCGATGAGTTGTCGCTGAATATGATAGCGCAGCGTCTTGCGCGCCTGGTCCATCAGGTGGGTGCGGCTCTTGACCACCTGGCCGTCCGCCGGCTTTTCCGGGTTTTTCGAATCGATGACTTTGCGCTGCTCGCGCAAAAACTCCCGCAGATCGATCATCGTGTCCACTCCTTTGGTCAACTGACGATCAACACGGCCCGCGGTGTGGCCAAGGCCATCGCCATCACCTGCGAGCCGATCAGTTCGTTGGGGCCGCGATTGAGTCCGTGGCGACCGGCGACGAGCAGGGCCGCGCCGAGGCGGCGTCCACGTTGCGGCATCTCGGTGGCGAACCAGCCCTCCCAGATCGCGGTTCTGGCCGGGCGTTCCGGGTCGACCGTGTGGCCGTGGGCCACCTGCTCGATCAAGCGATCGAGGCGGTTGGCCTGTCCCGGTACGTGCACCCCGGCGATCAACAACGACCGGGCGAGGGAACCCGCAACACGCGCGGCGCGATGGACGGCGAGCAGCGACGCTTCCGACCCGTCGAGTCCTGCGAGCACCGGCCCGGTCGGAATGCGCGGCGACGAGACCAGCAGCAGGTCGACGTCGGCATGCATCATCAGCCGCAACGGGATCGAGCCGAAGCCGATCTCGCCCGGGTTGGCGGCGTGCCGGCCGACCACGAGGAGGTCCGCATTGAATCGACGCGACTTCTCGAGCAGTTCGACCCAGGGTTTGCCGTTGCCGACCATGGCTTCAGAGGCGATGCCGGTTCGTTGCCAACGCCGCACGAGGGCGGCCAGATCATCCTGAACCATCACCGACGCGGTCTGCACCGGTTGCCCCCACGGATGACCCGCCGAACCATGACCGTTGCTCTGCCGGTCGAGATCGTTGGGGTGCGGTTCGGCCGGCGTAGCGACGTGGATTGCCGCCAGACTGGCGTCGCCGGCCCGTGCCAGGGCGGCCGCCCAGTGACAGGCGGCCCGGCCGCCGGGCGAGGCGTCGTAACCGACGGCGATGCGTCGATAGGGATGTCCGCGATGCATGGCCCCTTCATCGGCAGAAGTCGTGGTTTTCTGAGGATGACGATCGGTACGCCGCCGCCGTCTGCCGGTCGCCGTCAATACGGCCCGCGAAAAATCCGGCGAAAGGGCTTGTCAGGCGGGGTGCCGCGTGGTATCCTGAGCTTGGTTTTGCTCCCGCCGGAGTGGCGAAATCGGCAGACGCACGGGACTCAAAATCCCGCGCCCGCAAGGGCATGACGGTTCGACCCCGTCCTCCGGCACTGAGAGGCCAAAAGCCTCTAAACAAAAGGGTTTCCGGGTTTGCATCCGGAAGCCCTTTGTGTTTTTGTGGCCCAATTGGTGGTCCAATCGGTGTGCCAATCGGTGGCCCAATTTGGTGGCCCGAACCTGAGTTCCTTCCCGAGCGAGTCGAGGAGGAAAGTTGCCGTGAACCACATCACAGACCGGGATCACCCGCGCGTTATTGACAGAGGTATCTCAACAACCCGGCGCTAAACCCATCGAATTCGACGGGATTGGAGAATTCCGGCGCAACCTCGGGAGACTCAACTACCGCATCCACACCGATGCCATCCGCGAACACAAAGACCCTACTCCTCGCGTTCGCGTCGGTCGTCGCGCTCGTCGAGCGGTTGCCGGACGCGCGGCAGCACGGTGTCGAGGGCGTCGGTGAGCGTGCGCACGCGGAGAATGCCGTCACGCTCGTTTCCTGTCACCTGGGCGGCTTTCGGCACCAGGAAGCGCTTGAAGCCGAAGCGCCGGCCTTCGGTCAGGCGGCGTTCGAGACCTGACACCGGCCGGACCTCGCCACTCAAGGTCAGCTCGCCGCTGCACAACAGGTCGGGGGGCAGGGGCCGCCCAGTCAGGCTGCTCGCCAACGCCAACGCCAGGCCCAGGTCGGCGCCGGGGTCATCGAGGCGCAGCCCCGCGGCAACATTGGCAAAGACATCTTGGTTGTAGAAACGCAAGCGGGCGTGCCGCTCGAGAATGGCGATGATCATCGACAGGCGGTTGCCGTCGAGGCCGCTGACCACCCGGCGCGGGTTGGTGAGAAAACTGCGGCTGACCAGCGTTTGCAGCTCGGCGAGAATACAACGTGTTCCTTCGAGCAGCGGCACGATGACGACGCCGGCGGTGTCGAGCCGGTCGCGACTGACGAAGACATCCGACGGGTTCTTGACCGGCTCGAGCCCGGCCTGGCCCATGTGAAAGACGGCAACCTCGCCGGTCGCGCCGTAGCGGTTTTTGAAGGCGCGCAGCAGGCGGAACTGGCTGGTCAGTTCGCCCTCGAAGTAGAGCACGGTGTCGACGATGTGTTCGAGCACCTTGGGTCCGGCGATCGCGCCTTCCTTGGTGACGTGCCCGACGATCATCACCGGCAGGTTGCGGTCTTTGCCGAACTTGGTCAGCAATGCCGCGCACTCACGCACCTGGCCGACCGAGCCCGGACTGGCGTCGAGCGTGGGTGTAAATACAGTTTGAATACTGTCGATGATGACCAGGCGCGGCAGGTGGGAGGCGAGACTGCCCAGTGCCGGTTCGAGATTGGGTTCCGAGATCAACAGCACCTGGCCGAGATTGCCGAAACCGAGCCGTTCGGCGCGCATCTTGATCTGCGTGGGCGACTCCTCGCCGGAAAGATAGGCCACCGTGCCGAGTTGCCGGGCGACCGCCGCGGCCAGTTGCATCATGAACGTCGATTTGCCGACGCCGGGCTCGCCGCCGATGAGACAGATGCCACCCGGCACGATGCCGCCGCCGATCAGCTCGTCGAACGCATCGATGCCGCTGGTGAGACGCGCGATGTTCTCGGTGGCGATGGCGTCGAGCGGTTGACAGATCGTCAGATTCGCCGCGCCGCTGGCAAACTGCATGGTGCGGCCCGGGCCGCCGCCGCCGGGGCGGCTTTCAGCGAGGGTGTTCCAGGCGCCGCAACCGATGCACTGGCCTTGCCACTTGGTGTGTGACTGCCCGCACTCGCGGCAGAGGAATTGCGGTCCGCGGTCCTTCT
>CAZADH010000180.1:4438-12690 GCA_964483805.1 uncultured bacterium
ATGATTGGTCCTCGCGTTTCAGGCGCCCGTGGCGCGGGATTTTCCGGCCGGTCGCGCCCGCGCCGCGCGGACATTGCGCGTGGGGCCGGCGACCGGCGCCGGCGTGGCGAGAAGCTCGCGCAGGAACGCCCCCGTGTACGAGGTCGGGTGCGCGGCGACCTGTTCGGGGGTGCCGCAGACCACGATCTCGCCGCCGCGCGCACCGCCCTCCGGGCCGAGGTCGATGATCCAGTCGGCGGTTTTGATCACTTCGAGATTGTGCTCGATGAGCACCACCGTGTTGCCCTTGTCGACGAGGCGGGCCAGCACGGTCAGAAGACAGCGCACGTCGGCGAAGTGCAGACCGGTGGTCGGTTCGTCGAGAATGTACAGGGTCTGGCCGGTGGCGATCTTCGACAGTTCGGCGGCGAGCTTGATGCGCTGTGCCTCGCCACCCGACAGCGTGGTTGCGGCCTGGCCCAGCGTGATATACCCCAGGCCGACGTCGGCGAGCGTCTCGAGTCGGCGTCGGATGGTGGTGAACGGCGAAAACAGTTCGAGGGCATCGTCGACCGTGAGCGCAAGGACTTCGGCGATGTTTTTGCCCTTGAACTGCACCTTGAGCGTCTCGCTGTTGAACCGGCTGCCATGACAGACGTCGCAGGTGACGAAGACATCGGGCAGGAAGTGCATCTCGATCTGCAGTTGGCCGGACCCTTCACAGTTTTCGCACCGGCCGCCCTTGACGTTGAAGCTGAACCGGCCCGGTGAGAAACCGCGGCTCTTGGCGGCGGTCGTCTCGGCAAACAGGGTGCGGATGGGTGTAAATACACCCGTATACGTGGCCGGGTTGCTGCGCGGCGTGCGCCCGATCGGACTTTGATCGATGTTGATGACCTTGTTGAGAAACTCGAGACCCTTGCTGCCACGGTGGGCGCCGACCTCATGCCGGGCACCGTTGAGCTTGTTCGCCAGCAGCGGGTAGAGCGTGTCGCTGATCAGGCTCGACTTGCCCGAACCGGAAACGCCGGTGATCACGACCAGCTTGCCGAGTGGGATGTCGAGATCGATGCCTTTGAGGTTGTTGTGGGTGGCGCCATGCAATACAAAGTGTTGCTTGTTGCCGGAGCGGCGTTCGCTCGGGGTCGGAATGACCTCGGTGCCTGCGAGAAACCGCCCGGTCAGGCTGTGCGGCATCGCAGTGACTTCGGCCGGGGTGCCTTCGGCCACCAGGGTGCCGCCGTGCTTGCCGGCCCCGGGGCCCAGGTCGATGAGATGGTCGCACTCGCTCATCAGCTCGTGGTCGTGCTCGACGACGAGCACGGTGTTGCCCAGGTCACGCAGTCGTTTCAGGGTGGCGATCAGGCGGCGGTTGTCGCGCGGGTGCAGCCCGATGCTCGGTTCGTCGAGCACGTAGGTGATGCCCACCAAGGCCGAACCGATCTGCGTGGCGAGGCGGATGCGCTGCGCTTCGCCGCCCGACAGTGTTTGCGCGGCGCGATCGAGTGTGAGGTAGTCGAGGCCGACGTCGACGAGAAAACCCAGGCGCGCGTTGATCTCGCCCATCACTTTGCGGACGATGACCGCCTGCCGGGCGTCGAGCGGCAGATCAGCCATCAGTTGCTGCAACTGGCCGACGGTCGAGGTGGTGAGGTCGTGGATGTTGCGCCCCTGGATGCGCACGGCCAGGGCCGCGGGCGCGAGCCGTTTGCCGGCACAGGCGCCGCAGGGAAGCGTGCGCATGAACTTCTGATACCAGGTCCGGGCGCCTTCCGACTGCGTTTCGCTGTGGCGCCGCCGCAACATCGGCAACAACCCTTCGAACGGCCGGTTCATCGTGGCCTGCATGGTCTTGCCCTCGTAGCGGATCTCGATCGCTTCGGTCGTGCCGTGGAGAAGGGCGTGCAGCGCTTTCTCGGAAAGGCTGCGCACCGGGGTCGTCGGCTTGAAACCGCAGTGTTTGGCCAGGGCGTTGATCCACGAACGCAGGATCGACTCCTCGGCCATGCCGAAAGCGACGATGGCCCCTTCGTTGAGCGGCTTGTCGCGATCGGGGATCACCAGATCGGGGTCGACCTCGAGGGTGAAGCCCAGACCGTGACAGGTCGGGCACGCACCATACGGCGCATTGAACGAGAACAATCGCGGTTTCAGATCGGGGAGACTGACGTCGCAGGTCGGGCAGGTCAGTTTCTCTGAGAACAGCGTTTCGGTGCCGTCGCGATCGACCGTCACCAGACCCTCTGCCAGCTTGAGCGCGAGTTCGACCGCGTCGGTCAGGCGGGTGACCACACCTTCGGTGCCCAGTTGCATGCGGTCGATGGCCACGTCGAGAGAGTGATTCTGCTTCGGGTTGAGCTTCGGCAGTTCGTCGTCGAGCGAGTAGAGCTGGCCATCGAGCCGGATGCGCGCGAATCCTTCGGCCTTCAGGTCGGCGATGACCTTCGTAAACTCGCCCTTGCGTCCGCGCACGATCGGCGCGTAGATCGTCACCTTCTGCGCCGTGGTTGGGGCAACCGGCCCGTCGCCCCAACCAGGCGGCAGCAGCCGCTCGACGATTTCTTGTGCCGACGAACTCTCGACCGGGCGATCGCACTTGGGGCAGTGCGGGGTGCCGACGGCGGCGAACAACAAGCGGAAGTAGTCGTAGATCTCGGTGACCGTGCCGACGGTCGAACGCGGGTTCTTGCTCGTGGCTTTCTGTTCGATGGCAATCGTGGGCGAAAGACCCTCGATGCTTTCGACGTCGGGCTTCTCGAGTTGTTCGAGAAACTGGCGGGCATAGCTCGACAGCGACTCGACGTAGCGACGTTGTCCCTCGGCATGGATGGTATCGAAGGCCAGCGACGATTTGCCCGAGCCCGAGACGCCGGTGATGACGGTCAGCGTCTGGCGGGGGATATCGACGGTCAGTTCTTTGAGATTGTGGACCCGGGCCTTCAGGACGCGGATGGCGCCGGCATGGTCGCCCATGGTGTGACTCCTTGGCATATTCTGTCAATATGCCCGGAAGTCTGCGTCAATTTAGCATCGGCGTCAAATGCAGACGCCGGGTGGTGGGACCGGATCAGGGGTTCACGATGGTACCGACGGGGCGCGGGACGCGGCGGGATGCGTGGACGGCAAACGGCGCAGGGTGCGCGTTGCGGGAATTGCGTCGGGGCGGATCGCGATCCGCCCCTACATCCAATTGTAATTGATGACCGCGGCCTGTTCGGGGTTGCCGACCTTGTCGCCCTTCAATATGATCTTGTAAAAACCGGTGACATTGACCGGTTTGCCACCGCCGCTGACCTTGCCGACCTCGACCAGACCGTTCTTGACCACGATCTCGCCGTTGGTCTTGGCATTGTCGTAGATGAGCTTGTACCGGCCCATCAACCCGCGGGTGGTGGCGGGGCCGACGATCAGCCGGAGCAACTCGCGGCCGGCCTGCGAAATCTCGACCGTGAGTTCGCCCTTGGCCAATCGGCCTTCTTCGGCCTGCACGCGGTTGGTGATCTCGTCGAGTTTGGGCATCTGGAGGACAAATTCAGAATTGGGGTGCAGCTTGAGCAGGTTACCGGCGACGTTGGGGTTCTCTTCACCGGCAAGCACGCCACCGTGGTTGAGGTGTACGATGAGGATGCCGTCGGCTTCGGTCTTGAAGGTCATCTCTTTTTCGATGACCATGCCCTTTTTCACGGGCTCCCAGTCGCCCAGGTCACGTTTCATGACCCGCCCCTTAACGTCCTGGACCACGGACGAGAGCATTTTTTTGCGCAGGTTCGTGCGTGCCTGTTCTGCTTGTTTATTGCGGACAATCACCAGGAAAATGACGCCGCAGACCACACAAAACAAGAAGGCACCGATGTAGATCAGGATCTTCTTGCGCTCACCGGCGGCCTGTTGGTCTTTGACCGCCTTCTCGCGGTCTTGTTGGACCTTCTTGAGCGACTTGTGGTCGAGTTTTTCGAGTTGATGCCACTGCTTTGACATAGTGCTTTAGCGCTGGGGTTGCTCCGCTATCTGTTGGTCGTCGTCGGGTCTCATGCGAGCACCGCCGTCAGAGGGCCTTGATGCCAACATTCGGAATAATGCTCTGTTGGCTACCCTTGCTGACCTTGGCGTCCTTCGTCCATCGGGTTTCGATCTCTATAATGATCGGCAACTTCATGGCAGATGCTTTGGATTCGAAGCGAATCGTTGCAACATCCTCGACGAGGCGGTGTTTCGAGTCTTTGGCGCCGACCCGGGTTTTCGTCAGGGCGCCCTCAGCGTACTTCGAATTGGCACTGCTGGTAAAGGTGTACCCTTCGCAGTTGAGCCACAGTTCCGTGGTTACGGCTTTGCCGCCGGTGACGGCCGGCTTGCAGATGAGGCGATCGAACATCATGACCCCCGGCGTCACCTTGCCGCTGGCATCGATGCGTTCGGGCTCGCAGACATACCAGTGGGCGATCTCGGTCTCACTGGTGATGTCTTCGGCCTTGATCGATACGGTGCCCTTGCTGTCGGGGGCTTGCAGGTTCTTGAGGGCGACGTAATACTCGGTCTTGCCCGCGCTGTTGGCAGCGTCGAAGATGCCGTCGTTCAGAAGGGTCGCGGGGAAACTCGTCGACTTGAGTCGTTTGTTGAGCATGTCGAAGGCGTTGCGCAGATCGTTGGTGCGGCCGGTCAGCCATTGGGCTTTCTGTGCCGCATTCGAGCCGCCGGAAAACACTGCGTAGGCACCACCGAAGAACAGGATCAGAATGGCCATGCCGATCAGGATCTCGACCAGCGTAAACGCGGCGCGGACCGGCCCGGGTGCTGGAGCGTGGCGTGGGCATCGGGTCATCATGGTGTGTTGAGCGCCCCTTTGCGGGTGATTTTCTGGACCATGGCCAGTTCCTGGGTGAACTGCTCTTTGTGCATGTTGGTGGCCGTTCCCTCGACCACGATCTTGATCGCTTCTTCGTTGTAGCGGCGCAGTCCCTGAATTGCCTGCACCGTGATCGACTTCACCCGGTAGTCCATGGTGAACGGGAAGAAATCGTCGGCATCGGCGAGCGACCACGCCGTTCGCGAGGTCACCTTGCTGCTGATCTTGGCATGGAGGCCGGGCTGCCACTTCGGATCGTTGGTGCAGTCGGCAAGGTAGTAATCGAGATACGCATAGCGCTTGTGGGTGCGACTGGGATCGTTGAAGCCACGGTGGGTGTAGATGAGGTTCAGGTCGGCCGGAAGCAGGCCACCGATGAACCGATAATCGGGATAGTACTTGCCGGCGAGGCGCATGAAGATGTTGGTCTTGCCCGGAACCTCGACGTAGTAATACTTGAACTGGCCCGCCGAATCACGCTCTTGCGAGGGGAGAACGCGGGTGAAGATCTTGTTGCCCAGTTCGGGCCGCTTCTCGAAGGTGAACTCCTGCCCCTCGATCTTGGCGCCGTTTTCGAACTCGGTGAAATCGAACAACGGGTTCTTGCCCTCCGAGAACTCGACGCCGTCGTAGAGCTCCGTCGGGAAGAGTTTTGCCTTCAACAAGAAATGTTGCATGGCCGAGCGCGCGGCAAACGATGCCTGGGCCTTGATCAGGCTCAGTTTCGTCTGAGCTCGGCTGCTGCGCCCGGTTTTGAAGATGCCGAAGACCATGATCATCAGACAAAACGCAAACACCAGGGCGACGACTATGGCCATGCCGCGCGACGAACGCCGCGTAACAGGTAATAATCCGTATTTCATCGGTCGAGGTCTGCTTTCATGGTGATCAGGTGGATGCGCTGGGTCTTGGGGCCGACGGTGTCGGGCTTCTCGAACAGGGTCTTGTCGAGGTTCCATTGCACTTCGCAGGTCAGGCGCTTCATCGAGCAACACCGCAGCGTTGGATCGGCGACGGTATAGTTCACCGGATCGACGCAGCCGACCTGGAAGTAGCGGCGCGACTCCTTGGCGTAATCGCCTTCGTCGTAGATCTCGGTGGGAGCGACGGCGACCCCTTGTTGCCCGGCCTTGCCGCGCGGCGGCGTCGGCGTTTTGCCTTCGAACGGATACGCCGCCTTGGTGTAGTCTTCGGTGAAGTTGGGTTCTTCGAGTTTGCGCGGGTTCACGAGAAACGAGAAGGTCAGATCCTTGGCGGGCGGGAACGGGTTGTTCAGGCCGGCAGCCGGGGTTTCCTGGGGTTTGCGCGAGGTGCCGATGGCCGGCATGTCTTCGACGCGAACCCGCACCTGGTAGCTGATCCCGCGCGGGTCGGTGACCACGCCCTGGCATTCCCAGCCGCCGGTCATCGCCTTGACGTCGTTGCCGAACATGTTCTTGGCGATGAGATGCAACACTGTATTGTCACTGTATTGCGCTTTGTATTGGGGCTTGTCTTTGATGTCGGACGAGCAGAGCACGCCGAACGGTGAACCCTGGCGGAGAAACTCGAACGGCACGTTGTCGAGCATGGTGTTGAGAACTTCGGTGGCTTTGCCGATGGCGAATGCCTCGGAGGCGTTGATGTCGGTCTCTTCGACATCGCGGTTGAGCACGACGAAGATCGGCAGGATGGCGACGACGAGAATGGCAACGGCAAAGACGATCTCGAGAAAGGTGAGACCTCTGGGCCGGGCCCAAGCCGTCATCTTTTGTAAATACACCTCGACCTCCATTGCGCCTGTCTTGCGCCGACTAGAGCAACTCGGAAGCGAGCGCCGAGAGATTCGAACGCTCGGACTTGCGCATGATGATGTTGCCGAACAGGGCACTGCCACGCAGTTTCTGCACCACGTAGTTGAGGCCGTTGCTCGAGCTGTCGAGGTAGGGATTGTCGATCTGATACGGGTCGCCGGTCAACACGACCTTCGTGCCTTCGCCGGCGCGTGAAATGATGGTCTTCACTTCGTGCGGCGTGAGGTTCTGCGCCTCATCGACGATGAGATACTGCTTGGGGATGCTGCGACCGCGGATGTAGGTCAACGCCTCGATCTCGACCTTCTTGGTCTCGATCAGGAAGCGGATCTTTTTGTCGACATCGTCGCTGTTGTTGTAGAGGCGGTCCATGACGAACTCGAGGTTGTCGAAGATCGGCTGCATCCAGTGGGCGAGCTTCTCGTCTTTGCTGCCGGGCATGAAACCGATGTCTTTGCCCAGCGGCATGATCGGCCGCGACACGAGCATCTTGCGATAGACGTGCTCGTCGAGCGTCTTCTGCAGACCGCAGGCGAGCGCCAGCAGGGTCTTGCCCGTCCCGGCCGAACCGACCAGCGTGACCAGATGCACGTCGTTGCACAGCAACAGCTCGATGGCGAACTTCTGCTGCAGGTTGGCCGGTTGCACGCCCCAGGGCCGTGCATCGGTGTGGTAAAGGGGCAGGATCTTCTTGCGCGTGGTGCAGTATTTGCCCAGCGCGGTCTTGTTTTCGTTCTCGGTGGCTTTGATGAGGACGAACTCGTTGTGGACCAGGCCGATGTTCGGGTCTTCGAGTTCGCGGTTGGCGATGAACCGCTCGATGTCTTTGGCGGGAATGACGATCTCGCGCCACCCCGTGTACAACTCGTCGATGGCGACCTTGTTGGTTTCGAAATCTTCGGACTGGATGCCGAGCGCATCGGCCTTGATGCGTGCGTTGAGATCTTTCGAGATGAAGAACACGTTCTTGCCCTGGTTCTTCAGTGTGAGTGCCGAAGCCAGGATGCGGTTGTCCATTTTGGTCTTGTCGAACCCATAGGGGATCTCGATCTTGGTGTCGATGAGAACCTGGATCAAACCGCCCGATTCGAGGCGGATGCCGTCGAACAAGGCGCCGCGGAGGCGGAGGTTGTCGAGCGCGCGTGAAACACTGCGGGCCTCACGGCCGCGCTCATCGGAGAAGCTCTTGAACTTATCGAGTTCTTCGATGACGCCGAGGGGTATGACCACCTCGTTGTCGGCAAAAGAAAACAACGCCTGATGGCTGTGCAGAAGGACATTCGTGTCGAGGACGAAGGTCTTGATCACCGGTGGGCATCTCCTCACCAATTAATTGTTAACCAAGATTGAATAGCATAGGCGCAAAACGCAAGTCAAACAGGCCCTTGGGGTACGGAACAGGTCGTTGGGAGAACGAGGCTAAGGTCCCGCACCGATTTCGCCGATAGGGAAGATGGACCGGACCAGCTTTCGCGCCGCCAGAAGTGTTGGCGGTGGCTTCACGGGGGACGGTCTTGTGGACAAAGGCTTGGTAACACGAGAAAAGGAACGAACCCATGCGACGAACACGCACCCTGCCGCTCTTTGCCCTCACCCTGCTGTGCAGTCTGGTGGGATGGTCGGCCCAGGCCGCGGTC
>CAZADH010000181.1:0-12498 GCA_964483805.1 uncultured bacterium
GGCCTCGATCTGGGCACCACGCAATGCGCCGTGGCGTATTGTGACCTGCACGACGTGGCGGCGGGTATCCGCTTCTTCTCTGTGCCGCAACTGGTCTCGGCCACCGAGATGTCGGCCTTGCCCACGTTGCCGTCGACCCTCTATCTGCCCGATCCGGCCATTCCCCTGGCCCGACCGCCCTGGGATGACGCCGGCGTGGCCGCGTCGTCGGCGGGGCCGGTGGCGCCGGTCGTGGGGCAATGGGCCCGCGAGCTGGGGTTGTCGACGCCGGCGCGGTACATTCACAGTGCGAAGTCGTGGTTGTGCCACCCGCAACTCGATCGCACTGCACCGTTGCTGCCGTGGCAGAGCGAGGTGATTGCGGCGTCTGAGCGCCTGTCGCCGGTGACCGCATCGACCTGGTTGTTGCGGCATCTGGTCGCAGCCTGGGACCACATCATGGCCCGCGATGACCGCGACTGCGGCATGGCCCGGCAACGGGTCGTCGTCACCGTGCCGGCGTCGTTCGATCCGGTCGCGCGCAACCTCACCCTGCAGGCGATTCGCGACTCCGGGTTGACCGGGGTGACGCTGCTCGAGGAACCCCAGGCGGCGTTTTACGACCATCTGTATCGGCACCGCGACGATCCCGGTTCGACCTTGCGCGGTCTCCAGTCCGCGCTGGTCATCGACGTCGGTGGCGGCACCAGTGATTTCTCGCTCATTGGCGTCGACTGGTCCGGTGGCGCCGCCGAACCCAATTACCGGCGGGTCGCCGTCGGTCCACACCTGCTCATCGGTGGCGACAACCTCGATCTGGCCATCGCCCACGCGGCCGAGCACAGGGTCCGGGTCAAGCGTGGCCAGAAGCTGGTCACCCGCCAATGGCTGTCGTTGCTCGGGCAGGCGCGCACGGCCAAAGAGCAGATGTTCACTGCCGATGATGACGGCGCGGCGGTGCCGGCCAAGGTCGGCTTCACGGTGCTCGGTGCCGGCAGCAAGGTCGTCGCCCGCACGGTGCGCGAGGAGCTCGACGTGGCGCCGCTGCGCGAACAACTGCTCGGTGGGTTCTTTCCGCTCGTCGCACCCGACGCCCGGCCCGAAGAAGAAGGTCGTCTCGGCTTGTCGGAAGCCGGGCTGCCCTACAGCCGCGATCCTGCGATCACCCGCCATCTCGCCGCGTTCCTTGCCGATCAGAAGGCCCGCCCCGATGCGGTGTTGTTCAACGGTGGGACGATGTGCTCTCCGGTGCTGCGCCGGCGCCTGGTCGAGCAACTGGCGCAGTGGCACGGCGGCAAGCCGCCACGCGTCCTCGACAACCCGCACCCCACGCTCGCGGTTGCCTCCGGCGCCGTTGCCTACGGCATGGTGTTGGTCGGTCTGGGTCGGCGCATCGAGAGCGGCAACCCGAGCACGGTCTACGTTGGCGTGGGCACGCGCAAGACGACCAAGGGCAAATACGCGCCCGAGCACCTGGTCTGCTTGTTGCCCCGCGGAGCACCGAGCGAACAGACCATGCGCCTTGCCGGCAAGACCTTCGGTGTCGATCGCCAACGCGACGTGGCCTTCTACCTCTACACCGCCGGCAATGCGCCGCCTGGCGAGATTGTCGGCACCACCGCCGAATACAATTTCCGCCGGCACAAACCGCTGCCGCCGCTGGTATTGCGGTCGGCAACACAAAGTATGTCTACGTCTGACCCGGCGCAGCCGGCGACGACCGGTGTGGTCGAGGCGGCTCTCGAAGTGGTGTGGCGCGAGACCGGGTTCTTGCAGTTGTATTTACATGAGCTCGCAAGCGACGCCACCGCCGAACTCAATTTCGACCTGACGCGCCGTGATGACGCACGGCGGGAAAACACTCGCCGTGTCGACCCCAAGCGCGACGCCGCCGTATCACGCGGCAACGCGGGCGGCCCCGCACACGCCGAGACTCCGGGTGCTGCCGCCGGCGTCAGTGGCGGGGCTGCCGCCGGTGGCGGGGCGTTGCCGACGGCGCCGGTGACCGCTGCCGAGGCTGCCGCGGCACTTGCCGGTCTCTCGAGTGCCACGGGCGGGCGACGCAGTCGGGTGGCACTGACGAAGAAGCACGCCGAGGCGGTGCAGCAACTCGTCGATGCGCTTTTTGCCCCGGCCCCGGCCACGTTGCCGCCCGATCAGATCTTCAAACGACTCGAGGATGAACTGGGTGCGGGTCGCAAAGAGTGGGATCTGCCGCGTCTGCGCGCGTTGGCCGATCTCGTGCTCGACGACCCACGTTTTCTCACGGCCGCCGCCGCGGTCCAGGTGGCCTGGTTCCGGTTGCTGGGTTTCTGCCTGCGCCCGGGTTTCGGCGCGCCCGATGATGACGAGCGTCTCGATCGGCTGTGGTCGCGGTTCACGCACCCGTTTGCCGCCGTCGACTCGGCGTTCTGGGCCGAGTGGTGGCTGCTCTGGAAAAGGGTGGCGCCGGGCCTCGACGACGAGCGGCAGGTGGCCGTGGCGACGTGTCTTACGCCGTATTTATTCCCGCCCAAGAAACCCGATCGCGACATGCGCAAACCCGAACAGCACGAACGCGACCAGATGTGGCGTCTGCTCGGTCATCTCGAGCGGGTGCCGGCGCCCGAGAAGGCCCGGCTGGGTGGCTGGATCATCCAAACCTCGGCCAGTTTCGCCCGCGATGCCCTGGCCCTGTACGCACTCGGGCGCATGGGCACGCGCCAGTTGGTCTATGCGACCCCGACCCACCTCGTGCCGGCCGTCGCCGTTGGGCCCTGGGTCGAACAGTTGTTGCGCCATGCCAAAGCGGGCCCGACCTATCTCGAGTTTGCCCTGCGCGAACTTGGGCGCAAGACCGGCGATCGTCTGGTCCAGATCGACGATATCCAGCGCAAGAAGATCGTCGAACTGCTCAAGAGCCGCAATCGCAAGAAGTCGTTCATGACGCCGCTGCTCGAAACCCAGGGCGTGGCCGCCACCGACTTCGCCGAGTCGTGCGGCGACGAGTTGCCGTCGGGGTTTGTCTGGGTGCGTGAAGAATCGGCAGGCTGATCGCGGTGCCCCCGGGTTGGGGGCGTAGTGGGCGCGCGGGTCGGCCGGCCGCGGTACGGTTTTGCCCTACCGTCCGTCGGTCCGCCGCAACAGCACCAGGGTGACGTCGTCTTCGAGCGGCACCGGACCGGTGAACTGCTGCACGGTGGCGACGATGCGGTCGAAGGTCGCGAAGGCGTCGATGTTGGCGGCAATTGCGCCGGCGGCGGTCTTCACGAACCGCGGGTAGCCGAAGAACTCCTCGGCGGTATTCTGGCACTCGACCAGTCCGTCGGAATACAGGAGAAGCGCCCCTGACTTGAATGGGACCCCCAGGTCTTTGTAGCGCGCGCGGGCGGTCATGCCCAGGGGTGTTCCGGCCATCTCGATCTGGCCGTGGCGACCGTCGGGGAACACGCGAATGGGCGCCGTCTGGCCGGCATTGGCCATCATCACCGACTCGGTCGCCGGGTCGAGGATCAGCAGCACCATGGTCATCATCTTGGCTTTGCGTACCACCTCGAGCAGCGCGATGTTGAGTCGTTCGAGGATGACTGCCGGTTCGTTGCCACCGGACTCGCACACTGTATGCACGGCCGACCACGCCATCGCCGTGACCAGCGCGGCGCCGATCCCGTGCCCGGACACGTCGCCAAGCAGCACCACGACCCGGCCATCGGGCAACGGTACGAAGTCGTAATAGTCGCCGCCGACATCCTGCAGCATGGCGCTGCGCCCCACCAGTTCGTAGGGACCCACGACCAGTCGTTGTGCCGGCGTGAGCGCGCTTTGCAGACCGTGCGCCAGATCCATGTCTTGCAGCCGTCGGATCGCCTGGTTGAATGCCTGGCACAACCGTCCCAGTTCGTCGTCGGTCGGAGGAATGAGTGTTACATTGTATTGACGCTCCCGCATCGCTGCCAGGCCGCGGCCGAGTTCGGCAACCGGCGCGAGCAGCGTGACGTCGAGCAGACGCGCGAAGGCGAGAAACAAGGCCAGCAGCACGATGGCACCGAGCGTCATCTGGCGGGTCTCCGCCGCCAGGGTTGCGTCGAAAAACGACTTGGGGGTCAGCGCGACGAGAAAGTAGTCTTCGAGGCTGGCGCAGCGGTACGCGACCAGTTGCATCGGGATCTTGTTGCGAACGACCGTGGTCACCAGGTCGCGCACCTGTTCCTGGCGGACCGGTTGCAACTCCTTCTCGAACTCTTCGAGATCTGCCTGCTGGGGGTGCAGATAACGAAAGCGGTTGAACGACAGGATCAACAACTGCACCGTCGGCGGCAGGCCGCCGTTGATGCGGCCGACCTGGCGCACGTAATGGTATTGCAGGCCGTATTTCTGATCGTAGAACCCGACGAAGTACCAGGCGCGACCATCGGGACCAGGCAATACATCGTAAAACACCTTCATGTCGAGCCAGCCCTCTTCGTAGCGATCGACCCGGCTGATGGCGCGTCCGCGCAACTGCTGGGCGTCCTCCGAGAGCAGGCTGTCGACCATGAGGGTGCGGTGATCGATGTCGGCCGAGGCCCCCGTGCTTCGTTTGTCATACTCGGCCATGACGCCGTCCGAGATGATCTTGAGAAACATCATCTGCATGCTGGGTGCGGCAATATCCTGGAGCAGGTGCATCAGTTCGGCCGAACTCGTGGCCATGCGCGGACCCGGCTGCAGAAAACGCGCGCGCACTCGCGGTCCCATGCGGGCACTGATGTCGCCCCAGTTGCGGAAATCGAGCTTTCGCAGCGCCGGCGGTAGCAACAGCCAACGTCGCATCGGCACCGCCATAGCATCATACGATGTCAATATCTGACCGGTCGAGGCGATCAGCACCGGTTGGTCGGTCAGCAACCGCGGCACCGTTTGATTCAGGATGGCGATGAGGCGGGCGCGGTCGCGCACGTGCGGGCGCAGGGCGGTCACGACTTCCCGGTAGCGGCGCAACTGCCGGTGCCACTGCAGCCGCACGCGTTGGTCGATGGTGATCATCTGCTCGAGCAGATGCTGGCGGTGTTGCTCGCTGATGCTGGCCCGGCGGTCTTCGATGTAGAGTCGGGCCATGACCACGATGACCGCCAGGGGCACGCCGAGGGCCAGGGCGTAGAAGGCGCGCAGTTTGAGCTTGAGCGGAATGCGGCACGTGCGGTGCTCGACCAGGACGGCATACATGCTCGACAACAAGAGAAAACTGATGACGAAGTAGAGGAGAAACGCCACCGCCAACAGGCGTCGGGGATGGCCGGGCATCGGTACCGCCCCGACCAGTTCAATCAGTGGGCCGACGCGCGCAGGATTGACGATCCACCCGTCTTCGATCCGCCAGGGTTGGGCCAGACGCTCGCACCGGTCGGCCGCACCGATCAGGCGACGCCGCGTCGTGGCATCATCTGGAACCGCTGCCACCGCTCGCCCCTCGACCCGGAGCACCATCGCCTCCTCGGCGCGCCCCTGTTGCTCGATGACCCGTTGCAGTTCCATGCCGGTTGGGTAGGCGTCGCGATGGCCGGCGACCAGCATGCCGCCCACGCGGTCCGGCGCCGCGGTGTCGTCGCAGGCGAAGACCATCCAGGAGAAGCGCGGGCCCTGCGTCATCGTCGTTCGCCGCCACTTGCGCCAGTCCGGCAGCTTGCGCAGAAACGTGGCGGGTGCCGGATACACGGTGGCAAGGAACGTGGTCAGCGTGGCCGGGATCGGCCGGGGTACCGTGTCGGGACGTCGGGCGAACCCATACATCGCGGTCGTGGCCGTGGCGACAAACCCCACCGGGATCGGCCGGCCCGCCCCGTCAAACAACGAGATGTCGACGGCCCCCGGTGGATGGCGGGCCAGTAGAGCGTCGACGTGTGCCGCCAGGGAGCGGCTGTCGCTGGCCGGCCGGCCGCGCAGTTCCTGCTCGAAAAAACGGTCGATCAGCAACCGGGGCCAATACTGCTCGGAGTCGTCGCGCAGGCCCGCGAGCCTCGACTCCAGCGCGCGCAAGCGCTCCTGCGTCTGCGCCTGGCGATCGAGTTCGAGGAATACCCCGATCGAGGCCCAGAGAATGAACGCGGGAATGCCCCAGATGGCCAAAACCCGGCGCAGCCAACCCCACCAGGGTGGCGCGAGTGGGCGGCGTTCCGATGGTCCGGCCGTCATGCGGCACCACCGTGGCGGGAGAGCGTGACCAACGCCAGATCGTCGCTGCCGGTACCCAACCGTTGTTCGCGGGCGAGACCGGCAAAGATGTCATCCAATGTATTGACGTCTGCGGTTTGCCCGTCATTACCAGCCAGGCGCAATACCCCGTCGCGGCCCAATGCCGCCCCGGTGAGTGCGCGTGCTTCGACGACCGCGTCACCGACCAACACCAGGCGCCGCCCGGGAGTGAGAACGAGGGTGTCGCCCTGCCTCTCCCAGAGCCGGTCTCCGGCGAGAACGGTGGCGTCGATGCCGTCATCGAGCCAGAAACCGCCGGGTGCAGGCGATGCGGGCGCCGCGCTGTCGGTCCCGCGCACGTGGGCACCACCGAAACCCGCAGCATGCACGGCCCCGGTTGCCCGCACGACCGTAACCAGCGCGACCGACAGGCGCCGGCACGCGCTCAACTGGCTGCCCAGGCGGGCGATGAGCCGGCGCACGAGATCGCCCGGCGAGCGGCCGGCGTCGGCGACGTCGAGGTGCAGGGCCATGCGCACCATGCCCAGCAACAGCCCGGCGCGAATGCCACCGCCGCTCGCCTCGACCAGGTAGACGATGAGGCGGCCGTCGGCGAGCGCGCGGTGCTCATACATGGCACTGCTGACCAGGCCACCGGTGAGGACCCGGCCATCGGCCGCATAATCATCGACTCGCAGCGGTGCGGGCGGTGTCAGTTGCGCTTGCACGCCCCGGGCTATCTGCATCTCCTTGAGATCGGTGAAGATCGCGTTGACGCCGCCGGCGATCTCGGCGAACTCGTCACCGGAGTCGATCTGCAGCGGCCGTCCGGGACGTAGCGCCGACAGCTCTCCGACGCTTCGTTCCAGTTCCCGCACCGGGTCGACCAGGCCCTGACCAAGAATGCCGCCCAACATCAGTGTAAATACAATGAGTAACGCAGCCAGCCCGACGCCCGCTCGTTCGAGACGCTGCAATTCGTCGGCGATCGGCGCGTACGGCGTGATGAGAATCAAGTCGAAATCAGGCAGACTGCCGGCCGGCAAACCCGACAGCAATACGCGGTGTTTCCCGATGCGTTCGATCGCATGGCAGGGCGCCCGGGCGCGTCGGAGCCGATCGTGCAGGTCGGTCACCGCCTCCACGCGCGCGAGTCGCGCTGGCACGGCCGGCAACGCGAGGTCCGGCGATCTTGGCAACACCACCAGGCGCAAGGAGGTGGCCCGGTGCAACCGACGCAACAGGTCGCGCAGGTAACTGCACTCGTGCGTCGCCGTCTCGTGCAGCAGGTTGAAATAGGCCCGCGGTCGCTTGTCACCAGGATTGTAAACGATGGCGTGATACGGCGAGTTGTCTTCACCGAAGGTCGACGAAACGAAAACGCGAAACAGGCCGTGAAAGATGCGATCGTGGTAATCCGGGTCGCTGAGCGCGGCAAAGAGAATGTTGTCGATGCGCTTCGCCGGCGGCTTGCCAAGAGTCAGGCCGAGAATCTCCCGGCCCTCCTGTGCGGTGAACTCGGTGAGGAACTTGCGCATCTTGGCGGTCCGGGATCGTTCGGTCTGCCACAGCAAAGAGAGATGGCGGCCGTCGACATCGGTGACGAAGCCGCCGTAGGGTCCGTTGCGTTGGCGCAGTCGCGGCCAGGTGTGCAGGACTCCGGCCAGTGAACGCTGACCCTGGCTCAAGCGGTTGACCCATCGATTGTAGATCTGGCCCAGTCTGGCGTTGTTCTCCCAAAACCCGGAGGTGAAGCGATTGAGAATCTGCATCGCGCGCTGCTGGTGCTCGAGAACCAGCGTCCGCTCCCGTTCCGAGCGATAGGCATCGGCCACCACCCCGAGTGTTGCGACGGCGGCGAGCCCCGCGGTGCCAAAGACGGCAATCAACTTCACCCGGACGGGCCAGGCCAGACTTCGTCCGGTGCAGCGCATTGCCGTCACCAGAATCAACAGGATTACCCCGGCGCGAACCACCAGGTCCGGGCCGGAACGCTCGCGCGCGGGCTGACTCGGAATCCGCCGCACCGCGAAAAGGCGCATGAGATTGTCGAGATCGGTGTGGGCGAAATAGCGCCCACGATAGGCGAACCGGGTGCGCAAGCGATCGTGGGCCAGCAGCCACGACCACTCCGCCGGCACCCGGCCGCGGGCAAACCAGCCCCGCGGGCGGCGCGCCAGTTCGCGCGTGTTGCGGTCCATCCAACCAAACTGCCATCCCGGGGGCGCGATCTTCTGCAAGCGTTTGACCGCGCGTTGCGCCAATGCGGCTGCGGGCAACCGGTCACGCGCGATCCAGACCAGCAGATACCCCCCGAGGCGCCGGCCGCGCCGCAGCGAGAACCATCCGCCGAAACGATCGGTTCCGTAGAGGCTCAGGTCGAGCAGACAGCCGGCCTTGCCGGCCAACTGCCGGAACACCGCGGTGTTGCCGGCGAACCCATCGATGAGGGTGCGTTCGCGCGGGGTCAGTTCGTGATCGTTGTGACGACGCAGGCCGAGCAGCAGGTCGCAGAAACGTTCGGAAACCACCCTGTTCTCCCGCGAGAATCCCGGTTGCATCACGCGGCGACCGGTCGCGTCAAACAAGTACAGGGTGACGGTATCGGCCGGCCAGTTGCGCAACAGGGGGGTCGGGTCACTGCCCCATTCCCACGCGCGCATCACCCGCTCGCACAACTCCTGGCTTGCGCTCAACGGTGTGGCCAGGCGCTCCAGGTGCGTCAATGCGCGAGCCAGGTCGCGTTGCGCTTCGTCGGTCCTCACCCGCTGCGCCGCACTGGCACGCGCCTGGAGGTTGAGCCAGAGCAGGGTCCCGGGCAACACCACCAGGATCGTGAGCAGCAGGATGAACTGCAGACGGCTGCCGCCCGTGCACGATGCGCGCAGTGGGCCCTTGCAGCCACGATGGCGGCACCGCGGGGGCGCCCAGCCCGAGGGCAGTCGCAAGGGACCTATGGGCGCCCGGTTTGCTGGCATGCAGTGGACGAGACGGACGGCAGGCATGCGATGATTCTACCATTCTGGCCGCTTGGGGTCAGGTCAATCCCAGATGGGGCACGGGTGGCGTGGCGGTGTTGTGCGTCGGACGTGCCGACTGTGGTTCATGGTTTTGCTATACTCCCAGAACCAGGCAGCACAGGAGGTAAGATCGATGTCAGGTGCCCAACGAAGCCGACGCACGTATTTACCGTATATTTATGTGATTCTGTGTTTCGTGATGGCCGGCGTCGGGTTTGTTGCTCCGGTTGACGCCGCCGACGGCCGACCGGTCATTGGCTTGCTCACGAAAGTGGCGCCGATACCGGCGAAGCTGGCTCCGTATGTCGCTGCGATCGCGAGCAACGGTGGCGATGTGGTCCCGATTGCGCTCGGTTCCGATGCGACTCGCCTGGAACTGTGCATCTCTCGTATTGATGGTCTGCTGATTCCGGGTGGCGACGACGTCGACCCGATTCTCTACGGTGAGCGCAACCACCCGAAACTCGAGACCGTCGACCGCGCTTTCGATGATTTCGAGATGGCCGCCTTCCGGCTTGCCCGCGCCCGGGGGTTGCCCGTGTTGGGGATTTGTCGCGGCGAGCAGTTGATCAACGTGGTCATGGGCGGTTCGCTGGTGCAGGACCTGCCCAGCCGCGCACAGGATCAGGCGTCGCGCGGCGTCGGCCCGTCATGCCGTCCCGGGCCGGCCCGACCGGCCGTGCGTCACCGCATGCAGAAAGGGCAGGGGACCACACACTGGGTAACGCACGCGGTCGGCAGCCGCATCGGCATGCTGCTTGGCGCCCGCCGCTTCGAGACGAACTCGTTTCACCATCAGGCCGTGAAGCGACTCGCGCCCGGATTGACGTTGACCGGCTGGTCGGACGACGGCACCGTCGAGTCTTTTGAAGGGCCGGCCGACGGTCCCTGGTTGCTCGCCGTCCAATGGCACCCTGAGAAGATGCGCCCCGCCACCGATTCGCTGTTTCGTGCGTTCATCGAGGCGGCGCTTCGGGGCCCGAAACCCTGAACGACGAGTCGGACCGGCGCGCGGCACGTGTTGTCGTCGGTCGCCGGGCCGCGTACTCCGGGGCCACAAAACAAGAGCGCCGGTCGCAGGCAGTGGCGACCGGCGCTAACAATGCAATACGGTGTATTTATTCCTCGGTGTCGCTCGTCTTCTCGCGCGGGCGCAGGATCTTGCCCTGGCCGTGCTTGCGTACGCTGAACCCGAAGTGACCCAGTTGCGCGCCGAGCGCGTAATAATGCCCGTGCGCAAATGCCAGCAGACGCGCCTTCTCGAGAGCAAGGCGGCCCCGTTTGTCGATCAGGCGCGGGTCGACCTGGACAGCGACGATCTCGGCAATGAACATGGTGTGCGAACCCAGTTCGTGGGTCTGCCGCACCTGGCACTCGAGCACGACCGGGCTCTCGGCCACCACCGGCACCTTGATGGCGCTGGCCGCGGCCGGAGTGACCTCGGCCAGTCGCCACTTGTCGGTGTCGCGCCCTGATTTGACGCCGCACAGGTCGGTCGCACGCGACAATCGGCGGGTCGTGAGATTGATGGCGAACTCGCCCGTCTCGCGGATGATGCCGTGCGAGTGACGCGACGGTTGCACCGAAATGGCGACCAGAGGCGGATGGCTGCAGACCGTGCCGGCCCAGGCCACGGTGATCAGGTTCGGGGCCTCCCCCGGTCTCTGGCAACTGACGAGCACAACCGGCACCGGCGCCAGCATCGCCGAGGGTTTCCAGATCAGCTTGTCGACCGGCGTGCCGGCAGCAACCTCGGCTTCGGTCTCGGCCAGGCGTTCTGCCTCGGGTCCGTAGTCGTCGTCCATGTCGCGGTGTTCGTAGCGCCGCCGGGGCGCGTGCTCGGGTGCGTGACGATTGGGGCGGGGGCCACGGTCGCGACCGGCGTGCCGATCGCTCGGGTGCGGACGGCGTTCGCGGCTGGTTGGGCCGCGCTCGTTCGTTCCCCGGGCCGGGACGGCGCGGTCATTCGGGTCGGGGCTGGGTGTGCCACGGCTCGGGCGTGAGGGCGGTCGCGAACTCTGGGGGCGCGATGCCGGTGGCCGCGAGGTCGGCGGCCGCGCGCCATCCCGGGGTCGCGGTGGAAAACGGCGTGGCCGCTCGCTTTCGTCATCGCGCGGACGGGAGCGCTGCGGGCGCTCGTCGCGGTCGTTGCGGGGCGGGCGATCCCGGGTGGGACGCTCGGAACGATCGCTGGTGGCAGGCCCGCGGCGCGGGGTGCCGCGATTCGACGGGGTGCGGGGCGTGGGACGGTCGGCGTGCTTCGAGCGGTTGGTTTTCATGGCGTCATGGTAACAGATTTGTCGCCATCGCGTGACACGCTCGTCGGCCCCCACAACGCCATGCCGGTCGGCACGAACAGAAGATCGTAGAGCAGGGCCATCGCCACGCTGAAACTCACCAGAACGCCGACGAGGTACTGGCCCTCGAACTCCGAACCCAACAGCACGAGGAAGCCGACAAACAGGGAAGCTGAAGACTGGACCATGCCGCCGCCGGCGCGGCAGAGGGCGCGGATGACGATGGCGGCGCGCGACCGGCGGCCGTCGCAATGACGCCAATACTCTTTCATGAAATAGATTGTATTGTCGACGGCGAGGCCCAGCGCGATGCCGAAGATCATCACCGTCGATGGCTTGAACGGAATCTCGCATGCCCCCATGAGACCAAGCACGGCAACGATGGGAATGAGATTGCCGAGGAACCCGATCGTCATCGCTGCGGCATGGCGAAACGAGAAGGCGAGCACGAGCACGGTGACCGCGATGACGATGCCGAATCCCCACGCCAGGTCGCCGAGGAAGTGGCGGTAGGCCTCCTGTATCATCACCGTCGTGCCGGTCAGACGCACGGTGGCCGACGCAGGCGCCAGTGTCTCGAGATAGGCGCGGGTGCGATCGATGAACGCCGCGGCCCGTCGGTTCTCCAGATCGTGGATACGAAACTGCACCTGGAGCGTCGACAGATCGCGGGCGACCAGGCGCACCCCCAGGTCGATGCGCCCCGACAACAAGAAGAGGCGCACGATCTCGGCGAGTGTGGCGTTGTCGGGTATCTGCCGTGCGTGCTCCGGCCGGTCGAGCAATATCGCGTAAACACGTGCGACCAGATCGGACGGACTGTCGACCTTGCCGACCTCCGGTTGTTGGCGCAGCCAGGCCGAGACGCTCGCCGCCGTCTCGAGATACCGGCGGCGGACCACGACCTCGTCACCGTCGGCGCGGATCGACACGGCCATCGGCAGCAGGCCACGACACACCTGTTCGGCGGTGCGGATCGTCTGCATCAACTCGCAGTCGGGGCGGAAATCGTCGAACACGAATGCGCGCACCTCGACCCGCAGGGCATACCA
>CAZADH010000182.1:0-12444 GCA_964483805.1 uncultured bacterium
CCAGGGTGCGGACAGTCCGTACGCTCTCGGCGTGGGCGATCTGGGTTGCCGCCACGAACAGCAGGGCCACCAGAACCAGGCAGTAGACAGGCGCGCGGGGCGTTGCACGAAAAATGGCGGGGTTGCGAGCGATCATGGGGCCACCTCTGGTCTCGGCGGTGTGTCGTCTCCGACCCGATCATTATAGCGCAACCGGCCCATCGCGTTGTCGTCATTTTCGTCATGTGGTACCCTGTTGTAGTGATCAACAATCGGTGCGGGTTTTGCGCACCCGAAAATGAGCGAGGAGCGAAAGCATGAAACGACGCGACTTCATCAAATGTGCTGTGGCAGGTGGTGCCGCGCTGGCGCTGCCGGGGCTGGTGTCGGGCCAGGCGTCCGACTCTGCCAACGTCGGCGGCAAGGTCGATCTCGCGGTCGCTCAGGGGCCGAGTCCCGACCAGATCGTGCGTGCGGCCATCGGCGCTCTGGGCGGCATCGGCGCGTTCATTACCAAGGGCGACGTCGTCGTCGTCAAACCGAACATCGGTTGGGACCGCACGCCTGAGCAGGCGGCCAATACCAATCCCGAGGTCGTGGCCACGATTGTGCAGATGTGTTTCGAAGCGGGCGCCAAGAAGGTCAAGATCTTCGACCGCCCCTGCAACGATGCGCGGCGCACCTACGTGCAGAGCGGCATCCAGGCGGCGGCCGAGAAGGTCGGTGCCGAGGTGTCGTTCATTGACGAAAAGAAATTCAAAGACGTGTCGATCAAAGGCCAGGTCCTCAAAAACTGGCCTCTGTACACTGAGTTGTTCGAAGCCGACAAGATCATCAATGTGCCGATCCTCAAACACCACCGGCTCGGGCTGTTGACCATGTCGTTGAAGAACTGGATGGGCATGATGGGTGGCCAGCGCGGCCAGATTCATCAGCGTCTGGCCGAGAGCCTGGCCGATCTGGCCCTGGTCATCAAACCCACGCTCACCGTGCTCGATGCTGTGCGGGTGCTGACCGACAACGGTCCCGTTGGCGGTGACCTCAAAGACGTCAAGAAGCTCGATACCGTGGTGGCCGGGGTCGACCAGGTGGCCATCGACACCTACGGGGCGACGCTGTTCGGCATGAAGCCCGCCGATCTGCCGACCGTTACGGTCGCTGCCGCCGCCGGTATTGGCCAGATGGATCTCAACAAGCTGAACATCAAGACCCTCAAGGTCGCGGCGCCGTAACCACCGGCCGTGGTGCGGCCGGCGGCGGGGACCTATTGAAGCTGCATGGGTCGCCACCGCGGTCGTCTCAACCGGTGTGTTGATATATCAATACGTCGTATTGAACATCGCGTGAATATCGGAGGTCGCCGGTGGCGTCGCGCTTGGTGATCTGGATCCGCCGCCTCGTGCAGGTGGCATGTCTGCTGGGGTTCGTCTTTCTCTTCTTGCAAACCGAGGGTCGGGGCAACGATGACCTGGGTTATCCCGTGCGTCTGGTGCTCGACTTTTCGCCCCTGATCGTGCTTGCCACGGTTCTTGCCACGTGGGTGGTTCCGGTCGCCTACGGGGCTGCATTGGTTGTATTGCTGGTGACCCTCGTTGGCGGTCGGGTGTTTTGTGGTTGGCTCTGCCCGATGGGCACGATTCATCACGGGTTGGGCGTGCTGGCCCGGCGATTTCCCGGTCGAATCGAAGGCGGGTGGCGCCGCGGCAAGTATCTGCTCCTGGTGTTCCTGCTGGCGGCGGCCGGGGTTTCGCTGCAACTGGTCGGGGTTTTCGATCCGCTCTCGTTTCTGATTCGTTCGAGTGCTGTGGCGGTGAACCCCGTGGTCAATGCGGTCGTCGAAACGACATTCGCGGTCGAGGCCTGGCTGCCCCGCGGTGCGGCGCGCGATGCGGTCGAGACGGCGCATCGGTGGGTGGCGCGCCATCTGCTTGCCTTCAAACCGCCGCGGTTCGATAACGCGTTGCCGATCGCGCTTCTTTTCATTGGGGTTGTTGCGCTGAATTTCGTTGAAGGCCGGTTCTGGTGTCGCTACGTCTGTCCGCTCGGGGCCCTGCTCGGACTGGTCGGAAGTCGGCCGCTGTTGCGTCTGCGGGTCGACACCGAAAAATGCAATGGGTGCGGACTGTGTGCCTCGGTCTGCCCTGGGCGGGCCGATCCGATGGCCACGACGACCTGGCGGGCCTCGGAATGCATGATGTGCGGCAACTGCACGGCCGTCTGTCCTCGCGGTGCCTCGTCGTTCAGGGTCGGGTCTGGCGACTCCGTTGCCCGGCCCCCACTCGACCTGGGGCGCCGTCGTCTGGTGTTGACGGGGGTCGCCGGCCTCGTGGCCAACCCCGTGTTGCGCATCACTCCCCTGCCCCATTCCGGCGGGCCGCCGAGTCCCTTGTTGATCCGCCCGCCGGGGTCGTGTCCCGAGCCCGAGTTTCTGGCCCGCTGCGTGAAGTGCGGCGAGTGCCTCAAGGTCTGTCTGACCAATGGTTTGCAGCCCGCGGGGTGCGAACACGGGATCGAAGCGCTCTGGACGCCGGTTCTGCGGCCGCGGCTCGGCTACTGCGAATACCGTTGTACTTTGTGTGGACAGGTCTGTCCGACCCAGGCGATCAAGCGTTTGTCACTCGAAGAGAAAGTGAAGACGAAGATCGGTCTGGCCATGGTCGATCGCAGTCGTTGCCTGCCGCACGCCTACGCCACCCCGTGCATCGTCTGCGAAGAGGTTTGTCCGTTGCCGAAGAAGGCGATCTGGGTCGAGACCATGCGGGAACGCAGATTTCCGTGCAACAACCCCATGTCGACGCGTCGCTGTGCATCGGGTGCGGCATCTGCGAGGCCAAGTGCCCGGTCGCCGATCAGCCTGCCATCCGGGTTTCGAGCGTCGGCGAGACGCGGTCGACCACCAATCAGTTGCTGCTGCAGTGACGGACAGACTGGCGGTCGGCTGTTAACGGGCAGACGGGGCCGTTGTTGGCGTTCGCTGCCCGCTGCCAGGATCTGCCGCGACGGTGGCGTCGCCGACGCTCGCAATACGTAAGCAATACGGCGTAAATCTTTCTGACTGCGCTGGACCGGGCGAAATCCCGGTCAATGTCCGGCGGGCAGTGGCGCGCGGCGACGATGAAACAGCAGGCCGATGCTCGTCGCCAGCAACAACATGCCGAGCGTCAACTCGCGGACATCGGTCGTGGCGACGTCGGGCCGGGCTGCCTCGGGATCGACGATGGCTTCCTGGGCTCCCAACACCGGATCGACGTAGAGGCGCACCCGGCTCTGCCCGGGCTGCCAGGTTGCCGGCGTCTGGCCGTACCAGGCAATCTCGAGCTTGTCGCCAATCAGGCGCGGCACTTTCGGGCGGTCGGCCGCAAGAATCTCGAACACGAGAATCTGGTGGGCGTCGGTGGCGTCGCCGCCGTGCGGTTGGACGCCGCGAAAGACCCCGTCGACCGGCACGCCGCGGCGGGTCATCGACAAAGGGCGAAGGATGTGGTGGGCGATCTGTTGGACGAACAGCGTCAGGGCGCCGATCAGCGCGCAGATGCCGGCCAGGCGACGGATCAGGGTCCAGCGGTTGGTCGGCCCCGGCGCGGGTCGATTGGGGTTCGGGACCGCCGGGCGTGGCGCCGGACCGCTCACGTCGGTGGGGTCCCCCGCCGCGTGCGGAGTGGCAACCGCAGTGGGCTGCGGGAGCGCGGACTTCTCGGCTTCGGTCACTTTGCCACTGCCCTGGCCAAGAGGGCCGGAGAACGACACGGGCGCCGATCGCAATACAATATATGCGATCGGCGCCCGTGCAGCCCCGACAACTCAGCGACTCGTCGGCGCGTCGCCGTGGATGGCGCGGAACGTGGCCTTGATCTTCTGAATGCGCGCGATGTCGCGCGGCGTGATGAACGAGCGATTCGGGTCACGTAGCACGTTGGTGCCGCAGTGGATCTCGCCCATGCTCGAATGGTACGGTTGGTCATCGATGAAGTGCACGATGTTGCCCTGGGCGCGGAACCGGCCCTCGATGACCTTGTCGAACGGCGGGAACCGCGTCGCCGGCACCAACAGGTGGTTGCGCAGCACGGTCAAGTTGACCACGCCGGGCATGTAGGCGCAACAGCCGGAGGGCCGCCCATTGTACATCCGGCCCTCATAAAGATTGGGCCAGGCGATGTCGGCAAACGCCCGCTCACGGTCGCCCGTCTTCTCGCGAATGAAGTTTTTGAACGTGGCGACATTCTTGTTGATGAGGTCGCCGATGGTCCGGTTCAGGGCGATGAACTCGGTCTCGGGGGTGCCCGCCATGAGGGTCGCCCCATCGATCTCGCGCCGCAGAGCATCGCGAACACGGGTCAGAAACGCGCGGTAGTTGCTGGAGATCTTCTGGAGATCGGCATCGGTGGCGCCGGCCAACAACTCGAGCCCGTAGACCGGGTCGGCATAGCAGATGCTGTACCCACCCGGGGCGTGGGCGGTGGGAATGACCATCATGGTTTCGTCGATGTGACCGACCGACAACCACCGGGTGTCGAGCAGCACCATGCGGTCTTTATATCCGTTCTCCCGGAAGAACTTCTCGCACGGGCCGGTCATCGTGTTGCCGGCATACAGAATATTGTCGGGCGTTACTTCGATGTTGCCGCCGTAGTCACCGTGGGCTCCTTCCGAGGTGGGGTTCGCAAAGTACTTGTGGCCCCACAGGTCGGCGAGAATCTTGGGCAACGGCCCAAGTCCGCGGCCACGCCGCGAATCGAACACGGCGCCACTGAGCTTGCCGTTGGCCTCAACCGCCGCCAATTCTCCCATGTCTTGCGCCCAGATGTCGGACGACGAGAAGCGGTCGTTGACCTCGATGAGATCGGCCAGGTCTTCGGCAGAGAGACCCAATTGTCGGACCAGGTCTTTGCTCGAGGCCACCACGTGGACCTTGATACGGTCGCTGCCCGACAGTTGCTCGGTGTTGTTGATCGTCTTGACCGTGTTGGCCAGGTCGCGCACGAACTGCAGTGTGCCGCCGGTCAGAATGACAACAATCTTCTGGGGGACCCGATTGTTGTCGAGCAACCGGAGCGTATCAGCCTGAGCCGGCACGGCAGCGGTACAACAAAGGCACAACGAGAGGGCCACGACCACGAGCAGGTTACGGAATCTCATCTTGACCTCCGGTCGGTGACATTTCCTTGATTCAACTATGGTAGACCTGTACCCTGCGGCGGTCAAGCGGTGAGCAACCGCACCGAAAACGGGCAACAACAGCAGAAAACCGAGTGGTCTCTGTGGGTTGGGCGACAACGAGAAGCCGGACACCGGTTTTTCGGCCCACGGTTGCCGGTTGGCGCGAGGTATGCGTCAGCGAATGGCGCCGGGATCGGTGGTGCTGCGCCAGTTCGGGTCCTTGTGCGCGGCAGCATCCTGCACGGTCAAAAGAGCGTTCTGCTCGTGGGTGACAATCTTCGTGTGACCGTCAGGGATCATGCCGGTGGTGATTTTCGCCAGAACCTGTGCGGGCCCCGTGTCTTCTAGGGTGAAGGCCTCGACGTGGTTGCACAGGGTCTTGTTTTCGCCGTTGCCCTGACGGACCAGGTTCGGCTTGTTGAAGGTGTAGGTGATCGTCACGTAGGTGGTGCCGTTGGGGACCTTCATTGTCCAGGAGTTGCTGCCGAAGGTCATCTCTTTGGACCCGACCAGTTGCCCGCCGGACCGTTGGATCAATGCGCTCGAACTCTCGACATCGCGGCGCAACTGCTTGAACACGAGTTCGGCCTTCTCTTTCAGTTCGCCGCGCGTGACCGCCAGCATGCTCATGTATTGCGCCCGGATGATGACTTTGTCGAGTGCACCGAGCAGGAAACTCATGATCATCAGCGCGACCAGCAGTTCGGTGAGCGTTGTGGCACAGCGACCACCCCGCCGCAGGGCCGGCACTGTCGAGCAGAACCTCAGGCTGTCGTTCATGTCAGGGTTCCACGAGAACGAACGTGATCTCTTCGCTCCGCTTGTCGTCTTCTTTGCCGCCCACCCACTCGCACTTCGCCTTGACCTGCATCACCGTGGCCGACGTGTCGGTCACGGTCACCGACAGCTTGAAGTCTTTGTATTTCTTCTGTATTGCTTCTACGTTGTCGCGGGTACCCTTCCAGGCCCCGACCTTGTCGGCCTTGATCAAGCCGAAGTTCTGGCTTTGCATTTCTTGGCGCACCGACTCGAGGATCTTGCGGGCCATCGACAACTTTTGGGTGTCGATCTCGCGCACCGCGCCGTGGGACATGCTGCGGTAGATCGCGGTGAGGAAGATGGCCAGCAGAAACGCAGCCAGCATGACCTCCGCGAGGGTGAAACCGCCGCGTTGCCGATGCTGCCGCAAGATACGAAGGAGACTCACAGTTTTTCGAAAGCGAACCTTTTCCAGAATTTGGCGATGGTGGAAACATACCGCTTCGGGGCCTCTTTGTTCAAGTCCCGACCGGTGCGATCTTCATCATAGAACAGTTCGACGCCGTCAAAGCCGCTGCGGTTGAAGTCTTTGCACACCAGGTTGCCCTTGATCTGCAGATTGCCGCCGCCACCGCTCACGGGCGCGATCTCAGAGTAACACGAGGCCTGCACCTCACCGCTACCGCCGAAATTGATGAAGCCCTCCGGGGCGACCAGGCCCAGGTGCTTGGTGCCAAGGGCCGCACTGGGCTTCACTTTGACGTCGCCGTTGATCGAGATGTTGCCCGAGCACACGATCAAGCCGGGCGGGAACTCCTGCCCGCTCAGGCTCAGATCGCCCTTCACGTAGACCACGCCCATCCCGTTCGGATCGAGTGTCGACAGGGCGCCGAGGAACTCGCTGGCGCTGTCGAAGAAATGCGTGGCCTTCTTCGCATACTGCTCGAGACTGTATCGGTTCTGAGGCGGGCCACTTGCACCCGGCTGGTTGAAACCGGGAACGGCGTAGTCTTCGGTGCGTATGATGTAGGTGACGGTGGTCATCGTCGCGTCATCAGAATCGTCGGCATCGGGTTTGACCGACACTTTGACGTTGCCCACCCTGCTCTTCACTGCACCTTCGACAGCCAGACCCATGGCATATTCAAAGTGTCCTTTGCCGAACAGCATCGTCGGTGCGGCTGGCCAATCGCAGAAGTTCAGGATGTCTTTGATCTTCTTCACTCCGGGGCCAAACACCTGGGTGAACGGGGCTCCGGTGGCCTGCGAACGGACGACGGGGAAGTCGAAATCCCGCGCAGGAGCCCGCCCCTGCCATTCAAAGATCGGATACGGCTGGAACGAACGCGTGCTCTTTCGGCCCTGTGTGGTCAGGAAATTGTATTCGGTCTCGAAGGGGCTCGCCTGCGTGCCGAGGTAGGTGTTCAGTTGCGCCGAGGAACCACCCACGTGCACCCGGCCCGGTTTCTTATTGGCCGTCAGACTGTTGTAGGTGCCCTCGGGCATGTTGTGGAAAAAGAACGTGCGTAGGCCGCCAAGCTCCATGTTTGTGGCGCTCCGTTCTGAAAAGAACGTGTACTCGGGCGCGATGGGTGCAGTGTCAGACACCTTGAATTCGCGATCGGCGAGAAGGACCCGCTTGATCTTCGGGCCGCCCGGACCGTTCGGTTCATACACCACTGTGGTCTTGACCCGGATGATGCCGGCCTTTTCATAATCGGCTGCCACGGCGGGGGTGACGTCGTCGGCCGGGAACGAGATCGCGCCCACGGTCTTCATCCCCACCGCTTGCTCGCGGAAGTCGGGAATCGTCAACTTGTCGGGCGGAAGGTTGATGTACTCCCCGATGACCTTGTTGATGTCGATCGGGTTGGGCGGGTCGTTCCAGTCGAGAACAGTCTTCTTCTTTTTCACGCCCAGGACTTTGCCTTCACCCCATACCTTGCAGCGGAACTTGCCGTCGTTGGCGGGGTCTTTCTTCAACTCGACATGCACCTTCACGCTGACGCTGACGACGAACCACTTGATCGAGGTCTTGAAGGTGTATTCGTCGTCATAGGCGATGGTTTGCGGTGGATAGCACTTGTTCGGATCGAACTGCGTCACGGGATGTCCGTTGCCGCCGGGGATCATCATGTCGCACTTGAACTCGCTGGAAATCTCGCTCATGGGCACGGTGCCGTGGTTAGACCCCAGGGATCGGGCATACTGCGTTACGGTGCCCGCGCCATCGGTGATCTTCGTGGTGTCGAGGAACGAGACCTCGCAGTCGAGCGTGGCGTTGTTCATCTCTTGCGCCATCGAGCGCAACGGCGCGAAGAATGAGTCGCCGAGGTTGATGGGAACGGCCGCACTCATTCCGCCCAGCGGTTTGCGCAACTGGTCGTAGATGTCGGTGCTCGGTTTGTTCATGTTGTCGCGCAGATAGCGCATCACCATGTCGGCCGCGGACTGGGCAAGGCCCTCCGCCCGGGCTTCGTTGCTCATCAAGCGTGTGCTGAATCGCCGGGCGACACTCGACTTCGAGAATGTCACCACCATGATCAACAACATCGTGATCGCTGCCAGTGCCACGAGGTAGGCTGAACCCCGACGGTTGCCGGTCATTCGCCTGCTCCTTTCACGCTCGTCGTTCGCGCCTGCGTGTCAAAGATTTCTTTCATCAGACCCATACGTCGCTGCACAGTGTCGTTGATTTCGGCATCGGTCAGCTCGGTGTCAGCGTTTTGCTTTATCTCGGCGAACAGTTTGCTCACCATGGCCGGATCTTTGTTGGCCCGCAAATACCGCTCACGGTCCTCGATCCATTTCATTTTGCGGTCGCTCTTCTCGACACCCAGGATCGGAATGTCATGTTCGGCTTCGATCTTGGCCTGCTCTTTCATGGCTTTGATGTAGAGGTCTTGATCGCCCATCTTGGCGGCCAGGTCGATCAAGTAGTCACAGGTGACATGACGGGTCAGTGGCGAGGCCAGCTTGTTCTCGTTGGCTTTCTGGAAGTTCTCGAAGGCCGTCTTCCAGTCGCGTTGCAATAGCGCTTCGTGGGCGGTGCGCAATTCCGGAATCAACCGCAAGCGATAGACCTCGCGGGTTCGTTCCGGCAGATCGGGGCGTTCCATTTCTTTGAGCAGGTATTCGCGGGTCTGTTCGATGGCCTTTTGCCGCGCAGCCTCGGCCTCGGCGCGGCGTTCAGCCAGTCGTTTCTCGAGATCGAATGCGGCTGCGGCCGCGGCAGCAGAAGACACCGTGCTGGTCGTGCGGGGGGTGTCGGGAACGATCGAACCGCTGTTGCCGTGTCCGCCGACCGGGGTGCCGGCTCCGGGCGACGGCGTCGGTGGTTTCGGTTTCGGTGGCTCGGGCGCAGTAACGGCGACGGGAGCGGGTTCTGAGGTGACGAGCGTCGGCGTCTCGCTAGGGCGCCGGGACAGGATCAGGATCAACCCGACGAGAATGCCCAGCACCACCGCGATAACTGGCGCCCAATCGCGTTTCTGCACGTTCAGTTGTCCTCCCCGCTACGGTTTAACGATGCGGACACGAGCCGCGCCCGACGCGCCGTCTGCCGCCACGATGGCCGCGCAAACCCCCGGTTTCGCACCGTGCAAACGACCCCATGAATCAATACGCCGCCCATGGGAACGGGGTTCGCTCCGACGGAGAAGATGTCCACTCCTCAATTGTATCCCACGCGGGCTCGACAAATCCACCGATTTTTGGCCTCTGTACATTGCCGAATGAACCTGTTATCATCTTGCCGACCGGCGGTGGGCAGTGGGCACAAACGCTGCGAGGCGGTGTGGTCCCCGGATCTCGTCGTGGAAATAATCCCGCCGAGGGAAGGAGTCGAGAATGGTGCAACCCGACACGGTGGAGTCACAAGGTCCGGTCACCGAACCGGGGGTCGTTCGTGCGCGCCCCATGCGCGCGGCGTGGCCCTTCCTCGCCTGTCTTGGCCTGGGCCTGCTCATGGCTGTCGGGTTGGTATGGCAGGGCTGGCAGGAGCGCGAGTTGCGTGCGGCCCTGCGCAATCTCGCTGCCAATGGGCGCCTGGACGAGGCGGTGCGGGTGCTGCGTTCGGCCCGCCAGGGGGCAGTGACCATTGCCGATCGCGAGTTCTACCTGACCCTCTATCGCGCTTCGGTGGCTGGTATCGCGAGTACGGCAACGGTGCCCGGTGCGTTGGTCCAACCCCTCGACACCATGACCCGGGCGCTTGCCGATATCGATCCGGCAGCATCTCGGCACGAGAACGCTCTGCTGATCGACATTGCGTCGGCAGAGTGGTCGGCCAATCGGCAGAAGCGGGCCGCCGAGTTTCTCGAACTGGCAGGACGGCGCTGCGTGGGTGTGCCCGAAGCCCAACTCGAAGTGGTGCTGACCTGGCAAGTCTGGGGACACGCGCTCGAGTTTGCCAACGCTGCCCAACCCCTCGCTGCGTCTCTGCCGTCAGAACTGGTCCAGTCGCGGTTGTGGCCGGCGTGTGCGCGCGAACTGGCGCGGTTGCATCCCGACTCGCCGGCGGCGACGGTTCTCGTTGATCTGGTTGTCGCCCACGCCCGGGTGCCTGCCGGCGTCTGGGCGCGTAACAGTCTGCTCGATGCTGCCGCAGGGTTTCCGGCCAAGGCGAACGCACGACGCCTTCTCGAGACGCTGGGCGAGCTGACGGAAAGCGAAAAACGGTTGTTTGCTCTCGCCTGCCTGAACTGGCCGGACCGGGCGCAGCATTTCAAGGCCGCCCTCGATTTTGTCGCCTCGGCAACCGACCCCACCCTGCGTTCCCAGGCCGTCGCTTCGATGACCGCCCTGGCGAGCGCCACCACCGACGAGTTCACCCGCGTCGCGCTCTTGCGCGCTGCCGAGAGTCTCGGTCGCCACCCGTAAGCGCCACAAAGGACACCGGCAATACATACATCGCACATGCGATGTATGTATTGCCGGTGTCGTTCGGGTCTGCGCCGGTGGCCTCGGTGTCAGCCCTTGGGCCCGGCAGCGATCACCTCGCGTGAGGCCCGGTCGGCGAACTGCTGGAAGTTCTTGGTGAACAGCCCGGCCAGTTCACGCGCTTTCTCGTCGTATTCGGCCGCATTCGGCCAACTGCTGCGCGGATCGAGAATGGCCGCCGGCACGCCGGGGCAAGCGGTTGGCACATCCAACCCGAAGACCGGATCGGTGCGTCCGGGAACCTCGTTCAATTCGCCGCGCAGCGCCGCACTCAAGAGGGCACGGGTGTGCGGCAGCGACATCCGCTTGCCCACGCCATACGCACCGCCAGTCCAACCAGTGTTTACCAGCCAGATGCGGGCCTGGTGTTTCTTCATACGCTCACCGAGCATCTCGGCGTAGGTGAACGGATGGTGCACCAGGAACGGGGCACCGAAACAGGCCGAGAACGTGGCTGAAGGTGACTTGACCCCGGCTTCCGTTCCCGCCAGCTTGGCCGTGTATCCCGACAGAAAATGATACATCGCCTGTGGTGGCGTCAGCCGGGCGATCGGCGGCAGCACCCCGAATGCGTCGGCAGCGAGGAAGAAGATGTGGCGCGGGTGCCCGACGATGCCAGGAATACAACAATTGTCGATATGCTCCACCGGATACGTGGCGCGCGTGTTTTCGGTCATTTTCTGCGAGTGATAGTCGGGGTGCCGCCGGTCATCGAGGACCACATTCTCGAGGATCGAACCGAAGCGGATGGCGCCGAAAATCTGGGGCTCGGTGGCGGCCGAAAGGCCGATGGCCTTGGCGTAGCATCCACCCTCGAAGTTGAAGATACCGGTGTCGGTCCAGCCGTGCTCGTCGTCACCGACCAGGCGCCGGTTCGGGTCGGCCGACAATGTGGTCTTGCCCGTTCCTGACAACCCGAAGAACAATGCGGATTCCCCGTCGGCCGCGACATTGGCCGAACAGTGCATCGACAGAACACCCTTGCGCGGCATGAGATAGTTCATCACCGTGAACAGACTCTTCTTGACCTCGCCGGCGTACTCGGTGCCGCAGATGATCACCTGCCGGGCCGCGAAGTTCAAGACCACGAATGCCTCCGAGTTGATGCCGTACTCCTTGGGGCTCGGGCAATAGAGCTTGGGCAGCGCAATGACCGAGAAATCGGCGTGGTCGTTCAGTTTGTCTGCCGGGCCGGGCCGGATGAACAGGGTCTGCGCAAACAGTGATATCCAGGCGTCTTCAGAAACGACACGCACTTGCAGGCGGTGCTTGGTGTCGGCGCCGACGAAACCATCGAAGACAAAGGCATCGCGGCCCTGCAGGTAGGCCCGCACCAGTTGCGACAACCGGCCCCAGTTCTCAGGCGTGATCGGTCGGTTCACCTAACCCCACCAGATATCGGTTTCGTCGCCATGGCGCACGACGAACTTGTCGTTGGGTGAACGGCCCGTGCGCGACCCACAAACCACGAGCGCACCGTTGCTGGCCAGAATCGCCTCGCGCCGGTGCACGGCGTGTTCGATCAATTCGGCGGCCGGAAGGTTGGCATAGACCGAGCGCAACCGATCGAGACCTTCGAGGGGGGCAGCAGGATGCGATTTCATGATG
>CAZADH010000183.1:0-5993 GCA_964483805.1 uncultured bacterium
ATCAGTGGCCGGCGTTGGCCGCGTTCGTCTTGTTGCTCGTCGAGTGGTTGCTCAGCGAGCGCATTGCCTACGGGCGCGAGCGCGACCACTGGTTGAAACGTCTATGAAAATCAATACATCGTATGACATCCCCGCTTGGGCCGTTCGGGTCGGCGCCCTGTGCCTGGTGTTGCTCGTGTGCGGCACCTGCCCGCCTCTCGCCGCGGCGACGCCTACGGCGGCGCGTCAGGCCGATCGCGGGTTGCAGGCGCTCGCCCGCGGCGACGCCGATGCCGCCGCGCAGGCGTTCGAACGGGCCCGCATGGATGCTCCCGATGACCCGGTGGTTCGTTACGACCTCGGCGTCTCCCGGTACCGTCAGGGGGATTTCGCGGCCGCGGCCCGCCAGTTCGCCACCGCCGTCGAGGTTCCCGATGCCGACCTGGCCTTCGCGGCCCGGCACAACCTCGGCAACGCCTGTTTCAAGGCCGGCGACTATGCGCAGGCCGTCGGCGCCTACGAGCACGCTCTCGCGTTGCGCGACGACGCCCAGACCCGCTACAACCTCGAGGAGGCGAAGCGCCGCCTCGAAGAGCAGATGCGGCAGCAACAGCAGCAGCAACAACAACAGCAGAACGGCTCAGGCAGTGACCAGGGGTCGGGGTCTGGCGGGCAAGAGCGGCAACAGAGCGGCTCCGGCAGTGACCAGGGCAGCCAGAACGAGGGCCAACAACCGGGGCAGGGGAGCGGCGCGGGTTCGGGGGCTGGGTCCGGGTCGGCTGCCGGTAACCGGCAACAACAGGCGAACAACGACGGAAAGCAGTCGGGCTCGTGTTCGGGGGCCGGCTCTGCCGACCCGCGGCAGCAAGCCAATGCATCCGCGTCGCCCACCGTCGACAATGCGAGCGGCACGCGCACCGGCAGCGGCACCTCGAGTCTCGATGATCGGCAACGCGCCGGGCGACAGCGTGACGTCGAGAAGCCTGCCGCGGCCGAAGAACAGAAAGGCCCGAAACCGCCGGATGCGTCGCAGCGCGCCCAGGCGCTGCACCACATCACCATCGATCCGGAACGGGTCAAAGCGTTCCTCGAACAACTCGAAGCCCGAGAGCGCCAGGCCCAATTGCGCTATCGTGGCGAGAAGCGCCGGCGCAATCGGCAACTCGACCCGTTCATGATGGACCCGGAGGAGCTGCGCGAGTATTTCGATCAGCAGATGAACCCCGACGGGCAGGCACCGCCGACGCCGCCGACCAGCAACGAACCCGACTGGTGATCAGTTCGTCGGTGTCGGCTTGGGCACAGTCGCGCCCGGCGTGGCCAGCGCCTCGCGTTGGGCCAGCGCGAAGTTGCGCGTCGCCTGATCGACGCCGCGCAAGGCGCTCGCGAGAAACGCCCGCATCTCGGCGTCATCGGTGAGTGCCGGCGTTGCGGTCTGCACGCGGGCGCCCGCGCGGGTCGGGGTGGCCGTGGGTGAGGCGACCGCGATGGTGGCCACCATGGGCAAGGCCGCCGCTGATGTTGCTGGTGTATTTACTCGAACAACCGGCGTCGCCACTGGCAGTTCTCCCGCCGGCGAGGCCACGGCCACCAGGGGCGCAACCGGCTCGCCGCCCGCGGCGGCAAGCACATCGAGGACCGGGGTTTCGCCGCCGACGAGTCGCGGGTCCTCCCGGGACTCGGGAATCGTTACCAGCACCTGGGTGGAGGTCTGTTGCCCCACGTAGGCGGCCAACCACTGACGAACATCGACATTGACCGGTCTCTCGGGTCCGAGGTCGAGCCCTGTAGGTACGTTGTAAAGACGTTCGAGTTGGTTGCGCAGGCGGGCCTCGCGCAGATACATCCGTTGCTTGTCGGCATCGTCGGGCGACGAGCGCAGTTCGTCCCCACGCGCACCCCAGCGGTACTCGATCGAATGATACGGGTCGAACGACAAGTCGAACAGCCGCGTCAATACATGGTGAAACGACAGTTGCACCGGTGCGCCCCGGCTGTTCACATATCTGAAGGTCAGGCGCGGTGCCGTGGCATCGTAGATGGCCGCCAGTTCCATGGCCAACTGCTGCGGTGACCCCGCGTACTGCAGCCGCGGATCGCGGTTTTCGCACATCGCCACCATCTTGACCGTGCGGTTGAACAACTCGGCAAACGCGACCTTCAACCGGGCGTCGCGCGACGGCGTCGAGAACTCTTCCCAGGTTCCGTCGGTGCCATAGATATTGTAGGGCAGTGAGCCCGGGTGGCCCTGCCGGTGAATCCCCTTGCGGATGCAGATCTCGACCGCCTCGACCCGGGCCTTCACATCTTCGAAGACATCGTCGATCAGCAAGCGGAACTCCTCGAGAGGACGCACTTCGCTGCCCCGGTTCGACAGGCGCGCCCGCACGAAATCGAAATACGACATGCCCGCTCCTTGATATTGGTAACTGCGGGCATACTGCTCGGTTCCCGAGAAGTCGCTGATGGTGCAGTTCGGCTGTCGGTTCAAGCGGCCGTCGGTGCCCTGCCACTGCGGTCGCCAGCGGCGGAACCCACCCCCGTTGGCGGCCGTGCCGCGAGCGAACTTGGGGCCGAACCAGGGGCGCGACAATGAGTGGTCCGGGTGCGCATCGATCAGTCGGATGCGGCCATCGTCGGTCACCTGGTAAACCACGGCGACATGCCCGTTTGGATCGTAATATACGGTGCCCGGTTTAATCGACTCGGGGCGGATCTTTACCGGGTATGTATCGGAGTTTTCGATGTGCGGCGACATGCGAAAGTACCCGGAGTTGACCAGGGTGATCTGGCCGAACATCTGACGGGGTGACGAGAAACTGCTCTGATCCTTGAACGAGAGCGGGCGCACGTTCGTGGTGTACCGCTGGTCGCCGCGCCCGCCGCCGATGGCGGTGATGTACCCGAATGGCAGCTTGAGTTTGTAGGCGACGTAGGCCCGGACCTGATACGGAAAGTCCGCACAGTCGGGCGACATGCTGATGTTGGCGTCATCCTGTCCATACAACGGGTTACGGTGCGGGTCGTGAATGAACCGGTTGAGGTTGCCGTAACCCGAGTTTCCCAGCGCCGCGACGAAGTTCTCATACACCGTCTCGTCCTGATCGGTCCACCGGGTGCGCGCGACCGTCCAGGCGCCGGCCTCAACGATCTCGAGGCCGATCAGTCCCAGAAGGTAGACGCCAAGGAAAACAGCGATCGACCGGCCCACGGTCAGCCACCGCGGCCGTCGGCGGATCAGGGTCTCGCGCATCAGTTGAGGAGTCATGGTTCGTCGGTCCCCATCGGCATGTTTCGTCGTTTTGTTCACCATGGCCCGGGAAGGCCTCCGATCGGCCTCATGTGCTCATGTGAAATCCGATCCGTGCCGATGAGAGTGGACGCAAATCGTCATTACTGCCGATGGCGGCCGGGTTGGCTGCCGGTGGTTGGAGAATCGATCATGCACAGGCGCTCGATCTGTCGCTTTCTCGGCCGGGTTGTCGCAAGGTGTGCCCTGGTGCTGTTCATGCACGCGGGTTCGGCCGTGGCCTTCGCATTTTCCGCGCAGACCGCGGCGATCGTTGATCCGGTATTGTGCATGTATGCACAGTTGGGCAGTGGCTACGACGAGGCCGTGCGGGTGGCGGGTTCCGATCTGGCAAATCCCGATGCGCTCGAGAAAGTCCCCTCGTTGCAGGACGCCATGGCGTTTGTGCGCGGCTGGCGGGCGACGGTGCAATATCCGGAAAACCCGCACCCAAACGAGATTGCGAGCAACTCGGTCCCCGCGTTGTTCGCCGTGCTGAACAACGTAGCGAAGCGATGCCGGTTTCGTCCCGACGGTCTTTATGTCTTCTTTCGTGATCGCGATAGTTTCTCGCTCGTCATCACGGGTGCCGTCGACCCGGCGGCGTGGCGGCAATTGTTCGTGCCCTCACGCATCATCGACCGTGTCGACGGTTTCGCGGTGGTCGGCAACCTTCACGAGACCGCCGACAATCCGACGGTGTTGCATGTGGGCATGGGGTATCTGTTGATCTGCCCGGCCAACCTGGAAGGCACGCTGCTCGACAACATCGTGGCGGGGCGCAGTCCGCTGGGTGAGAAGTGGACGATGTTCGGCAAGATGCTCTCGCTGTCGCCGGTCGTCGCGATCGATGCCGACGTGCAGGGATTGCTTGCCGCCTGCGTCGATCCGGCGCTGTCTGCCCGGAAACCGTATCCGTTGGCGAACATCGCGGTGTTTCGCCTGATTGTTGCGCCCCAGGTGGTCAAAGCCCAGTTCGCCACCGACGATGATGCGGCGCGGCAGATTCTTCAACGTTTTGCCGACGATCTGGTCGCCCGTTGGCGCGACGGGGCAACGGCCTCGTCGCCCGCGGCACTGCGTGGGTTGCGCGACTCACTCAAAGTCGGTCAACAGGGGCGCAGCGTCATCGTCGAAGGATCGGGCCTGAACCACGGGAGTCATGTGGTCAGCGGCGTGGCCGTCGGGTGCCTCGCGGCGCTGACCGAGCCCGGCCTTGCCGCCGTGATGCCTCGATAAACCGAGTGGCGCCGGCCGGCTCGAAACGAGACCGCTCCGGCTCGACCTCCAAACGCCGATGGGGTATACTACGACCATGGAAAAACCCAACAACAATGGTGTCGTTCGCCTGACCGCCAAAGCCGGGTGCTATGGTTGAGCGGCCAAGCTGGGTCCGGGTGACCTGCGCGACCTGATAGCCGGTATCGATTGGGGTACCGACCCCAACGTGCTGGTGGGCCTGCATGGCCTCGATGACGCCTCGGTCTATGACCTGGGCGATGGTCGTGCATTGGTGCAGACCGTCGATTTCTTCCCGCCGATCGTCGATGACCCGTTCACGTACGGGCGCATTGCCGCGACGAATGCGATCTCTGACGTCTACGCAATGCTCGGCCGCCCCTTGTATGCACAAAATATTGTCATTCTTCCTGACACCGGTGTGCGCGAAGGGTGGGGGAGGATGATCATCGAGGGCGGTGCGGCGGCGGTGCGGGCGGCCGGCATTGTTATCACCGGCGGCCACAGCATGCAGGGTCCCGAACCGGTGTACGGGCTTGCGGTCACCGGCCTCGTCGATGCCGGCAACGTGGGTCGGAAGTTGGGCGCCCGGCCCCGCGATCTGCTGGTTCTGACCAAGCCGTTGGGTACTGGCATTCTCTCGACCGCGGTCAAGGCGGGCGATGCCGCGGCGTCGGCGCTCGACCCGGCGATCGCCTCGATGGTCCGCTTGAATCGTGGTGCGGCCCAGATTCTCGCCGAGGCCCGCTGCACGGCGGTTACCGATGTCACCGGGTTCGGTCTGTTGGGCCACTTGTCTGAGATGCTCGCACCCGACATGGGCGTCGAGATCGCCGTCTCGGCGGTGCCGCTGTTCACGTCGGTCTTCGATCTCGCCCGCGACGGTTGCCTGCCCGGCGGGGCCCGGCGCAACCGGGCGATGGTCGAGTCGGCGCTGCACCTCGATACGTCGGTCGATCCGGCCTGGGTCGACGTACTCTGCGACCCGCAGACCTCGGGCGGCTTGCTCGCGGCTGTGGGGCCGAACCAACTCGCTGGTTTGCATCAGGCGGCCAAAACCGCAGGCGAAGCCGTCTGGGTCATCGGCCGCTGGTGCGAGGGCCCGCGCCGCATCCGCCTCACCGACGATTTTCGCTGAGGGGTGTGCCTCGTGCAGGCGTTGTTCCTCGCGCACGAAAAAACCGCTTCGCCTTGCGACGAAGCGGTTCAGTTGGTCTGGCTCCCAGGGAGGGACTCGAACCCCCGACCCGCTGGTTAACAGCCAGCTGCTCTACCGATTGAGCTACCTGGGAACGAAGTGACGTAAGGCTAGCACAACCCATTACCGGTTTGCAAGACTGGCCTGCAACATTTTCAGAATTCCGGTTTCCGGTTCGCCAAAACCAGGGATTCCGTATATACTCCCAACCGTGTGTCTGGGGGCCAACGCGGACGACGTTGGCTGATGCTGGAGAACGGGAGGGGGTACCATGAACGTAGGCAAAAA
>CAZADH010000183.1:6003-12418 GCA_964483805.1 uncultured bacterium
TTTTGACGATCCTCGGCGCGATTGGAACCGAGTACACCATTTCGCGAGGGAACCGCGTCAACGAGCTGCGCAAGCTCATGAGCGGAACGGTCAAACAGTCCGAAACGGTGCGCAACAACCTCGACGTCATGCACAGCGCCAAGGCCTTCGATCTGGCGGCATTGATCAAGGGCGAAGAACAGAAGCACGGCGGTCGGCCGATCAGAGAGTTCTATGCGTCGACGGTACTGTTCAAGACGATTCCCGTCGTGGGCGCCTGGGAATCGGTGCAGGACATCGCCAAAGAGCGAGGTTTGACGTTTTACACGCCGTCCCATCCCAAGATTCCAGCGCGCAACTCGCGCAACGACATCGGCAATCAGTTTGCGGAAGCTTTCGCCGCGTTTGATCGCGGTGAACCCGAGTATTTCTTCGAAGATCCGGTAAAGAACGAACTGATGTTGGCCCGGCCGATGCGGCTGTCCGAGTCCTGCCTAACGTGCCACGGGCGCATTCTGGGGTCGACGGCCACAGTTCAGCTCGATCCGCTTGGCTTTGGGCGTGAAGACATGAAGGTGGGTGACATCAAGGGCGCGTTCGTTCTCGTGGCCCCGATGACGCGCGACGCCGTTGTCATTGCCAGCATCCAGCGGATCTCCGTGGTCGGTCTGTTCATCCTGGTGGCTGTGTTGATCGGATTCTACGTCATGAATCAACGCATGATCATCCGGCCGATGACCGTCGTGATCGATCGGGTCGACGATGCCAGCCGGCAGACCGCCAATGCATCGGCTGAACTGAACAAGGCTTCGCAAGGGCTTGCCAACGGTGCCAGCCAGCAGGCGGCGGCCCTCGAAGAAACGAGTGCGTCAATCGAGCAGATCGCCTCCATGACGAAAAACAACGCCGATGCGGCTCAAAGTGCGAACACCCTGGCCGAACAAACGCGAAGGGCTGCCGATCAGGGCGCCGAAGACGTGCGGGAACTCAACGGCGCGATGGAAGCGATCAAGGGTTCGTCCGACAGCATCGCCAAGATCATCAAAACGATCGACGAGATCGCTTTCCAGACCAATCTGCTCGCGCTCAATGCCGCCGTCGAAGCGGCCCGGGCCGGAGATGCCGGCAAGGGATTTGCGGTCGTAGCTGAAGAGGTGCGCAATCTGGCCCGGCGCAGCGCGGATGCCGCGAAAGAGACGGCTGAAAAGATTGCCGACTCGATTCACAAGGGTGAGCAGGCTGCGGCGATCAGCAACAAGGTTGCCGATCGATTGACCGAGATTGTGACCAAGGCACGCAATGTCGACGAACTCGTCTCGCAAATCGCGACCGCCTCGAAAGAACAGAGCCAGGGGATCGAGCAACTCAACATTGCGGTCAGCGAGATGGACCAGGTCACGCAAAGCAATGCTGCGATTGCCGAGGAGTCGGCCAGCGCTGCCGCGGAGCTGAGTGGCCAGTCGGTTGTGCTCAACGGCGCTGTCAGTGAACTGGCGACCTTGATCGGTCGGTCGGAGGAAAGCGGTTCCCCGGATTCGCCCGTCGGTTGAAATCGATGTCGACGTGGCGCGAGACTTTGCAAATCTTGCGACCAGGGCGGCGACATCGATGAAACCCGCGACGTGCTTTGTGCGTATCTATTATTTGGATCGTTGTCATTTGATACGCAGATCCGCGTTCTTCCAGCCGGGCGACGGTTGATTCGTTGTCGTTCGGCCGCTGCCCCATATATGGTATGATGGGGGTAGTAGGTTCCCTCTCATATCGCCTCGAGGAGTCGATGCAAAGATGGTCAGTGAGAAGCGTTGGCTGATGCCGGTCCGCGTGACCGGAGTTTTCGTTTTCCTGTTTTCCGCGGCGGTCCTGTTCGGCGCCGGTGGCATCAATCCGGAAGCCATGGAGCTGTACAAGAGCGCTCAGGCGGCCTTCAAGGGAGGGCAGATTCCGCAGGCCATCGAGAGCCTCGAAAAGGCTCTGGGCAAGGAACCCGACAACGCGGTGTACCGCTATGGGCTTGGATTTGCGCTGATGAAAAACGGTCAAAACCTTTCAGCCAAAGAGAATTTCGAGATTGTGAGTCGGTCGCGCCCGTCGAAAGAAAAAGGCGACGAATACAACGCGAAGCTGAAAGAATTCAAATCGAAGGTGAAGACGCTGCAAGAAGATTTTGCCAAGGCCGGCGATGCAGAATTTGGCAAGTTCAAAGCGAATGCAAATGATCCTGACAAACCCAAGATCGCCTTCACGCTGTATTCGGCGTTTCGGTTGAATCCGCCGTTGCGCTACAAGAACTTCGAGCAGTTGAACAACGCCATCAAGATCTACGAAGACGCATTGAAGGGCAAGGAAGGCATGAAGAAGCCCATGTTGCAACTGGCCTTCCTGTATGAAATCTCAAACAAAAAGGACAAGGCGGCTGAGCTATACATGCGGGCTCTTGATTACGTCGAGAACAACCCGAACGAAGAGTTCATCATCACTCACAAGTTCGATTATCTCAACCGCAGCAACAAAGAGAAGTTGCTCGACACCATCGAGGCGGGCGAGTTCACCCAAAAAGACATTGAAGACATGCTCGGAAGCAAAGCCGGGAAGGTCTCCGACGAGGATCGCAAGAAGATTCAGGACATGGTCGACAACGCCAAGAAGAAACTCGAAGGCGCAACGACCGAAGAAGAGCGTGAATCGGTGCTCGAAGAGATCAAAACCACGATCATCGAGAAGCACAAATCGGGCGAACTGGGTGTAAATGACGAACTGAAGAAAAAGCTCGAAAAAGAGGGAAAGACCCTCGAGCAGTATTTGCAGGAACAAGGCCTTTGATAACGTGTTGTTGTCGAGTTTATTTCAATACTCGCGAGATTCAATGTCGTGTTTTTGTTGTTATGTAAACTTGTCTCTGTAGAATCCCTGCGTCCTGCCGGTGATCGGAGCCTTTCGCTCGGTGGGCGCGGTGAATCGGGTTGGTGGTGTCATCTGGCGAAACAGTGGTTGCTCCCGGGTCGGGCAGACACACTGAGGAGGTGGCGTATGGGTTGGCGATGGCTGGTTGTTTTCGGACTATGTCTCGGGTTGGCGAATCCAGTTCTGGCTTGTTCGGGGGCGGTCCAAGGGCCATTGGAACCCCAGACAGGCATGATTTCCTACCCGCCCAACGGCACCAACAGTGCCGGCGGCAAGACCGAACTGCCTCCGGCCGATGGTCTGGCCGGCACGCCGTTCGTTGATGCAAGCGGCAACAGCACCTATTACAAAGGGTTCGATGGCGGCAAGAAACTCAACGTCATCGTGGTCCCGGTTGGCACGCAACTCGCCTTCGAGGGCATCATCCAGGGCGGCACCACGCGGCCACCCGAATGGGAAGAAGGCGAAATGGCGAACCCCCCGGCGTTCGGGTTCAAAGCTTCGGCGGCCCCTGGGCCGACCTGGACGGTCACCATTACCGGCAACGGTCGTGGCGACTTCCGGACGCCGCCGCCCACAGTCATGATTGGCGGTGGAGTGCCGCGGTTCATGTCGTTCAGCGAGGGCGATAACCCTGCAGAGTTCATCGTCCCGGTTACCGAAGTCAGCCCGCCGACGCCACCCAACTACACGCATATCAATCCGTCCCCGCGCGCGACCTGGGAGCTGACCTACGATAGTCGTCTCGCCAAAAACCTCCTCAAGACGATTGCCAACGACCCGGTCAGCGGCGAGATGGTGCCCGCCGAATACCGCTCGGCGTTGCAGCAGCTCGACGACAGCGTCGACGACGAAACCTGGGCCATCGACAACGAACTGGACAACTACCGCCCCGGGTTCATGTACCCCACATCGGTGCGCGATTACCGCGCCCCGAATCCGTCGTTCTCGGCGACCATGTCGGGCAGTTCCAGCGACGATTTTCCGGCCAAGGTCGAGGCGATGCGCCAGAAGCTCCGTGACGCCCTGATCATGCGCCCCGGCCAGGTGTACAAGATCACACCCACCAGCGGACCCACGGTTGTCACTGGGCACTACCTCGAAAACGCCAGTGATACGGTGGGCTACGACGTACCGAATCTGACCGAAAAGGCCGCCTATGTTTTCAAGGCCGGGTATATTGCCGAGCGTGACTGGTATCCGACCGGCAAATACAATACAAAGTATTACGTTACCTTCCCTGGTGGCGGGCAGACGGTCGAGCATGCCCAAGACTGTCTCACGGTGAAGTTCACCTCGCCGACCGTTCCGGATTACTGGAAGATCGACCTGCAGAGCGGTGTCGAGTCGGCCTACGAGCGTGTCTGGTGCTGGATCGAAGGCATCGGCACCCGCAAGCCCGACGGTTCGGTGGTGCCGCGTGGCAGCGCCGCGGCTGCACCCCTGAAGGACTATTATGCGATTCCGACCGCACCGACGGCTGCCGACATCAAGGTGGGTGGCGTGTTTGTGAAGGGCTCGTACAGCAACACCGGTGAGGGTGCCACTTGGGGCCGCAACACCGTGACCTACGTGTTGGTCGTCGACACCCAACCGTCGGCCGCGTTCGTTGCGCGCACTGCACCCCTGAAGGGTGAAACCGGCAAGACGCTCAAACAGTCGAATCCGAGTTATGGCGGGGTCAAGTTCACCGTGTTCGACAACAACCCGGTGATCGGGTGTGACCCGACCAAAATTCGCAAAATCACAGGGGCTCCGACCAATCTCGACGTCAAAGAATTGTCTTATGCCGTCGCCGGTTCCAAGGGTGCCGGGACGAATACCGATATCTACGGGCGCTACATCCAGAAGTCGATCCAGGGGTACGACACGGCAGTGAAGGCCGGCGTCGCCTACAACACTTGTGTGACCGGTTACCTTGGCCTGAAGTTGCCAGCCAACACGGCCACTCGGCAGTTCCAGTTGTTCGACCGCATGGTGATTCCGCTGCAGTTCTGGACCTGGAAGACCATCGATGGCGCCGACGTGACCATCGACAGCCGCAAGATGTACCGGGCGAACGGTGCGGCCGCAAATTCGATGGCTGATCTGATGACCGGCGGGTTCGGTTGGGACGGCTACGCGAGTTTTGACGTCACCGTCGACCTGGCCAAGTTCCAGGAACCGCTCGGGTGGCTCTTTGCCGAGAACAGCAAGCCGTACAGCCTCGACCTGCCGGCAGGGGCGGATGCTCCTGCGACCGTGCATGCCAGCGCGCCGGTCGACCCCGGAAGCAAGAAGATGCAGTTCTATGGCTGGACCCCGGCCTCGTACAAGATCTTCCCCTTCGTGTCGGATGACGGCTCCTCGAACAAGATGCCCAACAACGATGCGGCGGGCGCCGACCGTCTCAAGAAGATCCTGTATTCGAAGTTCTCTGGGTTGAACGTGGGTCCCAATGTGTCGAACTGGACCGATCCGGCTCCGTCGGCTTTCCCGGCCGATTCGAACCTGGCCGGCGCCGAAGTGCTGGCCGGTGGCGTGTTCCCGGGCGACCTTAGTGCCCAGAGCACCGAACTGGTCCGCAACGGAACCGAGCGGTATAACTGGGGCAAGTGGCTCTGCGTCGATGGCGTGAAAGACAGCGGCAAGCCGCAAATCGTCCTCGAGATCCGCAACCGCAAGACCAACACGCCGGTCTGGTATGGCAACCTCGCGGCCGGTGACGGGCGGGTGCCCGAATACTGGCAGGCGTTCACGGCGGCCGGTACCACCAGCAATTTCGTGGTTCGCGACACCAACACCGGTCTGTCGGTGGTTCCCTACGGCGCGTCAGACAGCGAACAACTCGACAATCAATGGGTGTTCGACAAGCTCGACGACAACCTGTACATGGACTTCCAGCAGAAAATGGAAGGTGGGTATTTCCATCCGCTGCTGTACTCGGTGCCGAACAAGGCCTCACTGGGGTACGCCAAGCTGGCGCAATACTGGAACGGCATGCCGGCCAATCCCGACAACGGCAACAAGATGGGGTACTACCACGACAACCGCGTCAGTCTGAACTTCCGCTACTGGACCTACGACAACGTGAACATGTACCAGCAAGACGATGCCGATGCCCCCAATGGCGTGAAGGCCGTCGCGCCGGCCACCAAGTTCACCGACGAGAACAAGGTGAACCCGGCCGACCAGAACGCCAAGGGCAAGTGCTCCGCGCGGGTTAAGCTCTTTGATCAGCCCGTGTTCGGCGGATCCGGCGAGGTGACGGAAGACCGTTTCTGGCCGGAGTACGTGTTCCGTAACCCGAACACCGAAACCAGCCCGACCGCGGCGCCGACGAAGAAGTGCTACCTGACCTTCGAAGCCGCCGACAAACCGGCAGGGGCTGGGCTCGCCAACACCCGCAAAATGGAAGTCTACTTCCGCGTCCACAGTCCGAAGGACGAGGTCATCCGCACGATCGAAGACCATCGGAGCCGCGGCCAGTAAGACACAGAACCCCTGAAGCGCCAGCGCACCCCGACGGGGCGGCGCTCAAAAACCGAGGGCC
>CAZADH010000184.1:0-1221 GCA_964483805.1 uncultured bacterium
GTGCCGCGAGCCGAGCGGGCCGACGTGGAACGGGCGCGTGCCCCCGCTCACTGAGTTGTTACGATGAACGCAGTGCCGCATTGCCGCGGGGCCCCGTTCCGTGCTAAATCTGCGACATGCAACTGCGAACGTCACTCTTGGGTTTGCTGCTCGTCGTCCTCCTGTTCGGGCCGTTCATCGACCAGGCCCCGGCCGCCGGGCGGCCCTTGCTCATTCCCCGCATCAAATACGGCGGTGGTGGTGACTGGTACACCGACCCGACCTCGTTGCCCAACCTGCTGAAGGCCCTGCACGAGCGTTTCGGCATCAACACCACACCCGAGAACAAGGCCGTCTCCCTCAGCGACGCCACGCTGTTCGACTATCCGATCATCTACCTGACCGGTCACGGCAACGTGCGCTTCGAAGACGAGGAACTGTCGAAACTGCGCAACTACCTCGACAACGGCGGGCTGCTCTGGATCGACGACTGCTACGGCCTCGACCAGTCGATCCGCCGCGAGCTGAAGCGCCTGTTTCCCGACGCCGACAACGCCCTGACGGCGCTGCCGCTGTCGCACCCGATCTTCCGCCAGGCCTACGATCTGACCGAAGGTCTGCCCAAGGTGCACGAACACGACAACAAACCGCCGGTGCTCTTCGGCATCGCGCGCAAGGGACGCATCGTCGTGCTCTATACCTACGAAACCGACATCGGTGACGGTCTCGAAGACGAGGGCGTTCACCCCGAAGACAAGCCCGAGATCCGCGAAAAGGCCATGCAGATGGCGATCAACATCGTCATGTTCGCCATGAGCCAGTGAGGCAACACCCATGAACACCGGCGCGCCACCGAATCACCAGCAACTCCTCGCCGAGTATGCCACCCATCGCACCACGCTGCTGGCCCGCCTCGACAGCTATTGCCGGCACCGGCAATTCGTTGTATTTACAGCGACGGTCGTCGCCACGGTCGCCGCGCTGGCATTGGGATTGCTGGCGTTTCTGCTCTGGGAACGCACGCCGCTCGCCGGCGAGACAACCCGGGCACTGGCGGGCGTTGCCTGGTATTGCTGTTTGCTTTACGGCGTATGGCTGATTGTCGCTTCCGTATTGCGGCCGCCGAGCACGGTGGCCCTGGCACGTGAGATCGAGAGCCGCTACCCCGAACTGGCCTCGGTCTTGATCACCGCCGGCGAGATCGCCCCCGACGATGCGGTCCCACCGGGCACCTCCGAAGCG
>CAZADH010000184.1:1293-5440 GCA_964483805.1 uncultured bacterium
CCCGCCTGACTGTCGCCGTGGCCAATGAGCGCACCACCACCGTCCGCTTCGTGCCGGTGTCGCAACACCGCCAACGCCGCTACGCCTTTGCGGCTCTCCTGGCCGTGCTGCTGCCGCTGGCGGTCTGGCACCTTCTCGCCTCCCGGGAGGTGCGGGTCGGGGCCTGGCGGCTCGTGCAACCGTGGGCCGCGATCCAACCGTTCTCGCCGCTCGCCCTCGAGGTCCTGCCGGGCGAGAAGGTCGTCCCGCGCGGTGACCCGGTGCAGATCGTCGCCATCCCGAACCAACCGCTCGAACACCCTCCTGTTCTGCGACTGATGCCGGTTTCCTCCACCGCAAACGGCACCAATGGCGCCGACGAAAGTGCCGGCACGCTGACCGAAATGTATCAAGACGATGCCGCCACCTACCCCCGTTTCATCTACACGCTGACCGGGCTGCACGAGACAACGGCCTACGACGTGCGCGCCGAGAAGTTCCTCAGCCCGCGGTACCATCTGACCGTCGTGCCTCGCCCCGAGGTCAAAACGGTCACTGTCACCGTGAAGTATCCCGAGTATCTCGAGAAGCGCGATCTCACATTGGCGAGCGGACAGGGCGACACCAAAGCGCCCATCGGCAGCACCATCTCGTTGAAGGGCGAGAGCACGCAACCGCTGACTGCGGCCCGATTGCGCTTCGCCATGGGAGGGCCCGCGGGCGGCACGGCCAGCACCGTGGTCCCGTTAAAGATCAACGGCACGTCGTTCACCGGGTCGTTCGGTGTCGCCACGACCACGCAGTACTGGGTCGAACTGGCCGGGCGCTCCGATCTGGCCAACGTGGCCCCGGTCAAATATACCATCACGGCCGTCGAAGACGCGTCACCCACGATCGCCATTACCAAACCCGGAACCGACACGCTGTTTCCCAAAGAAAAACGGCTCGATTTGCGCGTCGAAGGCCGCGATGATTTTGGCGTTGTCGGCATGGTTCTCTATTATCAAATCGGTATCCGCCCTGACTGGATCCCGCTCAATCTCAAAGCCAATCTCGCCCCGCAACCCGAGGTGACCGTCGATTACCCGTTCATGCTCGACACCCTTGCCGTCGAACCCGGGGTCGAGGTGCGCTACTACGCCCAGGTCGAAGACGGTATGAAACCTCATGCACAGATCGGCACCTCGACGATCTTCAAGCTGCGCGTGCCGTCGATGGTCGATCTCATGGGCGCCGCCGACCACGCCGAGAACGCATTGCACGAGAAGCTGCAGAAGTATCAGCAGCGAGAAAAAGACCGGCTCGAGCAAGTCAAAAAGAACATGGCCGACCTCAAGCACCAGGGGCAGCTCGATCCGAAAACCGAAAAACAATTCGAAGAAGCGATCAAGAAGGGCGAGGCGCAACAAGAAGAGGCCGAGCAAATCATGAAGCAGGCGCAAGATCTCGAAGAACGCCTCAAGTCAAACCAGTTGGCCAACCCCGAGAATCTCGAGAAGCTTGCCAAGCTCAACCAGTTGCTCAACGAAGTTCTCGACACCGAAGCCAAGCGCCTGATGAAGCAACTGCAGGAGTCGCTCAAAGACGTCAAGCTCGATCCGAAGGACGTGCAGAAGTTCGAAGAGAACTTCAAAATGAGCGAGTATCTCGAGCAGATCGATCGCTCGATCGAGGCGCTCCAACAACTCAAAGACCAGCGCCAGATGCTCGAGATCGACCAGGCGATCAGCGATCTGAAGCGCCGCCAACAGACGGTAGCCAGCGAGACCGCCGATCTCGAACGTCGCAAACGCGAGGGCAACGAGAAGTTGACCGAGAGCGAAGAGAAGAAGCTGGCCGAACTCGAGAAGAAACTGGCCGAGATGCAGAAGCTGGCCAGCGAGGCGGCGAGCCTGCAAGAAAAGCAGGCCAACGGCGAACAGCTCAATGCCAGCGAGTCGGCGCGCCTCGATGAGATTGCCAGGCAACTGGAGAAACAACAGGCGCTGGCCAGCGAAGCGGCCGCGCTGCAGCAAAAACAGGCCAACGCCAAACCCGACGATGCCCAGTATCAACAACAATTGAAAGAGTTGCAGGACCGCCAGAAGAAGATTGGCGAAGAACTGGCCGAGTTGCAGAAGAAAGCTGCCGAGATGGCCGAGAAGCTCGAGAAAGAGAAGAGCGACCCGCAGGCGCCGCAGAAGGCCGGCAAAGAAGCGATGAAAGACCTGCGCGACCGCATGCAACAAGAGAACTTCGCGCAGAACCAGAAAGACATCGAAAAGAACCTGGCCGAACAGAAACTGAACGACGCCCAGCAGGGCCAGCAACGCATGCTGAAGTTCCTCGAGGCCCTCAAAAAGAACAGCGAGCGCATGGCGCAAGAGTGCAGCCAACAGGGACAACAACAACAGGTCGACCTGTCCCGCTTCATCCAGCGAGCCATTCAGGTATCGGTCGACCAGGAGGCACTGCTCGATCAGCTCGACGGCGTGCCGGGTCAGTTCATGCGCGGGCACCTGCCCTTGATCGAGGGCCGCGTTAACGAGGTGTCGGTACGCGAGCTCATCGTCAAACGCGCCGGCAATTCGCTCGAAGACGACCTCGAGTCGTTCTTCCGCAAGAACATCAACCTCGACGCCGAGGTGCTGCTCAACATTCGCGGCACCGATGCTGTCTTCAACACCATCGTCAAAGACCTCGAAGACCGGGCCGTCGACCGGGCCACCGGCGCCCAGCGCGATATCATCCGTCGGTTCAACCGCCTCGCCATCGATCTGATGCGGGCGCAAGAACAATCCAATCAGTCACAGCAATCGGGACAGGGTTCGATGCAACAGATGCTCGAGAGTTTCAAACAGATGACCCGCCGCCAGTTGCAACTGAATCAGATGACGCAAAAGATGCAGCAGATGTCGCCGCAAGACCGGTCAATGATGGAACAGATGAAGCGGATGGCCCAGGAACAACGCCAGTTGCGCGAGCAACTCGAGCAACTGATGCGCGATGCGCGCCAGCAGCGGCAGGTCCTCGGGCGCATGGACGACGTCACCGAAGACATGAAAGACATCGAGACCCGGTTGCTCGAGGGGAAATACGATCGTAAGCTGGCCGAGAAACAGAAGTCGGTCTACGACCGCATGCTCAAAGCCCAGAAGTCGCTCAAACAGCGTGACGACGAGAGCGACGAGCGCCAGGCCAAAGCCCCCGAAAAGGCGATGCGCATGCTGCAGCCGACCAAAGCGCTCGCCGACCCGCAAGCCAACAGTGTCGATCTTGCCAAAGACTACATGGGCGAGGGCAAAGACGAGTATCCGCAGGCCTACGAGCAACTGCTGCGTGACTACTACAAGTCGTTGTCACTCGAAGGCGCGACCGGCCCGACCGCGCCGGCGGTCGACAATCCCGACACCGGGTCAGGCCCAGGCTCCGCAACGGGATCCGGATCCGCGGCAGGAGGTCGGTAACATGATCATGGCCATCATGACACCCCTGCGCCTGCGGGCGACCGTGCATGTTTGTATTTACATCATATTCTTTTCTTCACTCCTCTTGTTTACGACAACCCTCGCGGCGCAACCGGACGATGACGACGAACCGTTGTTGCCGCCCGGAGCCGACGAACGCACCCCGGTGGCCGAGTCCGGCGCCGACGCCGATGCCGCCACGTTGTATTACGAGGCGGTGTCGCTGGGCAACCAGCGCCAGTTGAAAGCGGCCCGCGGCAAACTCACCGAACTGGTGTCCCGTTTTCCGCAGCACCCGATGGCCAACCGTGCCCGTCTGCAGTTGGCCCAGCTCATGATCGGCAACCGCGAGACCGACGGCGCCCTCAAATTGCTCGAAGAGTTGGCGAAGGGGCCGGCCGGCAATGCCGACACCCGCGAATCCCGCCTGCTGCTGATTCGCACCCTCACGGAACTGGGGCGGTTCCGGCGCGGTCTCGAGTTGACCCAGGGGTGGCACGATGCCGAACCCCAGGTGGTCGAGTGGTCGCGCCAGTTGGCGGCGATGTATTTACAAACCGGACAAGCCGACGAGGCCCGGTTGTTGTTGACCCGCGAACTGGAGCGCACTGCCGACGCCAACGTGTTCGCCGATTTGCTCGGCTTGGCGATCAAGAAAGCCCAGGTCGACGACCTGATCCAGGCGCTCGAGCGCGGCCGCTCGCGCTATCAACCCTACGCCT
>CAZADH010000184.1:5450-12263 GCA_964483805.1 uncultured bacterium
AATTCGTCACCGACGCGCACACGGCTGCCGGCTCGGTCGACAAGGCAATCGCGATTCTCGAAGCCGAGGCCATCACCAAAAACAGTCCGGAGTTGCTCAAGAAACTGGCGCTGCTCTATCTGAAGCAGAATCGCGCCGATCGCGCGCTGGTCAGTTACCGTCGCCTCGAGCAGTTGCTGCCGCGCGAATGGGAGACCCTGAAGGCCATCGGCCACTGCCAGATGGTCATGGGCAACAAGGCCGACGCCATTGCCACCTGGAAACAACTGCTCACTGGCGGCATGCTGCAACCGACGCTGGTGCAGAACATCGCCGATGTCATGATCGAGCACAACCTCAACCAGGAAGCGCTCGATCTGTTTCATGAGAGCCGGGCCCGTTTCGGCAACCCGAACATGTTTGCCGAGGAGCGGGCCACCGTGCTCAAGCAACTCGGCCGCCACGATGAGGCGCGCGAAGAGTATCTGCTCGCACTCGCTTTCGGCAGCTACAAACCCGAGATCTTCGACGCCCTCAACCGGCTCAGCGAAGGCCGCATCGACGATCTCGAAGCGCGGCTGCGTACCTGGATCGCGAAAAGCGAAGCCCTGCCGCTGCGCCAGGCACTGCTCGAGTTGCTGATGCGTCTCGACGACGAACGTCGCATTGCCAGCATTCTCGAGATCGACCCGCAGTTCGGTAACTCATTCACCACGTTTCTCGTCGAGCGCGTGCGTGAAGCGGCACTGACCCGGCCATCCCAGTTCGTTCGCCGGCTCGCAGTGGCGCTCCTGCGCAAACTGAGCCAAAGCACCAACGCGTACAACCTCTGCCTGGCTTTGCTGCGCCTACCCGACACCACCCCGGCCCAAGCCGTCGAAGCGATCGACCTCGCCGGCAAACTCACCAGTCTCGAGCCCACTCCCGATGTCGATCTGCGCCACCGCATCCGTCTCGAGATGGCGCGCCTTGCGCTCGACATTCTGCGCAACCCCATGTGCGCGCAGGCACTGCTGCACCAGATTCTCCCGGCCTCGGCCCCTGTCGGTCTCGCCCCGACCAACAACCCCGAACTCGAGATCGATGCGCGCCTCTTGCAACAGAGGTTGCTGGTAATGCGCGGTCGCTTCAAGGAGGCGGAAGCCTGGCTCGACTCGGTGTCGTCGGAAACGCTGCCGTTTGTCGGGCTCGACCCAGCACGCTTTTTACATGCGCGCGCCGAACTCGAGGCGCACCGCGGTCGTTTTCAAGAATCCCTCGACGCCCTGCGCCGGATCATCGAAGATCACCCCGATTCCATGCAGGTCAACGACGCACTCGCGCTCGCGCTGCTGTTGACGAACGGCTCGATGGGTACGCTCGAACCGCTGCAACGGTATCTGGCGGCACAGCGTCTCATGATGTGCGGTGAGACCGCTTCAGCCACGACCGAACTGTCGGCCCTGGTCGCCACTTTTACCGAGTCGCCGGTGCGCCCCGATGCGGAAGCACTGCTGCTCACGCTCGTCTACGAGCGACTCGTGGCCGACCTGCCCCCGCTCGACGCCACGGCGGCCCAGGCCGCGACGCAAGCCGGTGGCACGACGGGCAGTGCGTCGCTGGCGAGCCTGGCGACCCCGAACACCACGACAACCTCGGGCACCGCTGCCATTCCGGCCTGGCTGGCCGAAAGCTTGCCGCCGGTGGCGCCCGCTTCATCGGCCCAGCTCCCCATTCAGGTGCTGCCCGCGTCAGCCGCGATTGCACCCGCATCGAGCGGCAGCGCGGTCCGCACGGGATCGACGCGCCCGCTGCGCGTCATCCCACCGCCACCGCTGACGCCAAGCCAGACCGCGGCCGTGCGCGCGGTCATTGCCCGCATCGAAGCAACGCTGCCGCGTTTCCGTCTGGCCCCGCAAGGAGCCCGCCTGCTCGTGCTCGAACTCGACCTGCTGCGCCGGCTGCCCGACACGGCCACCGAACAACAGACGCTGATGAAACAGTTTATCGAACGGTACCCGGGCAACCAGTTGGCCCGCCGCATCGCCCAAGAACTCGAGCGTATGTAATGACAACGTATGTATTCGGCACCCCAACAGTGCCGACGAGGAGCCCAGCATGAGTCACGCCGCCGCCCGCCTTGCCCGCATCATTGGTATCGCGATCCTCCTGGCGCTGTCGGCCCTGCCGGCGCCGGCCGCCAGCATTCTCATTCCCATGGATGACGAACAGACCGACCACCTGCGCGCGTATGGGCTGGCATATTATGTATTGCAGCGAGAAGGCGTTCCGGTCGAGTGGCTACTCAACTACCGCTGCGGCAGCTTTCTCACCGACGCGCTGCCGGGCATCAAGAACCGGGCCATCGAACTGGGCGTCCGCATCGAAGAGATCGATGAAGGCAAGGTTTTGCAGATCGACAAGACCATCGAACAGAACAACATGGAAAAGGTCCGCCTCGAGAAGGCACCCAAGGTCGCCGTCTATACCCCCGACAGCGCCGAGCCCTGGGACGACGCGGTCACGCTGGTGCTCGACTATGCAAAGATCCCCTACGAGAAGTTCTACGACCCGCAGGTCATCGACGGCACGGTCGCCAAATACGATTGGATTCACCTGCACCACGAAGATTTCACCGGCCAGTTCGGCAAATTTTACAGCTCCTTCCGCTATGCCGATTGGTACCGCGCCCAGGTCACCCGCGCCCAACTCGACGCTCAGAAGTTCGGCTTCGCCAAGGTGCCGGCCCTCAAACTCGCGGTCGCGCGCGGTATCAAGAAGTTCGTGCTCGACGGCGGCTTTCTCTTTGCCATGTGCTCGGCCGCCGACACCCTCGACATCGCTCTTGCGGCCGATGGCGTCGACATCGTCGATGCGGCCCTCGACGGCGACCCGCCCGATCCCCAGGCGCAGAGCAAGCTCAATTACGCCCAGTGTCTGGCCTTCACCGGCTTCAAACTGATCGTCGACCCCATGATCTACGAGTTCTCCGACATCGACGTGTCGAACAACTACATGGGCGATGCGGGCACGTTCCAGTTGTTCGAGTTCTCGGCCAAGATCGACCCGATTCCGACCATGCTCACCCAGTGCCACCGCAACGTGGTCGAGGGCTTCTTCGGCCAGACCACCGGGTTCCGCAGATCACTGGTCAAGACCTCGACGGTGATCATGGGCGACAACAACGACGGCCTGTCGACCAAATACGTGCGCGGCGACATTGGCAAGGGCACCTTCTGTTTCCTCGGCGGCCATGACCCCGCCGACGTCAGCCACATCGTCGGCGAAGGTCCGACCAACCTCGAACTGCACAAGAACAGCCCGGGATACCGGTTGATCCTCAACAACATCCTGTTTCCGGCGGCCAAAAAGAAAGAGCGCAAGACCTGACGCGCTCGCCGGATCGCGGCCCGGGTCACGCGGCCCGGGTCACGCAGACCGGGTCGCGCAGGCGGTGGCGGACGGGCGACAGCTTGCCCACCGTGGTTCGCAGAACGCAGAGAGAGGGACGACATGACGAAGGCAACGGCAAGATATATTTACGTTATACTTCTGTTGTATTTCTCGTGTGCGGCGCACGCCGACCGGCTCTTGATCCCCATGGATGGCACACAAAGCGAGCACTGCCGCGCCTACGGGCTCGTCTACCAGGCATTGGCCCGCAATGAAAGCGGCATCGCCTGGATCCTCAACTACCGGGGCGGCAGCTTTGTTCTGCCCCACCGTGCCGACTGGGAGAACCTCGCCCGCCAGCTCGGTGTCAGCATCGCACCGGTAACCGACGCCGAGTTCGACCAGATTCTCGCGCTCGGCGAACACGAAAACATCGACGTGGTCCCGCTGACCAAGGCACCCCGCATCGCCCTTTATCTGCCCGACATCGGCGAAGGCCGACAGGACGTGGTTTTCCAGACCCTCGCGTACGCCGGCATTCCGTCGACGCTTCTCTACGATGCCGAGATCCTCGACGGTCGCCTGAAAGATTTCGACTGGCTGCACGTGCATCACAAAGACTTCACCGGCCAGGGTCACAAGCGCGGCCACGACCACTACGACCGCGAACTCGCGGCCAAACTGAGTTTCAACCGGGTGTGGCGGATGAAGCAGGCGGTTGCCGATCGCATCCGCGACTTCGTCGGCACCGGCGGTTTCCTGTTCGCCATGTGCTCGGCGGCCGAGACCCTCGACATCGCCCTGGCCGCGAAGGACATCGACATCGTTGCCGAGAACATCGACGGCGACCCGCCCGACCCCGACGCCAACCGCAAACTCGACTTCACCCGGGCGCTGGCGTTTTCCGGCTTTGCCGTCTCGCCCCGCTCGGGCAGCGAGTATTCGAACATCGACGAGACCGGGGCCGGTCGGCGCACGCGGTTCTCGCTGTTCGAGTTCTCGGCCCAGGTCGACCCGATTCCCTCGCTGCTCAACCAGAACCATGTCACCGATCTGCCTGGCTTCGAAGGCGAGACCACCTCGTTCTGCAAAGACCTGGTGAAGAAAACGGTGACCATTCTCGCCGAGAACAGCAACGGTAACTCGGTGCGCTATTTGACGGGCACACACGGGTCCGGGGTATTCAGCTACTACGGCGGTCACATGCCCGCCCGATGCGATGCCGAGGGGTTCCGGCAAGCGGCGCCCGGGTTCCGCCTGATTCTCAACAACGTGCTGTTTCCCGCCGCCAAAACAAAGAAGCGCAAGACCTGACCGGCGCGGGAGTGCCCGCAGCGGGGCGGCGCCGGAAGGCACGATGCGTGCTATAATGCGCCGATGCTGTTCTCCTTTCTGCCACTGCTCGCGCTGGTGTTCGGCGCCGTCAACCTCGAGGGTTACGGCGTCCCGTTCCCGCGGACCTGGCTGATCACGGCAATCATCATCGGGTTGGGCGGCCTGGCCTGGCTCGATCTCAACCTGCGCCACCGCCACCTCGATCCCGACGTGATCATGACCTGGCAGTACCGCAGCCAGTGGGCGCTCACGGTGTGGGTGCTCGCCGTCTGGTGGGGAGCGAGTCCGCCCCGACTGCTGCTGGGACGCACGGCCGAGGCGACGCTCTGGCAGATTACCGTGTTATTACCTGCTATGGCCGTCTACCTCGCCGGCCTGGCGCTGACCAATCGCCCCTTCTTCGATGCGATGGCCGACTGGCGCTCGCCACGGCAATCCGCCGGTGATTTCTTTCGCGCCCGCCTGGCGGTGCCGCTGCTGTTCGTTCCGCCGATTCTCGCGTGGGTGGTGGTCGAGGACCTCTTTTATGGCCCCGGCGTCGCGGCGCTCGGCGAAGTGGCCGCTTCGCCGGCCCGTCTCGCGCTGATCCCCCTGTTTTTCGTGGTTCTCTATCTGCTGTCGCCCACGCTGTTCAACCTGGCCTGGCGGGCTCGCCCGCTGCCGGAAGGCACACTGGCCGAGCGTTTGCGCGCCCTGTCACAACAACTGGGCGTGCCGATCAGCGGCGTGCACCTGTGGGACACGTTCGAGGAACCCATCGCCAACGCGGCCGTGGCCGGCCTCTCGTCCCGCTTCCGCTACGTCTACATTACCAAGCACCTGCGCGAGACCTTTGCCGATGACGGCATCGTGGCCATCGTCGCGCACGAACTGGCGCACCTGCGCCTGGGCCATGTCGGCCTGTATCTGCTCTTTTCGCTCGATCTGGCCTTCTTCTCACTGTTCGTGAGCTTCTGGTTGTATTACCACCACCCGTGGCTGCTGCTGGCCCACCCCACCGCCATCGAGTGGCTCGACGCAGGGCTGTTCTTGCTCGGGTTCTTCGGCATCTTCACCGCGCTCGCGCGCGAATGCGAACTGCAGGCCGATCAACTGGCGGCGCAGACCGTCGGCAAGAACGAGGTCGCCCAGACCCTGACGCTGGTTGCCGCGCGCATCGGCGATGTGGAACCCCTGCGCGGTTGGCGCCGTTGGACCTCGACGCACCCGGGGTTTCCCGAGCGGCTCGCGGCCATTGCCAACGCACGCACGACTGCCGACCTGCTCAAATCAGGTCGGAAGATGCTGTTCGTGCTCATTGCCGCGGGCCTCGGCCTGTTGGCCGCGGCGTGGCCGACGTTGTCACTGGCCGGCACGCTGGCCGGCGCCCGCACTCATCTGGCCGCGCGGCAAACCGCCATGGCCCGCACCGCGTTGGTTGCCGCACACAAGGGTCTCGGTTGGCACCCCGAGGTCCTGCGGCTCAGCGCCGAACTGTCATGGCAGCAAAACCGGTTCGTCTCAGCGGCAGTGTTTGCCGCCGACGCCGTCACCAATCTCGAGATCGCCTCGAGACTGGGTTTACAGATACCGCAACAGCCGACCCCGCCAGAAATTGCTCTTCAACTCGATCTGGTGGAGTTTTTGCTGCAACTGCTTCACTTCCGATGAGTTCATGGAGTAGCCTTGTTTGATGAGATGCTCGATCTCCTCCAGAACCCGTTCGATCTTGGCCGAATACTTCTCGATTCGGGCCATGATCATGGTTTCTTCTTCGGCCAGCGTCAGTCCTGTTGCTGTGCGTTCGCGAATATCAGCCATCACCATGCTCCTTGTCACTCAGCGATTCCCGAAGCCCGAGGCGGTTCAGCGCTCCTATCGGTCGAAGGCGACGAATGCATTAGGGTCAATCGGCGGTCGCCTCCTGATGCTGGTGTTCGCGCTCCTGATCGTATGGCCCGACATCGTGTCGGCCGCGTCGGTGAGCCGCATGCAGTTCCTCGAGCAGTCGCTGCAGCGGTTGCATGAACGCAAGATCGACGAGGCCGAGGCGCTCAAGAGCCACCTCATCGATGCATTCCCCGACGGCAAGATGCACCTCGACTACCCGATCACCCGCGCCGGAGCCGTGCGGGCGCTGTACCGCCT
>CAZADH010000185.1:0-12129 GCA_964483805.1 uncultured bacterium
TGGCGCTGGGCATCGTCAACCTCGAGGCGGTGCAGAGCGCGCCGTGGTTTGCCGTGCCGCATCTGTATGCGCCCACGTTCAACATCGGTGCGATTCTGGTCATCATGCCGGCGGCCCTGGTGGTGCTGGCCGAGCACATCGGCCATCTCATCGTCACCGGCAATATCGTCGGCAAGGATCTGGTGAAAGACCCTGGGCTCGACCGGTCGCTGCTCGGTGATGGTATTTCCAATGTATTGTCAGGACTGGTCGGGGCGACCCCGAATACAACGTATGGCGAAAACATCGGCGTCATGGCGATCACCCGGGTCTTCTCGGTGTGGGTGATCGGTGGGGCGGCCGTGATCGCCATCGTGATCTCGTTCATCGGCAAGTTTGCCGAGATGGTGCGCAGCATTCCGGTGCCGGTCATGGGCGGGGTGTGCCTGTTGTTGTTCGGCGTCATCGCCGCGGCAGGTATCCGCATGCTCATCGAGCGACGGGTCGATTACACGCGGGCCCGCAACCTGATTCTCACCTCGGTCGTCCTGGTCAGCGGCGTGGGTGGAGCGGCGGTCAGCATTGGGGCCGTGAAGCTGACGGGGATGGCGTTGGGCACGGTCGTGGCGATCGTGCTCAACCTCGTGTTCGTGGCTCTCGACGCGCTGGGGTTGACCAACGATCGACATCCCGAGACGGGCGACATCGCGGGGCACCACGCGACCGATGCGGCGGCGGAGATGGACCGACCGGCGTGAAACCACGGTCGGGGCAGATCCCCGGGCCGGGCCTTGGGTTGATGTAAATAAGGAGTATTGCCAAATGGCGGCACCGGCAAGAAAACTACTGCTGTCGTCGATCTGCAAGCCGTTCGGGGTGACCGACGAGTTGCAGTGCGCCCGCAACCTCCCCGAGTTGCTGCATTACGCGGTAACCCGTATGCAGGGTGCGTTCTCGATGCGCATCCACCATCGCAGCCACGGTTTGACCCTGATTGCGGCCAACCTGCAGGTGCCGACCACGGTGCTCGATTTTCCGACCGAGGCCGAGTTTGTCGAGGAACTGCGGCGGGGCGGATACACGCACGTCGGCATCAGCTTCATCGTGCCCAACTTCGAGAAGGCGCAGCGCCTGTGCCGGTTGGTGCGCGAGCATGCGCCGACGGCGACGATCATCGTCGGGGGGCACGGGACGCGCATCCCTGGGGTGAAGGAGTTGCTCGGGGCCGACGAGTTGTGCATCGGTGAGGGCGTTGCGTTTATGCGCCGCTACTTTGGCGAGGATCCCGAGGCCCCGATCGAACATCCGGTTCTGCCGGTCAATTATCAACGGCGGGTGCTGGGTGTGAAGATCCCCGATCGCAAGGCGGTGTTGATGCCCGGGGTGGGTTGTGCCAACAAGTGTCACTTCTGTTGCACCGCCGCCTTCTTCGGGGGGTGGACCCCGTTCTTCCGGTCGGCCGACGAGTTGTTTGCCACGATGTGTCGAATTTCCGACCAGATGCAGACCACCGAGTTCTGGGTGCAGGACGAGAATTTCCTGGGCAATGAACCGTGGATCCGGCGCCTGCTCGAGTTGATGGAGACGACGGGACGCCGGTTTGCACTCGATGTATTTACGACGCTCGCCGACATCAACCGCTACGCGCCGACCGACCTGGTCAAGCTCGGGGTGCGGTTTGCCTGGATCGGCATCGAGAGCAAGCGGGAGTTGTTCCCCAAGGTGGTCGGCATCGATGCGCGGGCGGTGCTGCAACGGTTGAAAGCGCATGGCATCTCGGTGCTGGCGTCGGCGATTCTGTTTCTCGATCATCACGATCGGCAGACTCTCGATGAAGACGTCGACTACGTCATTGGTCTGGAGCCAGATTTCATTCAGTTCATGGAACTGTCGCCGCAACCAGGTACTGCATTGTATGACAATTACGCGAAGGCGGGGCGCATCGCCACAGACATGCCCTACCGTTTCTGGCACGGGCAAGACGCGATCTGGTTCGACCATCCGCATTTTCCGCGGGAGACGACCAAGGCGATTATCGACGAGGCGTTCCGGCGTGACTACGAGACGCTGGGGCCTGGCCTGATGCGGGCTGCCGACACCCTGATCGCAGCGGTGGCCACGAGCCGGAACTGGTCGGCCGACGACGCCTCTTTGCAGGCGCGGGCCAGGGAACTGGAAAAGGCGGCGCGCGAAATGCGCGGGTTGTTGCCGGTGTTCCGGGTGCAGGCGGTCAACGAACGGGTGCGACGCAAAGCGATCGCGATCGAACGGGAATACGAGCGTCTGTTGGGGCCGCTGTCGGTCGCCGATCGTCTGGTGGCGGCCGGGTTGGCTCTGGGAGCGCGGCTCGAGGGGCGACGGATCCGGTTGCACACCAACAACTACCAGCCACCGACGTTCCTCGACCGGTACCGGCAGTAGGCACACAATCGCCCGTCCATGCGGGGTGGCGCGGGCGTGGCTACACATTGGTGAAGGCCGGACGTGTTTCTATTTGGTTCTGTCGGCCAATTTACGCCGGGGTGAGTCAACTTTTCGCGCCGAAGCAGGTATCATGGAGTGAGTCATACTCTGTGTCCTGATCGATCGAGGAGGGACCGCCGATGAAACGACGCTGGAATGCAGGTGTACGCTGGGCCGCCGTGGTGGTGGCGTTGTGGTTGGCCGTGCCGGTGGGCATTGCCGTGGCGCAGACGAGCAACAATCCGTTCGCGACCGGCTCGGCCACGGTGGCGATCACGGCCGGAACGGCGGCGGTGGCGCCAGGGGCGGTGGCATCGTGGCCGCCGGGCTTGCTCACCGATGAAGAACTCGAGTTCATGCGGCGGCGGCTGTTGCCGGGCAACTACCCGAGCCTGAAAGCGTGCATATTGGCGAGTCCCGGGGCCACCGGGGTGACAAATGCGAAGAACCTGGCGCGGCGCGAGTATCCCAACAGCAAGGGGCACTTCTCGACGCAGTTCGGCGATCCGACGAAGATGCTCGACTGGGCCCGCCGTTACAGCAAAGACGAGAAGATGGTACAGTTCGTGACCTCGATGCGCCGTGGTGACATTGTATTGACGGGTCCGCAGACGAACGAGGGCATTCGCGACAATCCGATCTGCCGGCTGACGAAAGGGGCGTATTACCACGCGGCCCTCGTGGTCGACGGGCCCCCGGGCAATCTGATCGAGGCGGTCGGCATCACCGGGCAGCGCAGCGATCCGGCGAAAGACAAGGTCCGCTATGTGTCGTGGTTCGAGAGTCTCGGCAGTTGGGCGGGCATGCGCTTGCTGCGGCCGGCGGGGCGCCTGAAAGAACCGGCGGCGAGCACGGCGATCGATCGCGCCATTCGCTACGCCGAAGCGCAATTGGGCCACCCGTACGACTACTCGTTCTCCGACGACGACGGCAACAAGGCGTTCTATTGCAGCGAGCTGGTCTACAAGGCGTATCACGATGGCGCCGGTTTCAAAGAGTTGTTGCCGAATCGGTCGACCGAAAAAGACCGCATTGTCATGGCGTTGCACGCCGTGGTCGATGGTCTGCAACCGAAAGATCGGTTTGCCTTGTCGAACAAGATCGTGAATTTCGTTTCCGATTACGTGGCGGTGCAGCCGCCAGATGTCATGAAGTTGCTCGACTTCATTGTCGATGATGTGGTTTCCGAGTGCCGCGTGTTTGCGAAGGCCTTTCCGGATGCAGCCGCCCGCGAGCGGTTGCGCCGGGTGTTGCACAAGATTCCTGAAAACAAGGCGTTTCCGAACTATCTCTCGGCCCAGAAGAAGTTCTACGCGGCCGAGAAGGCCGGTGATTTCAAAGCCGGTTGGGGCCTTGGCGCGCTACGCAAATTCAAGGCGGAGTGCGGCATTGGCCTGGGCCTGGTGGGTGATGTCAACAACCTGATGAACGAGACCGGTGCGAAGAAGACCGACCTGTTGATGCTGATCGGTCGCGTCATCGCCCCGGTCTACAAGAACCTGGGCACCTATGCCGACACGCTCACCGGCATGAATCGCGACAAGTCGATCACGCTGCCGGAGGGTGTAAAAACGGTCATCGGCATGGTCGACTGGGCAACGAAGAAGCGCGAACAGGTGCGCAAGGTGCCGCTGATTGGCGATGCCCTGGCGAGTCTGTTGCCGGGCAACGGCGACGACAAGCAGAAGTCGAATTTTACCAGCCCCAGTTCGCTGGTGGATTGCAGTCCGGGGTTCCACGTCGATTATCCGTGACGTGAATTGCAGGAGGAAATGGCGATGAGCATGGCTGCGTGTGGTTTGATGTGCAATGAGTGCCCGTTCTTCGGCAAACCGTGTGAAGGGTGTTACAAAGTCAAGGGCAAGACGTTCTGGGCCGTCGATCACGTGCCGGGCGGCACCTGTGCGCTGTTTGCCTGCTCTGTAAATACAAAAAAGCACGATCACTGCGGCCGTTGCGGTGAGTTGCCGTGCCAGAAGTTCGTCGAGCAAAAAGACCCGAACATGTCGCAAGAAGAGCACGAGCGATTGTTGAAAGAGCGCGTGGCCCGTCTGAAAAAGGCGGCTCATGCGTAAAGCCGACCGTCCGGGGTTGCCGCGCGTTGGTGCTGGTGGGCTGTAAAGCCAGTCAGGGTTTGATTTTCTTGGTCATTTTGTAGTGCCCGATGCCGACTTCGATGAAGCGGGCGCCCTCGCGGACGAAACCGAGTTTCTCGTAGAACCCCATTGCCGTCTCGCGCGCATGCAATACAATGTGTGACAAACCCATGGCGGCGATCTCGTGCTCCGCGCGTATCATCAATAGGCGGCCAATGCTCATGCCGCGGCAGTTCTCGTCGACGGCCATCTGCCTGATGCGGCCGGCGGTCGGTTCGATGACGATCATCAGGCAGCCGACGACCTTGGTGCAGTAGATGGCGACGAGGTGCAGGTGACGCGACTCGGCAGCGAGTTCGTCGTCGGTGAAGTCGAGCCCGAGGGGGCGGCGCAGCACGGCGCGGCGCAGGGTGACTGCCTCGTGGTAACGTGCCGAGTCGTGGGGGACGAGTTCGATCGAGAGTGGCAGGGTCACGTCAGACCTCCAAATCAAGACTGGCGTCGGTCATCGGGCGGTGCGGGTTCGGTTGCCCAGGCAATGATCTCAAACATGGGAACGGGTTGGCTCTTGCCTTTAACGGTGGTGGTGGCCAATTGTTCGCACATCAGGTGCTGGTGAAGTAACGCGTGAACGGCCGCGCTGACGATGACGCGCGTGTGCCGGCCCTGTTTGCTCATGCCCTCGAGCCGGGAGGCAACATTGACGACATCGCCGATCACCGTGTGGTCGAGGCGCCCCTGGGCGCCGATGTTGCCGGCAATCACTTCGCCCACGGCGATGCCGACGCCGATGGCAATCGGGAACTCGCCGGCGGCGGTGCGGTGCGCATTGAACCCGGCCAGCGCCTTCTGCATGCCGAGGCCGGCTGACACGGCGGCCCGGGCCAGGGTGGTGGCGAGCCCGGGGTCGGCGCGTTCGCTTTCCTCACGAAAGATGGCCATGATGGCATCGCCGATGAACTTGTCGATATCGCCGCCATACTTGGTAATGACGTCAGACATACAGTCGAAATACTGATTCAGCAGACCGACCACGACTTCCGGCGGGTGACGTTCGCTCAGCGTGGTGAAGTCGCGAATGTCGGCGAAGAGCACGGCGACGGTCTGGCGACAGCCGCTGCGGCTGGCGGTGTCACTCGACACGGAACGCAGGGCGGAGCGGGAGAGGAACCGGGTCATGCGTTCGCGCTCGCGCAACCCGCCGACCATCTGGTTGAACGTCGCCGCGATGGTGCCGATCTCGTCGTGGCCAAGGTTTGGCAACGTCACGGAGAGGTCGCCGCCGCCGAGTTGCATCAGTGCAGCCTCGATGCGACGCAACGGGACCAGCAGTTGGCCGGCGAGCAGTAGTCCGGTGCTGACGGCGACCGCCAGAGCGATGCCGACGCGCACGACCAGTTGTTGCTGACGCACGCTCTGGGCTTGCAAGAGGGGCGCGAGATCGGCGGTGAGGAGCGGGTGGAACGGCGCATCGGCCGGGCGGGTGGGCGTGTAGAACAGGCGCTCGTTCGAGCCCTGGCGAAAAACGCCGGCGGCCTCGATCTGGCCCTGGAGTGCCTGAAGGATGGTGGCATCGGTCCAGATCGGGTCGTTGTGGGGTGACGCCGGAAAGCGCGGTACGCCGGCGAAGTAGAGCTGTGAGCGGGGGCCGATTGTGGTGACGCGTTGCGCCGTCTGTCGTTGTCGACGCATCTCGCGTTGAGCAAAGGCGTAGCCCAGGTGTTGCGCCGACAGACGCAGGAGGAGGATACGGGTGCTGTCCTCGACCTCCATGAGGACGTACATCACGTATCCCCGCACGCGGCCAACCATGTAGCTGCGCAGTTGCGAGGGTTGGCGCAGGTGTGGCACGGTGCCGCCGGTGAACTCCAGGGCGCTCGAGATGACTGCGTCGTAACGATGATCCTCCGGGATCTTCATGACCTCGGCGGCCAGCTTGCTCAACAACGTTTTCATGGCCGAGGCCATGCCGGTGCGGGTTCGCTGACTGCTGGCCGCGAGTTTGCCGCGGGCGTCGGAGAGGAACCAGCTCTCGAACCAGCCTTGTTGCGTCAGGCGGTCGAGGTCGGCCGCGACCTGGGTCTCGGTGCGGCCCGGTGGAATGCGCGTGGCGAGCAGTTTGGCCAGCGACTGCGAGTGGGTGTACGTGAAGAGGCGAAAACGCTGAGAGACCAGACGGGCCTCCTCGCGCATGCGTTCGGTGAGTCGCTCGCGATCGCGGGCGAAGGAAAGCCGTGAGAGGGCAAGCCACTGTTGTGCCACCAGGGCCGTGGGCAGCAACACCGCCAGGGCAAAGAGCATGGCCAGTCGCCATCGCAGGCCGATGGCTGTGGCGCCGGCAAGCAGCCGCCGGACGAGGACGGCGCCGAGGGCCAGCAGCAACAGGAGCACGTGACGCGCCGTCGCGGCGCGGCGGGACTGGTCGGCCCGCAACGGCGAGAGGTCGGCCATAACCAGGAGGCTGGCCGTGGGTTCGGCCGCGTCATCGTCGATGACCAGAACGAGATAGGGTTCAGCGATAAATACAGTGTGTTGACGTTGGTGCAGTCGGGCCGCAAGTTCGGCCGCCAGTTGCCGATGCTGACGCAGTTGAGGTGGGAGGCGGACCCGCCAGGTGGTGAGATCGATCGACGCCAGGTGAAACCGGCGATCGGTGAGATCGACGGGAATGTGATTGTCGACCATGAGCGATGCCCAGAACGACGGGGGAAGGCGCTCGCGTTCGACGGCGAGGACGACGCCGGTGAGGCGGGGCGTGGCCGTGGCCGCAAACAGGCTGCCTATGCGGCGCGCACGCTGCCACGAGACCTGCCAGTCGGTGTCGAGGCGGGTGAAGTCGAGTGCGGTGTGCGGGTTGTCCATGAACTCGAACGCCGACAGACCATTGCCGAGAAACATCTGGAACCGCTTGAAATCAGGGTCTTCGCCCTTGAGGCCGCGGCTCACCCTGCGCATGCGCGCCGAATTCGCCACGAGAAAGTAATTGGGGGCCAGCGGTTGCCAGACGTTGCGGGGCCCGAATCGGGCGGCCTCGGGCAGGTCGATGATGCGGCCGACCTGGTCCCAGCCGACCCACCGGAGCGCACCGGCCGAACGTTGATGAAACTCGGCCACTCGCCGCTGGAACGCCTCGGCCGGCATGCCGGCCAGGTTGCGGCACAGGGTGACCGGTGCGTTCTGGCGCGCGAGTTGTTGCGACAGCGGCTGCCGATTGGTCAGTAACTGGCGCGACAGATCGTCGAGTTCATCGTCGGCCAGGTCGGCGAGCGATCGCTGCACCTGCTCGTTGACCACGGCCAGAGGCAACACCACGACGAGGACGACCGTGATCAGGGTCGCCAGCCACGCGTGGGACGACGTCACGGGGATACGCTCAGTGGGCGGTACCGATCAGCGTCACGGTAGCGGTCGCGACCTCGGTCGAGTTGCCGCCGACCATGAAATCGTAGACTCCGGTGTCGACGCCGATCGTGCCATCGGCGCGACGGTATTCGAGGACACGCGCGGGCACGTGGAACACGACCTTGCGCTGCGCGCCGGCGGGGATGGCGATCTTCTGAAAAGCGCGCAGTTGCGCGAGCGGGCGGGTGACGGTGCCGACCCGCTGGCGGGTATAGAGCTGCACGACCTCCTCGCCATCACGGATACCCGTGTTCTTGACGGTGACGGTCACGGTAATGCGGTCGCGGGCGCCCACCCGGGGCGTGAGCACCCGCAGGTCGCCATACGCGAACGTCGTATAGGTCAGACCCCAGCCAAACGGAAACAGCGGGGTGTTGGGGACGTCGAGATAACGGCTGGTGTATTTCTCGTTGCCGACGATGGGGCGGCCGGTGTTCTTGCAGTCGTAATGAATCGGGACCTGGCCGACGCAGCGCGGGAAGGTCATCGTCAGTTTGCCTGTCGGCGCAGCGCGTCCGAACAACACGTCGGCCACGGCTTTGCCGCCGCAGGTGCCGGGGAACCACGCCTCGAGGATGGCCGGAACGGCACGTTGCAGGCGAGAGATGGCGAGGGGGCGGCCATTGAACAGGACGGCGGCCAGGGGAACCGGTGTGGCGCGCGCGATCGTGGCGTCGTCGTCGGCGGCCTGGCCGCGGTTGCGTGCGGCGACCGCGGTCGCGACGGCTTCGGCCAGTTCGTTCTGGGCGCCGGGCAGATCGATGTCAGCGCGGGAAGCCGCTTCGCCGCTCATGGTCTCGTGCTCGCCCAGAACGAGGATCACCGCATCGGCGCTGCGGGCAGCAGCGACGGCGGCCGCGATCCCGCGGGAGTCGGTCGAGTTGACCCCGGGCAGGCCGGGGACGACCTCGACGACGGTCGATGACGGCAGGAGCGCGCGGATGGCCGCGGTCAGGGGCACCACTTTGCTGCCGTCGCCGGCGGCGTGCCAGTTGCCGAGCAGGTCGGTGGTGGCGGTGGCGAGCGGGCCGATGATGGCCACCCGGTGCAATTGGCGCGACAATGGCAATACATTGTCGGTATTCTGCAACAGGACCATCGATTTGACCGCCATGTCATGGGCGGCGGCCAGATGCAGCGGAACCTCGCGCATCTCTTGTTCGCGCTGCAGCGTCACCTGGCGAAACGGATCGTCGAAAAGGCCGAGCTCGGCTTTGGCCCAGAGAATGCGACGCACCGCGGCATCAATATCATGTATTGATACACGCCCGTTCTTGACCAGTTCGGCGAGATGCTCGAGGAACAGTCCGCCTTGCATGTCCATGTCGACACCGGCGTTCAGCGCGAGGGCGGCGGCATCCTTGCCATCGGCAGCAACGCCGTGCGCGATCATCTCGGTGATCGAGGTGTAGTCGGTGACAATGAAGCCGCGGAAGCCCCAATCCCGCCGCAGCAGGGTGGTGAGTAGTTCACGGTTGCCCGTGCATGGCACACCGTTGATCTCGTTGAACGCGGTCATGAAGGTGCGCACGCCGGCATCGACGCAGGCGCGATACGGCGGCAGATAGACCTCTTCGAGGGTGCGCGGCGAGAGATCGACGACATTGTAATCGCGGCCGGCTTCAGGCGCGCCGTAGGCGGCGAAGTGTTTGGCGCAGGCCAGGACCGACGCCGGGTTGGTCAAGTCGGCGCCCTGGAACCCGCGGACGCGGGCCGCGGCGATCAGGCTGCCGAGAAACACGTCCTCGCCGGACCCCTCGGAAACGCGGCCCCACCGCGGATCGCGGGCGATGTCGACCATCGGGGCGAACGTCCAGTGGACGCCCTCGGCGGCGGCTTCGGCGGCAGCGATGCGGGCGGAGCGCTCGATCGCCGGCAGATCCCACGAGCAGGCTTCCGCGAGCGGAATCGGGAAGATGGTGCGGAAACCGTGGATCACGTCATACCCCATCAATACTGGGATCTGCAAACGTGACTTCTCGAGCGCCAGCTTCTGCAGATCGTTGACGCACTGGGCGCCGTAGGCGTTGAAGATGGCGCCGCAGCGGCCGTCGGCAATGTAGTCGCGGAACTTCTTGTTCACCGTAGGCCCGGTCAGGTTCCAGTCGGTGGCAAAGAGGGTCAACTGGCCGATCTTCTCGGTCAGGGTCATCTGTGCCAGCAGTTTGTCGATGTGCACGGCCCAGCGGGTTGCATCGGCCTTGGTCGGGCGAGAACCCGGGGCGGCGGCACCGGTGGCCGGCGCGCCGAGGCCGATCAGGAAGAGGCCAAGAACGACCAGGGCGACGTACGGGCGCCGGTGAGCCCGGCAGGAGTTGAGCACACAAACGGCCGACGACGCGGCATGGGCGAGACGATGGTGGAAATACATCGTATTGACTCCTCGATTCGACTTTCGGGGCAGGTGTGATCCATAAGCGGGCTCGGGGCGGCGCGAGCTCAATGGAGGTGCGGACTCGAGAAACCAAGCCGGCGCAGACCGCGCTCGACATCGGCGTCGCGCATGAACATCCGCCAGAGCAGGGCGGAACGGTAGTTTTCGATCATGACCACGATCGGGCCCTGATCGATGGCGAGGTGTGACTTTGCGGTCCAGGTGTTGTCGGCGCGAAACGCATCGACGAAGCCGTATTCGCTCCAGAGTTGGGCGCGCCGGGGGCCGAGGAAGTGCCGCAGCGCCCGCAGCGACGCGATCGGCGTGTAAGGCATTGAGGATAGCGCTGCCGTGGGCGAGATAACCCCCGTATCTTCCTTGGGGTTGTGGGCGACGTAGAACTTGGGGTCGTCGCTCGAAGTCAGGCCCCAGCAGTCAGCGGAGTATCCTTTGTATTTACAGGCGTTGCGTACGCACCAGAGGCGGTTGATCTGCGAGTGGGCGACGTTCTGTTGCCAGTAATCGGCGTAGCGGTCGCGCAAGCCGCGCGGGTCGAGGCCGAGGAACGAGTAGTGCGCGAAGAACAGCGGTCCGCCGTAATCGAAGCCGAGCGGCAGGGTCCAATGACCGAAATAGGTGCGGCCGTTCTTGAACTCCTTGCCCGCTGTCCAGCCGCGGTGGTAGACGGCGGGTTTGATCGGATGGGTCGGTGACGAGGCGGCGAGCACGAAGGTGATGAGACACTCGTTGTAGCCGGTGATCGGCATGTTCATGGCCCAGCCATGCTTGGGTGACCAGTGCCAGAAGAGTTTGTCGAGTCCGCGGGTGTACCAGTCCCATTCGACCTCGCGCCACAACTGGGTGATGCTGTCGCGCAGGCGGTGCTCGATCGGGTCGCGGGCCGAGAAATACTGGCGGGCGGCGAGCAGGCCGTTGATGAGATACGAGGTCTCGACGAGGTCGCCGCCGTCATCCTTGGGGCTGAACGGAATGGCCTTGCCGGTGCCGCCGTCGATCCAGTGCGACCACGCACCGTGAAACCGATCGGCCCGGGCAAGGAAGTCGACCATAACCTGCAGGCGATCGACGACTTCGCGTCGCGGCAGCCAGCCGCGGTCGACGCCGACGATCCAGGCCATGATGCCGAACCCGGTGCCGCCGCTGGTGCAGCAGTTCGGGGTGTTGTTGCTGCGTTCGCGGGCCAGGCCCGAGACCGGGTGGGCGAAATCCCAGAAATAGCGCAGCGTCTGGCGTTGCACGGTGCCGAGTTGCGCGGCCAGATCCGCGGGCAGGTTGCGGTCGGCCGGAATCGAGATCAGGTCGACGGGGGGCAGGGTTTCTGCGGCTGGCGCCCGGGAAGAGACAAGTGCTGGCGCGGCGGCAACGGCGAGAACTGGTATCGGGCAGAAGGCATACAATAGCAATATGATCAACCAGTAAACAGATTGTCGCGGCAGGCGCGAAAAGTGATCGGTGCCGAACGAACCGTTCAAACTGACGGAATGCCACGATCTTGGTGCGCCCAGTTCGGGTTGGCGGTTTCGAGTCATGTGGGCTCCTCCCGTGTCAACTTCAGCCTTAGAACCGATCGCGCACCCGGTGTCAGGCTTCGCGTGGCGCGAACGCCCGGCGCCACTCAAACGACTTGATGTTGCGCGTCTCGGGGTCGAACTCGACGCCGACGAGGTAGACCTCGGGCGCGGCGGTGCGATACTTCTCGTGGTAGTTCTTTTTGAGCAGCCAGGTCATCGGCCGGGCGCGGCCGGCGTTGCCTTTGCCGGCGAGGCCCTTGACCTTGAATTCGAACAGATAGAC
>CAZADH010000186.1:0-12086 GCA_964483805.1 uncultured bacterium
GATGCCGTGCTCGCCCGCGCCCGGCGCGCCGAGACGCTGACCCAGTTCCTGACCGAGGGCGTTTCCGAAGAGCTGGCCCAGGTCGAGGCGCGCCTGCGCAAACACCCACGCAACCGCTCGCTGCTGTTCCGGCAGGCGCATCTGCTCGACGAGCGAGGCGATCGTGACAAGGCGATTGCGACGATGGAAACATGCCTGAATCTGGGCGCCGTCACCCCGGAGATGCAACTGTTCTACGGGCAGTTGTTGCGCAGCGCAGGGCGACTCGATGATGCCGAAGCCACGTTTTGCGCCGCGCTCGAGCTGAATCCGTTTTTCGGCAAAGCGCATTACCAACTCGGCTGCCTGTTCCGCGCCCAGAAACGCCTGGCCGAGGCAAAGGCGCAACTGCAGAAGTGCATTCAACTCGCTCCCGAAGACGCCTACGCCCATTATCAACTGGGCATGGTCTATCGCGACCTGGGCGAAGTTCGCTTCGCCGAACTCGAACTGAAACGAGCCACCCAGTTGAACCCGCATGATTCATACGGATTCAGCCAACTTGCCCTGGTTCACAAGCAACAGGGCCAACTCGACGCCGCCATCCGGTCGTTCTCGCAGGCCCTGAGTATCAAGCCCAACGACGCCTTCGTTCTCGAAAGACTGGCCGAGGTTCTCGTCACCAAAGGTGAACTCGAGCGGGCGGCCGGCCTCTATCAAGAAGCCTTGTCACACCAGTTCCACCCCGAGCCGACCACGATGATGGCACTGGCCCGCGTCCTGATCGATGCCAAACAACCGCAACAGGTCGAGGCCATCCTTACCGAGGTGGCCCGGGTCACCCCCGATGATGCCGAGCTGTTCTGGTTGCGTGGTAAATACGCGATATTGCAAAATGACCGCGACGCCGCCGTGCGCGAGCTTCTCGGTTACGTGGCCCGCAAACCCGACAACTGGGAGGCCTGGGTCAGTCTCGGTCGCATCTACCAGGAACTGGCCATGGTCGACCAGGCGGTCGAGTCGTTCATCCGCGCGTCGACCAGCGCCCCCGATCAGGCCGGGATCTGGAACGCCATCGGGGTTCTCGAGGCCCAGCGCGGCCGCGACGAGGCGGCACTGAAGGCCTTTCGCCAGGCGTTGTCGTACGACTACACCGATGCCAAGATCCAGACCCATTACCGGGCCCTCTACAAGAAGGTCGAAGCGAGTTGCCAAGAGGTCATCAAGCGCGCGCAGGCAACGCTGCAAGAAGATGCGGTCAACGAGATGGCCTACCTCGAGATCGGCCGGGCCCACGAAGCGCTCGAACAGCACAACGAAGCACTCGGCACCTATCAGCGCCTGCTCGCGGTCGATCATGGTTCGGTACCCGGGTTGATGGCGTATGCAAATCTGCTCGTCCGCCTCGGGCGCTTGCGCCTGGCGATGCGCTGTTACAAAGAGATCCTCAAACTGGTACCCAACCACCTCGATGCCTTGCTGGCGTCGGCGCGCGGCAAGATGAGTCTCGGTTTCGTCAACGATGCTCTGCGCGACGCCCTCGCCGCCGAAAAGCTCGCGGCGCGGGATGCCCGGGTCCATTATCTGCTCGGAGGCATCTACTTCGCCAAAGGTATGGCACCGCGGGCACTGAAGGAGTACGAGGCCGCGGCCCAGAGCCAGGGAGACCCCGAGGTCGTTCGTTGGAGCGAACTGATGCGTCGTCGCCTGCAGGCACAGATCGCCGCCGGCAACGCCGCCGCCTGAAGCATTCGCCATGAAGGAGCCACTCTGATGCGGCCAATCACGTGTTCACCAGCACATGTCGTGCGCCAGTGCCTGTCAGCACTGGGCCTCGCGCTTGCCCTCGTTGCCACCCCAATGGCGACGCCGGCGCAGAACCTGCAAACGCTGGCCGTTCCCGACACGACCGTGCAAGATCTGATGAACAGCGACAAAGCCCGGTCCCGCGCCGACACGTATTATCTGCTCGCACTCTCATACGCCCGCAAGGGCAATCAAGCCGAGGCCGACGCCGTCATCGAACGCGGGCTCAAACTGGAGCGCGCGAACCCGCGTCTGCTGGGTCTGAAGGCGGCAATGGCCGCGCGCGCCGGTCGGATCAGCGAGGCCGTCGCCGGATTCCGCCGCGTCTTGCAGATCACCCCCGACGACGAGTATGCGCGACGGTCGCTCGCCACGATCCAAGCTGAGATGAAAGCCGCGAACCAGACGATCCGGCCGCCCACGCCGTCGCGGGACGGCGTCGCCTTGATCTCACCGGCCGCCCTGTCGTCGGCCGGCGGCGGTGCGTCGGCCGGGTCGGCCGAGGGTGCGCCGAAGAGCGGGGGTAAAGCCGCCGGCAAGGGCAGCGGTGACGGATCGGGCGCCGGCAGTGGATCGGCGCCCGCAGGAGGGGCCGACGGTTCGGCATCTGCCCGCCAGCTCGATCTGAGCTACTTTTCCGACATGCGCACCAAGCAGCGGTGTTACTTTGTATTGACATCACTGAAGCGCGCCCGCGACGGTTTCATGAAAGCGCATCCGAAGACCAAAGACGAAGTCCAGATCGAAGATCTGCTGCGCGAGAAGTTCCTGTCTTCACCGCCGCGGTGCCCGGAAAGCGGCGACTACAGTTGGCAGGGTGATGCCCCCAAGTGCTCGCGCCATGGCGAATTGAATGCGGTCGAGACCGAAGTCGTTACCCTGTTCAAAGAGTTCAATCAGGGACTGCAAGCCAAGTTGGGCCGCAACTACCCCGACGCGATCAAGGCGTTCACCCAGGTGACCACCCTCTATCCCCGCTGGTCGGAGGCCTACTACCAACTGGGCGATGCCCTCTTCCGCAGCGGCGACGACAAGGCCGCGGTCGAGCAACTCAAGCACTGCCTGAAGGTCGACCCGTCTCATCTCGACGCCCAGATGTTGTTGGCCAATCTATATTACAAACAGGGCCTGCGCGATGTCGCCGTGCAACTGCTCACCAGCATCGAGCGGCGGGTTCCGGGGTCGGTCTACGCAGTCTCGGCCAAGAGCATTGCCGACGGCATTCGCGCCGGGCGCAACTACTACCAGTTGTTCCCGCCGCAGTGATCGCGATGACATACACAGTATTTACCTGTCTGCGATCCCGGGTCCACGCATGAGCACACCGATTCAACGCATCGGCCTGGTCAGCCACCCGAGCATCACCGGGTCACCCACCCTGCTCGAGTTCATCCGCGAGTGGGCCAATCAACACGGGGTCGAGTTGCTGCTCAGCGAAGAACTCGCCCAACAAGCAGGCTTGTCGAGCGAGGGCGTGACTCCGCAAACCATGGCGCGCTCGGCCGAGATGATCGTCGTGCTCGGTGGCGATGGCTCGATTCTGCGGGCCGTGCGGCGTTTTGCCCGCCATCGCCTGCCGGTTGCCGGCGTCAACCTGGGGCACCTGGGTTTTCTCACCATGGGCGGGCGCGACGACACCTTCAAGGTGCTCGAGCGTCTGCGCACCGGCCAATACGATCTGGAAGAGCGGATGATGCTGCACGTGCGCGTGCGCCGCGATGGCCAGGAGGTCTATGCGGGCACGGGCCTCAACGATGTCGTCGTCATCAAGCAACCGGTGGCCCGGGTCATCGAAGTGGCCGTGGCCATCTCGGGCACGCCGATGAGCACCTTCAAGGGCGACGGCGTCGTGTTTGCATCGCCGACGGGTTCGACCGCCTATTCGCTGTCGGTCGGCGGCCCGATCGTGCCACCGTGGGTCCCACTCATGGCGCTGGCCCCGATTTCGAGCCACACCCTGGGCGTCCGCCCCGTCGTCGTGTCCGACCAGGAAGTCATTCAGGCCCGTCTCGGGCCGACCGCCGAGAACGTCAACCTCGTGCTCGACGGCCAGGAAGGCTTCGACCTCAACGAAGGCGATGAGATCGATGTCCTGCGGGCAATCGACGTAGCCCGCATTGTCGTGAACCGGCGGCGCAACTTCTTCAAGGTGCTCCGCCACAAGATGAAGTGGGGCGGCTGAGTGCCGCTCATCGGAGGACAATAATCATGAAGATCGACTGGCTGGTTCCCGCCATGCACTGTCAGGGGTGCTCCCGCGCCATTGCCGAGGCATTGCTGCTCCTCGACGATCTGAGCGAGGTCGAGGTCGACCTCGAGAGCAAGCACGTGCGCTTCACCGCACCCGATCAGAGCGCGGTCGATCAGGCCCGGCGCGCCCTGACCCGGGCCGGTTATCCGCCGAACTGACCCGCAAACCGCTCCCAGGTGGGTGCCCCGCAGCAGGCCCCCTGCAACGACACTGCCCACAGTCACGCCGCCGGCCCCGGCATCGGGTGACTGTTCGCAGACCGTTGATCCAACGACGCCGCTCCAGGCCGCGCATCGCCCTCGAGCGGCGCGCTGTTCCTGGTGACCACAGGTTTCGTAAATCTTCGGCAAGACGCTCGCGAGGATACTCGCTCGCCAAAGTTCACGGTCGCTGCTACAATGCCCCATCTGCTGAAGGAGTCATTGCATGGGCTGGCTAAAACGTCTCTACAACTGGGTGCTGTCACTCGCCGAGCGTCCGCATGCTATGGTGGCGCTGTTCTGCATCGCTTTCGTCGAGTCGAGTTTCTTCCCGATCCCGCCCGATGTGCTGCTGATCGCCATGGCGCTGGCCAAGCCCGAAGCCGCATTGCGCCAAGCGACGGTCTGCACTTTGGGCTCGGTGGCGGGGGCCGCTCTCGGCTATGCGATCGGGGCTTTTGTCTGGACCCTGGTCGGCGACTATTTCTTCGCCTACGTCCCGGGTTTCACTCATGAAGTCTTCGAGAAAGTGTGCCGGTCGTATGAAGAAAATGCGTTGTTGATTGTATTTACAGCCGCGTTCACGCCAATCCCCTACAAGGTGATCACCATCACGGCCGGAGTGTCCCACATCTCGTTCGTTCCCTTCATCCTCGTGTCGGTGGTCGGTCGTGGCGCCCGCTTCTTTCTGGTGGCCGGCCTGCTGCGCTGGTTCGGCGCACCGATGAAGGTCTTCATCGAGAAGTATTTCAACATCTTGACGTGCCTCGTCGTGTTCATCTACTTCTTCGCGTTCTACCTGCTGCCGAAGTTGTTCCGCTGATCGATTCGGCAGCGCAACCGGCCGACCTCATCATATCGCGGCCAGGCAGAGCGAACGCCGCCACGGCGCGAAGAGATCTCGGAAAGCGCGTCTGCGCGGGACCGTGTCGCGTTCTCAGCGAACCGCCGCCGGCTGGGGATCGAGCCAGAGGTCGCGGTAGGTAATCTGGCTGCTGCCCATCGGCGTCAAGACCAGGCCGTGCACGTACGGTTGGACGAGCAGTTGCGTGGTGTAGTGATAGACAAAGACCCACGGCGCATCGTCGACGATGAGATGATCGGCAGCGCGATACAACTGGATACGCCGTTCGTGTATGGTCTCGGCCCGGGCCTGATCGAGCAGGGCGTCGACCTTGGCGTTGGTGTAACGCGCGGCGTTGCCCCGCTCGCCGATGTTCGAACTGTGGAACAACACATAGAGCAGATTGTCGGGATCGGGATAGTCGACGACCCACCCCATGCGAAAGAACGGAATCTCGCCCGCATCGACCGCGCGCATGTGGGCGTCGAACTCGACCTCTTTGTAGGTGCAGGTCACACCGATGTCGCGCAGGTTGGCAATGATGAACTCGGAAGTGCGCGAATGCACCGGATCGCGATTGAACTGCAGGGTGATCGGCGGGAACCCCTTGCCTTCCGGGTATCCGGCTTCGGCCAGCAACTGCCGGGCCCGTTGTACATTGTATTCATAGCCCTGCAACTCGGGGTTGAAGGCATCGATGCCGGGGGGCAACACGCCTTTGGCCTTCTTCGCCCGTCCGTTGAGAACGAGATCGATGATCGCGTCGCGATCGATGGCAAAGTTGATGGCCTGGCGAACCTTGACATTGTCGAACGGGGCCGACGCGGTATTGAAACCCAGGTAGTAGCACCCCCACCGGCTCTGATCGAGCATCAACGGCCCCAGCTTCGGGTCGTTCTTGACGTTGAGATACTCGGCCGCCGGCACCCCAACGTGATAGACCTCGTTCTTCTTGAACAAGACGAACGCCTCTTCCTCGCTCTTGGTGACGAGGAACTCAATACCCTCCAGATGCGGGCAGCCCTTGTAATACTTTGTATTTGCACGCAGGATCAGGCCGTCGCCTCGGTTGCCGGCCCAACTGAAAGCACCGGTGCCGACCGGCCGGCGCGAGAAGCTTGCCCCCAGCTTCTCGGCATCTTCACGTGGCACGATGAACGCGTTCGGGGTGGCCAGCAACGACAAGAACGGGGCAAACGGTTTTTCGAGGGTGATCGCGATGGTGTGGGCGTCGATGACGCGCAACCCCACCACATCGGTCGCGGTTCCTTTGAAATACGCTTCGGCGCCGGCAATAACCCAGAAGAATTTCGCCCGACTCGAGGCAACTTTGGGGTCGAGGAGCCGCAAAAACGAATAACGAACATCGTCAGCCACGAGTGCCCGCCCTCCATTGGCCGTTGGTTCGTTATCGGGCCCGGTCGTCGCCTGAAAAAACACGCCACTGGCCAGATGAAAGGTGTATTCACGCTTGTCGGCGGAGACATCCCATGACCTGGCAAGCGCCGGGATCACGCGGGCGTGATCATCGAATTCGCACAGTCCGTCGAGCATCTGCCGCGCCACCTCATGCGAAAACGAATCACCGATCTCGCGCGGATCGAGCGTCAGGACCTTGTCGGAAAACGCCTTGCGATAAACGCCCCCGCGCACCGGCGCCGTTCCGGAGGCCAGTGTGGTCGGCGTCGCCGCTTTCCCCGGGCTGGGCGGCGTCGCCGCGCAGCCGAGCGCACCCAGGATAACGATCAGGCCGATGACGGCTCCCATCGCCGGCCACACCGACCTCGCCACGACAATGCGACCCATCAGACCAACCAGCGAAGAACGTGCAGGCAGCAGCATAGTGGACATTGGCTCTCTCTCGCTTGGGATCTCGACATCAACCGCGGTCGCGGCAACCGACGCCCAGCGGCCGTGCTTGATGCTAGCACGCCGGAATCTGCCAAACAAGCGCGATTCTGCACGCCACGGCCCGCCGAGCGCGCGGGACGGCAAGGATGCGCAACGTGGTTGCGCCGACGGGCGCGAGGTGCTACCATGTGAACTCACACGGGGCTTCGGCCCCCGCAAAAAATGCATGAATCAGGAGAAGAGTGGCCTCCGGTCACTCTTTCCGCATTTCCCGAAAGGGGGTTGTGCCAACACGTGGTCGGCGATACGCATCTGATCGAGCAGATCACCAGGTTCATCACCGAGAACTTCGGTGGTGCCTACGACGTGTATGACATTTCCCTCAGACGTTTGCAGCGGCGTATTGTCCTGACCATCGCCATTGATGCGGCACACGGCGTCGGTATCGACGATTGCGAGAAGGTGTCACGGGCGCTCTCGAAGCACCTCGACACGACCGATCCCATTCCGGGCCGGTATCTTCTCGAGGTCTCGTCTCCGGGCGCCGAGCGACTGCTCAAGCGCCACGTCGATTTTGAGCGCAGTGTGGGGCGGTTGGTGCGGTGGCGCATCAAGGCGCCGGGTGCCGAACACGGCAAGGAGGTTTTCCAGGCAAGGCTGCACGAGGTTCTCTCAGATCGGGTGCGGGTTTCAGCAGCAGAAGGAATCCAAGAACTGCTGCTCGACGATGTCAGCGAGGCCCGCACGATCCTCGAATTTCCGCGGAAGGCCCGCGGTTGATCATCGACGGACAGCGTCGCCGTGCGGTGTGGGTGCCGCGGAGTGAGGGCGACAGGCGCAAGGAACAACAATGAGCGGAAACAGCAATTTCTTTCAAACGCTGAAGCAATTGACCGAAGAGAAAGGCATCTCGATCGAGATCCTCGTCGGCGCAATTGAAGATGCGCTGGTGATGGCCTATCGCCGCAACTTCCCCGACTCCAAGTCAGAGGTGCGCGTGCGCCTCAACCGGCAAAACGGTGAGTTCAAGGTCTACCGACAAGATCATGTGGTCGAGACGCCCAGCGAAGAAACCCCGGGGATCACGCTGGCCGAAGCCCACGAGCGCAATCCCGAGGCCGCGGTCGGTGACACGCTCGAAGAAGATGTCACCCCCGACAGTTTCGGCCGCATCGCGGCGCAGACCGCCAAACAGGTGGTCAGCCAGAAACTGAAGGAAGCCGAACGCAACGTCATCTACAAAGAGTTTACCGACAAGGTCGGCTTGGTGCTCTCGGGTAAGGTCCAGCGGGTCGAGCGCGGCAACGTGATCGTCGAAATCGCCGGCACCGAGGCGGTGCTGACCCACCGCGAGCAGATTCCCGGCGAGAGCTTTCGCCCCAACGACCGCGTGAAGTGTTACGTGGCCGAGGTCAAGGTGACCTCGAAGGGGCCGCAGATCCTGCTCTCCCGCACCCACGCCAAGTTCGTCCAGACGCTGTTCGAAATGCAGATTCCCGAGATCATCGACAAGATCGTCGAGGTCAAGGCCATCGCCCGCGAAGCGAGTTACCGCACCAAGATCGCCGTGCACTCGCGCAACAGCCGGGTCGATCCGGTCGGTGCTTGCGTGGGCCTGAAAGGCAACCGCATCAAGGGCATCGTCGATGAACTCAACGGCGAAAAGATCGATATTATCCGTTACAGCGAAAATCTCGCAGAGTACGTGACCAACGCGCTCAGTCCAGCCAAGATCCAGTCGATCGAGATCCTCGACGACGGGAAACTGGCCCAGGTCGTGGTGCCCGCCGCCCAGTTGTCGCTGGCGATCGGCAAAGAGGGCATGAACGTGAAACTGGCCGCGAAGCTGACGAACGTCAAGATCGAGATTCGCAACGAAAAAGAAACAACCGACACATCGGCCCGGCAGGACCGGCCCGAGGGTCAGGGGTAACTCTGGAGGTTAGTCGATGGCAAAGATGCGTCTGCACGAAGCATGTAAGCAATACAATATGAAGCAGCCGGACATGGTGACGTTGCTCGAGAAGCTCGGCTTCTCGGTGAAGCCCCATGCTTTTTCGGCAATCAGTGATGAAATGATCGCGGCCATTGACGGACACCTGTCGGGAAAAGGCAAAGCGAAGCCGGCCGCACCGGTCACTGCCGGCCCGACCGTGCCGCCGGTTCGTCCCGTGGCGCCGCCGCCGGCGACGACGGCTCCGGTGCACACCCCCGGCCAGCATGCGCCTCGGCCAACGCAGCCGCCCCAGGTCGCGCGGCCAGGGCAACCCGGCCAATCCACCCCCGGAGCCGCGGTGCAAGGCGCCCCCGGGCAGGGCCAACCCCGCCCGGATGGCCAGTTCCGGCCGCCGCTGCCCACCGTCATCGTCAAGAAAGACGATAAACGCGACGACAAGAAGCGTGGGCCGAAACCCCTGAAGGACCACGACGAAGAAGAAGCGATCGCCGAGGTCTCGAAACAGATCACCATCATCAAGACCACCCCGGTCAAGCGCGAAGCGCCGCCGAAGAAGGTCAAGAAGAAGCCCGAGAAGAAGCCGATCATGAAGGGTCGCGGCCCGATCGGCCGGCATTCGCTCATTCAGCCGGGCACCGACGAGCCCGACATCGACGAGACACCCGAGGTCGTTCCGCTCGATCAGTTGCCCGAAGTCCTGCAGACCGAGGCGCGGTTGCCGAGTCTGCGATTGCCCCAGGAAGTCACGGTCAACGAACTGGCCGAGTATCTCGATGCGCCGGCCAGCGAAGTGATCAAGAAGCTCATGGGCATGAGTGTGTTCGCCAGCCTCAATCAGCGCCTCGAACAGGCCCAGGTCGAGTTGCTGGCCCGCGAATTTGGCCGTGAAGCGGTGTTCACCGAAGACGTCATTTCGCTCGATGAGGAGCCCGATACCGCTGACGATCTCAAGACCCGCCCGCCCGTGGTGACCATCATGGGTCACGTCGATCATGGCAAGACGTCGCTGCTCGACCGGATCCGCAAGGCCCGCGTGGCCGAAGGTGAATACGGCGGGATCACGCAGCACATTGGTGCATACACTGTCAATACAAAGCAGGGCTCCATCACCTTCCTCGACACCCCCGGCCACGAAGCATTCACTGCCATGCGCGCCCAAGGTGCCCAGATCACCGATCTCGCCATCCTGGTCGTTGCCGCCGATGACGGCGTGCAGCCCCAAACCGTCGAAGCGATCCACCACGCCCAGGCTGCGGGCGTGCCGATCATCGTCGCCATCAACAAGATCGACAAGCCCGATGCCAACCCCGAGAAGGTCAAACAGCAACTCATGCCGTACAACCTCGTCGCCGAGGACTGGGGCGGCAAGACGATCTTCTGCAACGTTTCGGCACGCACCGGTGACAACATCGAGGCGTTGCTCGAGATGATCCTGTTGTCGGCCGAAATGCTCGAACTGAAAGCCAATCCGAGCCGGGCCGCTCGCGGCGTCGTCATCGAAGCCAGACTCGACCGCGGCATGGGGCCGCTGGTGACCGGCCTGGTCCAGAATGGCACATTGCGGGTGGGCGATCACATCATCTGCGGCGTTTGCTACGGCAAGGTCAAGGCCTTGATCACCGACACGGGTGCCCGCATCAAGGAGGCTGGCCCAGCCGAACCGGTGCAGGTGTTGGGTCTCAACGAAGTGCCCAAGGTCGGTGACCGCCTTCTGGTGGTTGAGAGCGCCAAGTTCGCCCGCTACGTCGGCACGCTGCGGCAGAAGTCGGAGCGCGAGGAGCGGCTCGGCCGCGACAGCCGCATCAAGCTGGTCGACCTGTTCAAGAAGATGAGCGAAGGCGAGGTCAAAGATCTCAACATCATCATCAAGGCCGATGTGCAGGGTTCTTCCGGCGCGCTCAAAGACTCGCTCGAGAAGCTGTCGAACTCAGAGATCCGCATCAATGTGCTGCACTCGGGGGTCGGCGCCATCACCGAATCCGATGTGATGCTGGCCAAGGCGAGCAACGCGATCATCCTCGGGTTCCATGTGCGTCCCGCGCATGGCATCGAGAACATCGCGGCACGTGAAGGCGTCGAGATCAAGATCTTCCGGATCATCTACGACGCGATCGACGCGGTTAAGGCGGCCATGCACGGCATGTACGAGCCGGAGTTCGAAGAAGAGATTCTCGGCAAGGCCGAAGTGCGCCAGGTGTTCCGCATTCCGAAGGCCGGCTCGATTGCCGGTTGCTTCGTGATCGATGGCCGCATCGTTCGCGACGCGTCCGTGCGGGTAATCCGCGACGGCATCGAGATCTACGAAGGCAAAGTCTCGTCGTTGAAACGCTTCAAAGACGATGTGCGCGAGGTCGTCTCGGGGTACGAGTGCGGCATCGGCGTCACGAACTTCAATGACATCAAAGAAAAAGACGTTATCGAGGCGTTCCATCTCAAGAAGGTGATTCGCGCTCTCGAGGGCGAAGCCAAAGCCTGACCGGCTCGGCTTCGCCGGCCGGTTTGCGTAGCCCAACCACCGTTGCCGCACTGGGGTGACGGTGGTTGGGTTCTCATAGGAACAACAGAGACCGAGATATGATCGTCGCCATCGGCAGCATCGACCTGCATTTTCCGGAAGCGCATTGTCTCAAAGACAAGCGCCGCATCCTCAAGAGCCTGATCGACAGGGTTCGCGCCCGGTTCAACTGCTCGATCGCCGAGGTCGAGCACATGGACATGTGGCAGCGCAGCCTGGTTGGCGTCGCGATTGTCGGCAACGACAAACAACTGCTCATGCAGATGGGCCAACGGATCGAAGAGATCCTGCAAGACGACGCGCTCGTGCGCGCCATGTCGATCGAATGGGAGTATTGTTGATCATGGCAGGCCATAATCACGCGCGACTCGAGTCGCAACTGCAACGGGAAATCACCTACATCATCCAGCGCAAAATGAAAGACCCGCGGGTGCAGCGGGTTCATATCGTGCGCTGCGAACTGGCGTCCGATCACGGGATGATCAAGGTCTACTGGAGCACCCTCCTGGCCACCGATGACCGCGACAGTATCCAGAAGGGCCTCGACTCGGCCCGCGCGTTCGTGCGCGGCGAGATCATCCGGGCCGTGCGTCTGCGCGTGGTGCCGCGGGTCGAGTTCTTCCTCGACACCTCGATCGAGCATGGCGACAAGATCCTGGCTTTGTTGTCGAAGATCCGCGACC
>CAZADH010000187.1:0-12082 GCA_964483805.1 uncultured bacterium
GCGACGGCACGTTGTACACCATCGACAGCACACAGCGCGCGCTTCTGAGCGTCAAAGGCGACGCGGTGACGACGGTGGCGTCGCTGGCGGCATCGCCAGAGATGCCCAAGCAGTTCGACCATTTCGTGGTCGTCGACAAGACTCTGGTCGTCGGCGACTTCGGTTCCAATCGGCTGTATTTCCTCGACCTGACCGGGAAAGTGCTGACGTCGGCATCGTGGCCGGTGGCGCTGTCGCTGGTCGCCGCGCCGCAGGGGCAGGTGGCCTATCTGGGCACCACCGATTACGAGAAATACAACATGTTGCAGTTTGTCGACAACACGGGCACGGCAGTCAAGACCGTAACGGTCACGGGTGACAAGGTTGCCACCTTCCTGGCGGGCGCGCGCCTCGTCGGGTTTCTCGGGGATGGCCGGGCGGTGGCGTTTGGTTTCAGCGTTGACGACAAAGACGACTGCATGGTGTTTGTCATCGGCAAAGACGGCGCCGGCGAGCCGATCGTCCAGTTCAAAGGTTCGCCGCTGTTCGCCAACCGCTACGGCGACGTGGTCGACGGCAAGAGCGTCTGGATCAACACCTCGTTGCACAAAGAGACGACCGTGTCGTTCCGGCGCTTCGACGTGAAGTGAGCCCAAGGGCAGAAGCAAGGAGGAGATGAAATGAACCGACATCGTCAATACCGCATATTGCTCGGCTTGTTGCTTGCCCTGGCCACCGTTGTGGCTGTCACCCAGTTACAAGCGGCCCGCGTTCCGGGCGCTGAGAGCGAGGACGACACCGGCAGCGCCACCCCCCAATCGACGGCACCCGCCTACGCGACGACCGATGCGGCCAAGCGTGGCCTGTTGTCGGCCGCCGATTCGTTCATCGGCACCGTGACTCGCAATGTTCCGGGCACGGCGCGCGGCACCAAGGCCTGTGCCTGGTCGGTGTCGCGGATGCTCGAGAACGCCGGCCTGGTCGAAGACGGCTTCGCCGAGAACGCCGAGATGAACAACCGCCTGGTGCCGAACCTGGTGAACAACCTGAAAACCCGCGGCTGGAGCGAGATCAGCGATCGCAGCGTGGGCTCGCTGCAGCCGGGCGACATCATCGTCTGGGGTCCGAGCCGCCACGTTGGCGTCGTCTGGGGCGATGGCATGGCCATCTCGAACCAGTCGGGGCGCGGCGAGGTCAAACGCCACCCGATCCTCGGTTGGTATTCGGGTTGGAGCCGCATCGTCACCGTGTTGCGCTACACCGGCCGCACCACCGCCGGCAGCGGCAGCTGATTGACGTAGTCGTTTGTATTTACATATCGCCCGGGGGCACCACGCCTCCGGGCGATTTGTTTGGGTCTGACCGGCGCTGTGCCAACACCACGCCACCGGCGACCAGGGCGGCTCCGAGCCAGAAGTGCCAGGTCACGGCCTCCCCGAGCACCAACCAACCCAGACCGGCCGCAACGACCGGTTGGAGGTTCGATACCACGGCAACACGACTGGGGTCGAGCAGCGCCAGCGCCCACGACCAGACGAGATAGCTGACCACCGAGGTGAGCAACGCCAGGTAGAGCAGTGCGGCGATACTGACGGCGTTCTGTGCCTGCCAGTCGAGGCCGACCACGTAGGGCAGACCGATGGGCAAATACAACAAGGCCCCGACGCCGAGCGACCAACCGGTGACGAAGAGCGCCGGGTAATCCTGCAAGAGACGTTTGCTCAGCAGGGTATAGAGCGCCCAGGTAATGACCGCCGCGAAAACGAAGGCATCGCCGAGAAGCGCATCGGTGGCCAGCGCCAGGCCGCGTTCCGCGAGCACGACGACGACTCCGGCGAAGCCCAGGCCGATGCCGACCAGCTTGGGCGCGGTCACCCGCTCGTAACCGGCCCAGGCCGACAGCACCATGACCAGCATCGGCGTCGTCGCGTAGAGCAGGGCTCCGTGGGCCGCCGGCGCGAATTTCATTCCATACAGGAACAACCCCTGATTGAGCGGCACGCCGAGCGCGGCAAGCGCGAGAAATGCCCAACCATCGCCCGGTCGCGGGCGAGCCCACAGGCCATTCCGGCGCATCAGGATGACAAAGACGGCACCGGCGACCACGAAGCGCAGGAACCCAAGCGAAAACGGATCGAACGTGCGCAGGGCGACCTTGGCGACCATGTAGGTACCGCCGGTAATCAACTGAACCGCGATCAGCGCGGCGAGCGCAACACCGACGCGACTCGGGGGTGTCACGTCGGTGCGCGGCTCGCGAGCACTCGTTGGGGTGTGGGCGGCATCCATCGACTGATTACCAGGGCCGGCGGCCACGAGAGGCGCCGCGGCATTCGTGTCGAGCACTATACCTCATCTTGACGCCGACGGAAACCGAAAGCCCGGCGCGAGTGGGCGGTCAGGCGGCGGCAGGCGCGGGTGTTCGGTCGGTTGTCCCTGTTCGTCCTCGTCGGCGACCACGAACTCCTGGCCCTTCTGCACGAAGCCCAGGAAGCCGTCGGCTTGCGGGTTTTGTGGCGGCCGGGGTTGATAGTGGTACAGCCACATGCGCCCACGGATCGCGGCCGGCAACGTCTTCAGGTCGTCGTAATGCGCATGCACGCCCGATTTGAAAGGCGCGGTCTCGCAATCGTGAAAGATCAGGTCGACCGCGTCGTAGAGCCGGCGCATCTGGTAAGGCGCGAACTGGGTGTCGGCCGTGAAGAAGATGCGTCGTTGGCAACCGTTTTCCTGCAGCAACAATCCGTAACTGTGTTGTATTGCCATACCGCTCACGATGTGGACCGTCTGTACCGGCGTGAACTTGATGTTTTCCCAGGTGAATGATGAGTTGGCACGAATCGGGTGGCAATCGAAGAAGTCGGTGAGGTTGGCGATCTTGCCCTCGAGGGTCTCGAGGCCGCCCCGCAGGCTCTTGTTCCACAGATCACCCATCACCGCCTGCACCGCGTACAGGTGGGGCCGGCGCCGCGCCGGGTGAAAGTAGGTCACCAGGGCCAACCACTCGAGCGATCCGATGTGATCGGCATGCAGATGCGAGATGTAGACACTGTCGATTTCGGCGCCGGCATTGCCGTTGTGAATGCCCTGTTCTTCGAGGGCGAACTGGGCCTGCGAGCCGCAGTCGATCAGGAGTTTGCGCCCCGATTCGGCGATCACGAGCACATTCGATTGGTAGTATTCGCGCGTGGTGAAGGCGCTGCCGACACCCACAAAGCGTAGACGAAACATGCGACACTCCTTTCATTTTCGAGGTCGGTGAAGCAAGCGCAAGGACATGAGCTTCCCGACGCGACACGGAAAATGGAAGGATCGCCACCGCAAAGGTGTCGGTCCGCCAACGGCCTTGACCGGCATGGGCCAGGCAGCATCGGGGGATGACTGCGTGAGCCATGGGTCCGGTTACGATCGGCGAAGGACCAATTGTCGATGCGGATCCACCCGGGTTCGAGAACGGTCACCGCAATCCGCAGCAAGGAGCATGCCGGCCGGCAAAAAACCAACGCATCCGCCCGCACAGGAGTTGCGTAGTGGGCGTTTGCAGCCACGGACGGCGGTCCCAAACGGAGTTTGGGACAGTGCAAACGCCCCGCCTTTCCTGTTGCGCGGCCACCGGAATTCACGGAATGCGCCCACGCCACTCAACCTCGGACCGCGACCGGTGCGACGCACCGGCGCGCGTCAAATCTGGCGCACCGCCAAGACAAAGCGCCCCAAACGGGGTACACGACTGGCCCACGGTGCCAGACCAGTCCTTGACGGTCGGGGCATGCGATCGATAGACTTATGCAATCATGACGATTCGGTCCAGGGAGGGCGCGAATATGCGAAAACTGGCATTGATCATGGCTCTGAGTCTGGTGCTGCCGTCGGTGGTGCTGGGCGCCGACAGTCCGTTCGGCACTACTTCCGCGGTGAGCGTGACGCCCAACGCGGTGGCCGTCCAGAACAAGGGGCCCGACCTCGATGCGATGCTGACGAAGGCACAAGAAGCCGCATCGGCAAAGGCCTTCGCGCCCTATCGCAGCAAGACCCTCGATCAGGTGTTTGCTGAATTGAACAACAAAGAAACCGACGCTTTCGGGCGTGTCCGGTTCATTCCCGAGAACGACGTGTCGTGGTACGTGCGCTGGAAGATGATCAACGACTGCAAAGAGACGCTCGACTGCACGTATTACATCGTCGACAAAGACATCTTCGGGCAGGCGTTTCTCGGCCTGCTGGCCCGCAAGGCCCGCCAGGGCGTGAAGATTCGCCTGATGGTCGACGGTCGCATCTATCGCTCGGGGTACATGAAGGGCATGCCCGAGCGGTTCCGGGCGCTGTCGGTCTTCCCGAATGTCGAAATCAAGCTGTACAACTCGGTCACACAGAGCCTGCTGCACATTTTCACTGATTTCGCCGGGGTTTACGCGAGCAACCACAAGAAGATCATCCTGCCCGATGGCAAGATGGCGCTGACCGGCGGTCGCAACATCGGCCCCGACTACTTCGTGCAGCATGGCGAGTATGAGTGCGTGTATCGCGACACCGATATTCTGGTCGAAGGCGAGAACGCGGCACGGCACTTCAAAGCGGCGTTCGAAGAAGAGTGGAAGGGTCTGCGCAACGCCAACGTGAAGCCCAACCCGAAGACAATGACCCAGGAACTCGACCGCATCGAGATCGCGGCCCGAGTCATGGACCGGTACATCAACGGCAAGGGTATCCTCGATCCGAAGAACACACGCTATGCAGAAGAACACAAGAAGGTCCTGGCCGAACTCAACAGTGAGATCGTGAAGTTCAAGGGCATCGTCGGTTACAGCGGGTTCGAGTGTTTCACCAACGAGCCGGTGTTGCCGGTGAAGATCCTCGAGAAGACCTCGTCACTGGGCAAACTCAACGAGATCGGGCCCTGCCTGCAGGCGCTGTGTGAGGCCGCCCGCGAAGAGATCATCATTCAGAATCCATACGTTGTATTGAGCGACGAGGCGTGGGCATCGCTCAAACGCGCGTCGCAACGCGGGGTCAAGATCATCTTCCATTCGAACAGCGGCGCCTCGACCGACTCGCTGTTCCCGCAGGCGTTCCTGATGAACGACTGGAAGAAAATGCTGACCGACATGCCGACCTGCCGCATCCTCGTGGCTCCGGGCGCCAAGCAACGTCTGCACTCCAAGACGTTCCTCATCGACCGCCAGATCACGATCGTCGGCAGCTATAACATGGATCCGTTGAGCCAGACGGCGAATGCCGAAGCGATGGCCGTGGTCAACGACAAGGCGCTGGGCCAGGCGGTCTACGAGCAGATCCAGAAGGACATCGCCAACGGCGTCATCGAGTACAAGATCAAACTCGACAAGAACGGAAAAGTCGTCAGCGCTTACGGTCCGGAGGATCATCTCGATTCGAAGACGCTGCGGAAGATGAACATCTACCGCCGCCTGAAATGGATCAAGCCGATGATCTGAGCACAGACGCCAGACTCTTTGCGCGATCGGGCTGCGTCCCGGTCGCGCTTGCTTTTTCGGGCGCCCCACCCCATACTCGATCAGTTCGCAAAAGAGAGTCCCCAGCAGACCATCATGTCTACACGGCAAACCGTCGATCCCCGCACCGCCCGGCCCGACGCCGAGGCGGTCGTATCGTGGCTGCGCGCGCATGGTCTGCTCGATCACTTCGCCGACGACGCTTTACATTGTATTGCTGCCATCACCACCGAACTCGCGTTCCCGGCGGCAACACGGGTATTCGCCGAGGGCGACCGGGGTGACGCGCTCTACATCCTGCGTTCGGGACAGGCCACCCTGCGCAAGCGCAACGCATTCGGTGCCGACCAGGTGGTCAACGCCCTCGGGCCGGGGACGATCGTCGGCGAAATGTCGCTGATCGACAACCAACCGCGCTCGCTGACGCTGCAGACCGAGACCGACGCTACCTTCTACGTCGTGGCCGGCACCGACTTCCAGACCTTGTTGCACACCGTCCCGGGCGTCAACCACGGTACGCTGCGGTTGCTCTCTGACCGCATTCGCGTCACCACGCGGCAACTGGTCGAGGACGACGTGCTCGACAATCACCCCGACATGGTGATTTTGACCGACCAGGAGTTCCGGGTGAACGGCATCAATCGGCAGGCCCGGGCGTTGCTCGGGTTGTGCCCCGACGAGGAACCCACGGCGGCGATCCTGGGCAAACTGCGGGCCCTGCTGGCCGAAGTCCGCGCGCGCGCCGGGGATCCGACGCCGTTCCACTTCGTCATGCTCAAACCCGAGCGGCTGTACCTGTCGATCCACGTCAACCCTTTGCGCAAGCGGGGGTTTCTGCATGGGTATCTGATCGAACTGCGTGACATCACGGCCGCACGCGACATGGGTCGTCGTGGCCTCGAGATTGCCGCATTCGTGATCCACCGGTTGCCCGATCTGGTGGCCCAGGTGCACAAACAGTCGCAAGCGCACGCCGCCGAAATCGGGGCCCCGTGCCACGCCCATGGCCGCATTCGCGAACTGCAGCGCCAGGTCAACAAACTGGTGGCGTTCACCGAACTCGAGGCCGGGCCGCTGCGCATCGACCGAGAAACGGTGCGCCCCGACGAGGTGGTGCAACAGCAGATCGACGCCCAACGCCCCATGCTGGCCGAGAAGCTGCTGATGGTCGTGCCCCGATTGCGTTTCGGCGCGAGCAAGATCACTGCCGACCGTGACTGGTTCACCAAGTTGGTCAACATTTTGATCGGCAATGCCGCCAAGTATGCCCTGCGCGGCACGAACGTCGTCGTCACGACCGAGCGAACCGCCGCCGACCGGTTCCGCTGCCGGATCGAGAACGATTGCCCAACCGTGCTGACCGAAGATGAAACCCGGCGATTCTTCGATCTAGAGCGGCAACTCGACGAGTTCGAAACCGGGAAATCGAGCGACATCGGGCTCGAACTGCCGCTGGCGCGGCACATCGTCGATGCCCATCACGGCAAGATCTGGATCGAAGCAACGAACTCGCATCGGTTCGTGATCGTGTTCGAGATCTGACCGCACGCCCCCGGCGACCGCCGGGGGTTACGACTCCTTCTGGGTCACGATCGGGTTTGGTTGCGGCGCAGGCCACGCCGACTCCCGCCGCAAGCGGTCGCAACGACCGACGTTCGGGCGATTTCTGGAGCCATGCCCTGACGGTCAGACTTGCCAAACCTCGACCGGGTGCTTATTACCTGAAGCACGACGGGAGGACCCACGATGAACCGACTCGGCACCGCGACCAGCCCCTATCTACGACAGCACCGCGACAACCCGGTGGCGTGGCACCCCTGGGACGACGAGGCTTTCGCGGTGGCGCGCCGCGAAGACAAGCCGGTGTTCCTGTCGATCGGGTATTCGACCTGCCACTGGTGCCATGTCATGGCGCACGAATCGTTCGAAGACGCAGACGTTGCGCGGGTGCTCAACCGCGACTTCGTCGCCATCAAGGTCGATCGCGAAGAGCGCCCCGACATCGACCAGGTGTACATGGCCGTCTGCCAGGCATTCACCGGCAGTGGCGGCTGGCCACTGACAATCATCATGACTCCCGAACGCCTGCCGTTCTATGCCGCCACCTATGTGCCGCGCACGGCGCGTTACGGACGGCCCGGTCTGCTCGAGCTGTTGCCGCAGATCGCCGCGATGTGGCAGACGCAGCAGCGCGCCCGGCTCATCGAGGCCGGCGAAGAGGTGCGGGCGGCGCTCGCTCGCTCGCAACCAGAGCAGCGCGACCACGAGATTCCGGGCAACCTGAGCGAGAGAGCAATACAACAAATGCGTCGCGAGTTCGACAGCATGCACGGCGGCTTTGGTGCGGCTCCCAAGTTCCCGATGCCGGCGACGCTGCGATTTCTCATCAATCACCTGACGATCGGCGATGACGATCGTGCGGGGGCCACGGACTGCCGGCAGATGGTCGAGCAGACGCTGCAGCACATGGCGGCCGGCGGCATCTACGACCATCTCGGCGGCGGCTTCTGCCGCTACAGCGTCGATGCGGCCTGGCAGGTGCCCCATTTCGAGAAGATGCTCTACGACAACGCCCTGCTCGCCGTCACCTATCTCGAGGCGTACCAGGGAACCGGAGCGAACCGGTATGCCGAGGTCGCGCGCGACATCCTGGCGTATGCCGATCGCGTTCTGGCCGCCCCCGACGGAGGTTGGTTCAGCGCCGAAAACGCCGACAGCGATGGGGTCGAAGGCAAATACTACGTATTTACCGATGCCGAGTTCCGTCGCGCCGTCGGTGACGACATCGAGATATTGCGAAAGTATTACGGCGTGACCGAGACCGGGAACTTCGACCACGGCCCGGGCGGGCGGCCCACCGCGGGCGGGGGCGGCCCCTCGGTGCTGCAACGTCCGGTCGACATCGCCGCCTTTGCCCGGGCGCATGGCCTGACCCCGGAGGCGCTGACGGCGCTGACCGGGCGGGCGCGGCAGCAATTGCTGGCGGTGCGGGCGAAGCGGATACCGCCCTCGCGGGACGACAAGATCCTGACGGCCTGGAACGCGCTGATGATCTCGGCGTTGGCCAAGGCCGGTACGATTCTGGGCGAACCACGCTATGTGGCCCAAGCCGAGGCAACGCTCGCGTTCATCCAGACCCGACTGCAACGTGGTCCGCGTCTGGCCCACGGTTACTGTCACGGCGTGATGCCGATCGCCGGCTTTCTCGACGACTACGTCTTCCTGACGGCCGCTTTGCTCGACCTGTATGAAGCCACATGGGCACCGGCACTGTTGCACGATGCGGCGCTGCTACACCGCCACACGTTTGCGGCGTTTGCCGATGCGGACACCGGCGTGCTCCACCTGGCGGCGACCGATGCAGAACCGCTGCTGTTTCGCCCGGTCGAAGGCCATGACGGCGCCCTGCCCTCGGCCAACGGCATCGCCGCCAGCAACGGCGTCCGCCTGGCCCGCATCACTGGCGACCTTGCGCTGGCGACGCAGGCCGAGCGACTCGTGCGCGCGTTCGCCGGCGAGATGCAGCGAATGCCCTCGATCTATCCCTCGCTGGTGAGCGCCGCCGAGATGCTGCGACAGGGTCTCACCACTGTCGTCGTCGCTGCCACCGACCGGCACGCAGCCACGCCGCTGCTCGCAGCGGCACAACGCGGTCATGATCCATACCGTGTATTGCTATTCCGCCCGACCGCCGAACCGCGGGATCTCGAGCGAGTCGCGCCCTGGACGGCGAACCACGTTCCGATCAACGGCAGGCCCACGGCGTGGGTGTGTCGCGAGGGCGCCTGTTTGCCGCCGACCCACGATCCGCGGGAACTGGCCGAGCAACTGCGTGCCGACGTCAGCGCTCGAAGACCGACCCCGGACCGAACGACGTGAGATCTGGCAGCGGCGCCATGAACGAGTTCGAGATGGTAAGACCGCGGTCGGTGTAGACGCGGAAGCGGATCCAGCGGTCGTACCAGGCCCGGTTGCTGCGAAACGCCGTGCGGTATTCGCGCACGACAATGCGGCGGACCTCGCCCGGCGGCACGGTGAGCGGCAGATACCGCCCGTCGAACCGGTACTCGGCGATGTTGAAGTAGCGGTTCACCGTGTAGAACTCGGCCTCGATGTTCTGCACGACCAGTTCTTTGCGCAGGTCATCGTTGTAGACATCGAGATACTCGACGATGACGACCGTGGCGTTCTCGAGCCGGGTGTTTTCGGAGACGGCAATCGCCCGCATCAGCGGCGCGCCCAATTGCCGCGCCAAAGCGGCGGGCGGCGCCAGCAACGCCCACACCCCGACGGCCAGCAGCAAGAACCGGCGCAGCAGGCCCGAAACGCAGTTTCGGGCAGTGCCAACGACCCGCCCGCGCACGATGCGCGTAGTGGGCGTTTGCCGCCATGGAGGGCGGCCCGAAACGCAGTTTCGGGCAGTGCAAACGACCCGGCCCTTGCGCGATGAAATCGATAACGCACAGTTCATTTGCTGTCATTGTGCACGACGACCAGGACGAGCGCAAGCGGGGGCGGCGGCGGGGCACTGTGCTCCCGCGGCGGTCGTGATACCATGGGGGCAAGTGACCAGTCGCGTGCACCGGAGAAAACAAATGCGGAGTACGGTTCTGACCGGAGCAACGTTGGCGTTGCTCGTCGTTCTTGCGAGTCTGGCGGCCGCACACGGCCAGACCGCGGCGCCGACGGCCGCGACCATCAACGCGCAAGTGATCGAGGTCGAGCCGTTTCACTACATGGGCTACGAGTGCACCGGGCCCTACTCGAACTTCGCCCTATCGGAAACCGCTTTTCACAACGAGTTTCGCAAGTCGGGCGTGCGACCGATCGGGTGCGAGATCGTGTTGTATTGGAACAGCCCTCTCTATGTGAAACCGGAGTTTCTGAAGTGGGACATCGGTTACCCGGTGGCCTCGGGCCAGGCCAGCCTGTATCGAATGACGGTTAAGCAGTACCCGTATCGCAAAGTGGCCCGGGCGATCCACCGTGGGTCGTATTTGACCACGTATGTCACGATCAATGCATTGTATGCATGGATCCACGCGCAAGGACTGAAGGCGATCGGTGGGCCGTGCATGGAGCGTTACCTCGATCAGGGTCCCGACAAGCTGCTGGCCTCGGGCGCGACAAGCTCGGCGGCGGCCGGACCGGCCGGCGAGAAGACGACCGAGATCTGGATCCCGGTGAAGTAAAGGAACGGCGGCGCCCATGCGTTCACGGTTGATCGGCATTCGCTTCTCGCTGCTGTGGCTGTCGCTGGTGGTGGTCACCCCGGTGATCACGTTGGCAGTATTGTTCTCGCTGTGGACACTGCACACCGACATCACGCAGACCACGCGCCAGCGGGCCAGCGAAGAGTTGAGCCTGGCCGAGAACCAGATGGAGCGGTTCCTCGACATGGCGCGCTGGGACGCGCGCATGCTGGCCCGCATTCCGTTTCTGCGCAACAGCGAGCGGCAAACGACCGGCCTGCCGCCGGCGTCGAGTTCGGCACCTTTGCCGATCGATTGGCGCAACCGCCTCGAGAGGGTCTTCGTCGTCATGGCCGAGACCAAACCATTTTACGATGAGATCGCCGTACTCGACAACCGCGGACTCGAGACCGCGCGTGTGCTCAGCGCGGGCGGGCACATGGCGGCCGTACCCGAGGCCGGACTCGTCAACCGCAGCAATACCGAGTATTTCGTCGAGGCCGCCCGCATGCATCCGGGCGAGGTCTATTTTTCGACGATCGCGTTGGCTCGGCAACCGCACGGCCTCGAGGTGCCCCATCGGCCGACGATGATGGTGGCGACCCCGGTTTACGATGAGGCCGGTGAGTTCCAGGGCGTCATCGCCATTCAGATGCACATGCAGACGTTGCTGCATTTCTGGCATGAGCGCGAAGAACTCGACAACACCGGGAGCTTTCATTTTATTGCCGACCGCAATGGTTCGTATTTACATCACAGCCAGGAACCCTTTAAAGAATGGGGCGGTCCCAACGACCTCAACAACGGTGCGGGATTGGCCGCCGATTTCCCCGGCGAGTGGCGTGCCTTCGTGGCCGGCGAGGGTGTCGAGACGACGTGGCGCGGCAACGACTGCCTTGGTTTTTCGAAAGCGGTGGGTCTGTGGCCCAAGAACCCCCAGACGCTGGTGTTCGGCCATGTATTTCCGAAGCAGCGGCTGTTCGGCCGGGTCAATCGCACAGCGTGGGCCATGGGATCGGCGGTGCTGTTCGCCGTGTTTATCGCGGCTGCCATCGCGTGGTTTGGCGGCATCTGGGTGACGCGACCTTTGATGGAGCTGACCGAGGCGGTCAGCCGGTTCCGCGACGGTGACTGGCAGGCGCGCGTCACCCGGCCGGGTCCCGACGAGGTCGGGCGCGTCGCCCGCGTATTCAACGACCTCGCCGAAGAAGTGGTGCGCCAGCGCGACGAGCTCGAACGACGGGTGGCTGCCCGCACGGCCGATCTCGAGGCGGCGTTGGCCCAACTGCGCACGTCGACCGAAGAGTTGGCGCGGGCCAAGGAAGCGGCGCAGGCAGCGAGCGTGGCCAAGGGGCAATTCCTCGCCAACATGAGTCACGAGATCCGCACTCCGATGAATGCGATTCTCGGTTTCTCGCACCTGGCCATGAAACAAGAGAT
>CAZADH010000188.1:0-4697 GCA_964483805.1 uncultured bacterium
TGCCATGCGGGGCTGCGCGTTGCGGGGTTACGGTCCCGGCCGGCATGTGCTTCAGCTCGCGTTCGAGCAGCTTGAGCAGTTTGTCCCAATCGAAGTTGCCGGCGACGGCAACCAGCAGATTGCCGGCCGAGTATTGCTTCTTGTAAATATCGAGTATTGCTTTGCGCTCCATGTTGGCCACCGTGTCTTTGGTGCCCAGGATCGGCAGGCCGAGCTGGGCTTTGGGCCACAAGGTGCGCACCAGATTCTCGTGAATGAGCTCGTCAGGCGAGTCTTCGTACATTTTGATTTCTTCGAGAATCACATTGCGTTCGCGCTTCAGTTCGGCGGCGTCGAACTGCGAGTTGGCGACCATGTCGGACAACACGTCGATAGCGATGGGCAGGTCATCGCCGACGACGCGGCCGTAATAGCAGCAGTAGTCTTTGGCGGTGAACGCGTTGAGCAGGCCGCCGATGCGGTCGAATGCCCGGGCGATGTCGCGCGGGCTGCGGCGCTTCGTGCCCTTGAACAACATGTGCTCGATGATGTGGCTGACGCCGAGCATTGGGGCCGGCTCGTAAATTACGCCCGAATGGAAGAAGTAGCCGATGCTCACCGAAGCTACGGTGTCGATGCGCTCGCCAATGACGCGAACGCCATTGGGAAGGGTTGCTTCGAGATATCGAGACGGGCTGGGTTTCTTCATGATGTCGGCTCGGGATCGGGAGTGCCGGGCACGGCATCGATGTCCGCAACCGGCGCGTTCGGAGCCGGCACTGCATCGATTTCGGGGATCTCGGGCAGCGGGACCCCACCCATGCCTTCGAGCGCTGTCGTCATCGACACGCCGTCGGCCGCGCGCTTGGCGTGTTCAAGGTCTTCGGTCGACGGAGGTTCGTCGGGGGGAATCGGCATTTCGGCCAGCGATTCGAGGCCGAAGTAATAGAGGAAATCCTGGGTGGTGCCATACAAGCGCGGGCGTCCGGGGACCGGTTTCTCGCCGACCACGTTGATCAGCTTCTTTTCGAGGAGCGTGGCCACCGTGCCGTCGGAGTTGACGCCGCGAATGTGCTCGATCTCGCCGCGGGTGACCGGTTGCTTGAGAGCAATGATCGACAGCGTTTCGAGGGCAGGCAGCGACAGATTGACCAGACGCTGCCCTTCGAGACGGGTGAGATACGGGGCAATCATCGCCTTGGTGGCAAGTTGCACGCCGCTTTCGGTGGTGATCACCTGCAACCCGTGGCACGGGTCGCTCTCGAGGCGGTGCTTGAGTTTGTTGATCTCGAGCAATACTTCGTCTTTATCGATGTTCAACAGGGCGGCCAGTTTCTCGGCGGTCATCGGCCGATTGGCCACGAACAGCAGGCCCTCGAGGGCGGCCTGCATGAGATCAGGGGTGGCTTCGGGCAATGGTCCGGTATCGACGGCCAGCACCGGCTCTTCGGCGGCAGCCGCGTCGGCCGGGGGCAAAGGAGGTTCGCCGTCGACCGCGGCACCGGTTGGGGGATTCAGCACGGTATTATTACCTGTGGTGTCGGCATCCCCTTCGTGGGTGGCCACGGTGTCGGCGGGGCGGTTTGTCCCGGTGCCTGGTGCTGTGGCGGCGGCCGCACTGGCCAGGGCGTCAGCGGCAACGTCGGCCCGGATCGACTTGATCACGCGCAAGAGGGCCTGCCCGGTGGTGGCGGAGAGCGGTGGTTCGCTGCTGGGGGCGGCGTCGGTACCGGGGGCCGGTGTGGCCGTGGCTTCGGCAGCGGCTGCCGGTGTCGCGGCAGGATCGCTGGCCGAGGGGGCCTCGCCGGCATCTACGGGTGCCGATTCACGGGCCGCGCCGGCCTCGTTGGCCGGGACGGTGGCGTCGCCGGGGTTGGCATCGGTCGGCGTCGACGGGCCGTGGGCGCGATCCTCGGGCAGGTCGGCAGTGGTGGCGGCCGCTTCAGTCGTGCCGTGATTCGGTGAGGCGGGCTCGCCCGGCAGAGGGTTGTTGGTTTCGTGGTTGTCGTTGTTGTTCACGTGCGTGTCACCCGACCTGTTCGTGGAGATTTCGTGTGTCTTGTTGGGCCAGCACCTTCACCGTGATTGGTTTGAAGTTGCCGTGTTGTTCGAGATCGACCTCGCCCATGCGCGCCATCTCGAGGACGGCCATCAGGCTGATGACAACGTCGAGACGGTTGCGGTGGTCGCGCAGGAGTTCAGTGAAGCGTGTGGTGCCGCCCTTGCGGAACAACTCATGGCGGATCTGCTCGATGCGCCGGCTGAGGTTGATGCGGTCGAGCACGACGCGGTGTGTCGGCGGGTTGCGGCGGCGCTGGACCAGCCCGCGATACAGATTGACCAGGTCGTAGGCGGTCAGTTCGATGTCGAGCCGTTCGATCGGCTGCGGGTCGAGGGTGTTCTGGCGCACGAAGATGCGCGAGGCCGCGCGTTCGCGCTCGCGCAGGGCCAGGGCAACCAGTTTGTAGCGGCGATACTCGATCAGTTTCTCGACCAGCGGGCGGCGCGCGTCGTCGAGCGGCATGCCGTCTTCGGAGAACTCGACCTCTTCGACGACTTCGGGTTCGGCCCGGGGCAGCAACAAACGCGATTTGATCTCGAGCAGGGTCGCGGCCATGACCAGGAACCCGGTCGTGACCTCGAGGTCGAGCAGGTCCATCAGGCGCAGGTAGTCGAGGTATTGCCCGGTGATGGTCGCGATTGGAATGTCGTAGATGTTGACCTTCTGCTCTTCGATCAGGTGGAACAGCAGATCGAAGGGACCTTCGAAGATCGGCAGCTTAACCTGGTAGGCCATGATCGGTTGCCCTTATGTGTGTTATATTTACGTTATATTTACGATGTGAAGCCCATGGCGCGGCGGACCCGGTCGATCGTCGCGTCGGCGATCTCGGTAGCCCGCTTCTCGCCACGCGCCAGCAATTCAGGGATCAGGCCCGGCGTGGCCTCGAACTGGGCGCGGCGTTCGCGGATCGGCGCGAGGACCCGCTCGAGGCTGGTGAGCAGCTCGCCCTTGCAATCGCGGCAGCCGATCGTGCCGGCCCGGCAGGCCGGGTCGATCTCGGCGGTGCGCGCCGGGGTGTAGATCTTGTGGTAGCTGAACACCGTGCAGACATCGGGGTTGCCCGGATCGTTGCGGCGCACCCGTTGCGGATCGGTGATCATGTTGTGCACCTTGTTCTTCAACGCATCGGCGGAGTCACGCAACTCGATGGCGTTGTTGTACGACTTGCTCATCTTGCGGTTGTCGATGCCCAGCAACATCGGCACTTCCGACAACACCGGTTGCGGTTCGACGAACATGTCGGGATGGGTATTGTTGAAGCGGCGCAGGATCTCGCGCGACAGCTCGAGGTGGGGAATCTGGTCTTTGCCGACCGGGATCTTGGCTGCCTGGTAGAGCGCAACGTCGGCGGTCATCAATACGGGATACATCAACTTGCCCAGGGAGCAACGCTCGCGCGTGTCTTCGTCGCGCACCTCGTCTTTGAAGGTCGGACACCGTTCGAGCCAGCCCAGCGGCGTGAACATGCTGAGCAAGGTGCACAGCTCGGCCGTCTGGGGCATGTGCGACTGGCGAAACAGCGTGACCTTGGCCGGGTCGAGGCCGACCGATAGCCAGTCGATGAACATGTCGTGGGTGATTTGCGGCAGATTGTCGATCTCGAGCCGGTCAGTGTGGGCGTGCCAGTCGGCCGCGAAGAACAGGCACTCGTAGTCGTCTTGAAAGCGGACCCAGTTGCGCAACGTGCCTTCGAGGTGCCCCAGGTGGAGCGAACCGGTGGTGCGCATGCCGCTGACGAGTCGGGGTTTAGCCATGGGTCGGGTCTCCTTGGTGTGTGGCGACGGGGGTCGTCATTGCACGTTTTTGAGGGCGTCTTCGGTGGCCGCCCGCACATCGGGATCGGGGTTCATCCCCATCACCCGTTGCCAGGCGTCGCGGGCTTCTTTGCTGCGGCCCTGCCGGTACAGGATCACGCCGATATTGAACTGGGCGAGTCCGTGTTGCGGTTGGTATTCGAGCGTCTTCTGCCACCAGCGCACGGCATTGTTGATGTCGTCACGCTTGTCGGCAATGTTGCCCAGGGTGAAGGTGATCTCGGGATTGCGCTCGCCCCGGTTTTCGAGATCGATGAGCAGGCGCTCGGCATCATCGAGGTGGCGTTGGTCGTAGTGGGCTTTGGCCAGCAGGAGCACATCGCCGGATGCCAGTTGCCCGGCCGGTACGCACTCCAGCACCTTGATGCACAGTGTCGATTGATCGAGGTCGTAGGCCAGTTTGGCCAGTTGGCGGATCTCGCTCGGAGGCAGCGTCGATGCATCGGCGATCTTGTCGAGGTAGTGCCCCATCTCGGCGCGGTTGCCCTGCGTCTGGGCCACCTGGGCTCGGAGCAGGAGAAACAGCGCGTCGTGCGGTGTGCGCAGCAATTGCCGGTCGATGATGTCGCGGGCCTCGTTGGGGCGATTGCCGAAAATGAAGAAGCGGGCGATGCGCACGGCCTGATCGCGTTCGAGTTCAGCCACGCCCTTGCTGCGCCACTTGGTCAGTTCTTCATCGAGAAGAACCTGCACCGAGGCATCGCCCTGGGTGAAACAGAACGTCGGGGCGGGGGTGGCCGGTTCGTCGGCATCGACGAGGAACCAGACGCTGCCGTGTGTTTGCGTACCCGGGTGCAATGTGAACACCGGATCGAGAGCGTCGCGCTCGCGCCGTTCGC
>CAZADH010000188.1:4707-12066 GCA_964483805.1 uncultured bacterium
AGCGTTTCTGCATCTCGAGCGCCGTGCAGACCTGGGTCTCGAAGCGAATCGCTTCGCGCCCTGTATTTACAAGAGAAATATTGACCTCGAACAGGGCTTGGCGCTGCTGTTGCGCCATGCCCCCTGCGAAGGCGGCACGCCCCGTGCGGTTGACCGTCAAGACCAACCCGCCGACGCGGATGTCTTCGCGCAACAGGTACGACGACGGTTCCGCGCTGTGGCATGGAACCGTTGCGGTGATGCACAAGACGGCCCACACCAGGAGGGTGCAGGCGGAAGACGGCAGACCAGACAATGATCGCGCGCGCGTTGGCCTCTGCAACATTGCGAAGACGGTAGCACAATTGGCAGTCCAATTCAAGGAACCGCCCCGGTGTCTGTGGCGGTCGACTCCACGTGCACCAACGAAAAACAAACCGACCGGGGCACGGTGCCCCGGTCGGTCGCGCGGCGATTGCTGTTCGGTGTGGCTGTTGCCGGCGGTCAGTCGCCGAGCGCTTTCAGCTTCTCTTTGACCTTGTCGGCTTCGGCATGGCTGGGGAAGTGGCGCAGGAAATTCTCGTATTCGGCGCGAGCCTTGTCAGGGTCGTTCAGTTTCGACTGGTACAGTTCACCTTTGCGCAGGTAGGCATCGGCCGCCTCGTCGGCGTCGGGGCTTTTGCTCGTGACCTGCTCGTAGTAATCGACGGCCTTGGTGACGCTCTCGATCGAGTCGCGTTTGTACACCCGGCCATCGCGGACGTACTTCTGCTCGGTCTTGAGATTGTCTTCGTACAGCTTGCCGAGTTTGAGCAGATTCTTGTTGGTGTCTTCGTCGTTCGGGTATTTCTTCACCATGTCGTCGAGCACATTGGCGGCGCCCTGGTAGTCTTTTTCCTTCTCGTCGAGCAGTTGCGCCAACTCGCCCATCGCTTTGCGGCCCAGATCCTGGTTTGTCGAGTTGCCGGCCACCTTGCGCAGGGCCTTGACCGCTTCTTTGTACTCGCCATTCTCGCGGTGCATCTTGGCCAGGTCCATTTGCGCCTGCAGCGTGGTTTCGTCGTCGCGGGCGGTTTCGACGACCTCTTTCTGCGTTTCGATGGCGGCAGCGGCCACCGAGGTGCCGGGCGCCAGCGTTTTCATGCGTTCCTGGGCAACCGGATGAAAGCTGCTGTACGGATACTGTGAGACCACGCGTTGGTAGAACTGCGCCGCCTCGTCGCGCCGACCGGCCTTCTCGAGCGCCTGGGCCTGATAAAACACGACCTTGTCGATGGCCAGAAACGTCGGATATTTCTGGATGATCAGTCCGTAGGCTTCCATGGCGTGCGTCGGATCGTTCAGCCGTTCGTCGTAGATGCGACCCAGATCGTAGAGAACCTTGGGCGCCTCCGTGCCCGGCAGATTGCCGTTGGCTGCGGCACGCAGCGCTTGGGCCGCCGCGGTGTAGTGGCCGATGGCGAGGCTGTATTCGGCTTCGGCCTGGCGTTGGCGGATCCGGCCGATCTCGAGATTCGCCTGCGCTGCATGTTGAGCCACGCCGGTCAACGGTTGCAGGGCGCCGGCCGCACTCTCGTAGTCGCCCTTGTTCAGAAATGACTGGGCATTGGCGTATTCGGTCGTCGTCTGGATACCGGCGGCAAAGGATGTCGCGACCAGGGCCAGGGTGCCACCGAGCAAAAACGTTGCGCGCAGCAGGAGTCTCCGCATGGTCAGTCCTCCTCGATGTGATGTGGTGCCATTATACCATCGCGAACCGGCAAGGGCGAGATTGCGGATGGGACAGACTGCGCATGGGAAATCGCCGAGCGACAGAGATGCATGTGTAAAGATGATTTGACACACTCAGGGTGATTCGGTATTAAACGAAGATCTGCCGTACCCGCCCGCGCCGGATGCGCGCAGTGCCCCGTTGCCCCACGGACGGGGGCGCGAAACGCGAGTTTCGCGCAGTGCAAGGGGGCCGCCCGCGCCGGATGCGCGCAGTGTCCCGCTGGACCCGGGTTTGGCGCGCGAAGTTGTTCCCTTGGAGAAAGTGCGTGAATTCACAGATGCAGGCGGAGACGACGTTCACATGGCTTGACATCAGTCGTGTACGGCCGCGGGTCGATCAACCACGGAAGAGTTTCGATCGCGCCCGTCTCGAAGAACTGGCGCAATCTATTGTCGAACACGGTGTATTGCAGCCCATTCTCGTGCGACAGCACGGCGAGGTCTACGAGATCATCGCCGGCGAACGCCGCTACCAGGCCAGTTTGCTGGCCGGTGCCGACCGGATTCCGGCAATGGTGCAGCCGCTGCATGATCGCGAAACGGCGATGGCGGCGTTGATCGAGAACATCCAGCGCGAAGATCTGAACCCGATCGAAGAGGCCGAAGCGATGGCCAAGCTGCTGGCCGAACACGGGTTGACGCACGAAGAGTTGGCCGGGCGCCTGGGCATGAGCCGTTCCGCGTTGACCAATCGGTTGCGCCTGTTGACGCTGCCCGACGACGTGCGCCAGCTCATCATCTCACGCGAGTTGTCGGCCGGCCACGCCAAGTTGCTCGCTGGGCTTCCCGACAGCGCGACGGTGCGCGTCTGGGTCAAGCGCATCAAAAAAGAGCAGTTGTCGGTGGCCGCCACCGAAAAGCTGCTGGCCCATCAACGGCAACGCAAGGTCGAGTGCAAGCCCGGCAAAGTGACGGCCGACGTCAATCTGCGTTTCGTCGAAGACTCGTTGCGCGAAATTCTCGGCGCCAAGGTCCGCATCCGGCGTGGTCGCAATCGTGGTACGGTCGAGATCGAATTCTATTCTCCTGATGAACTGATGCGGATCGTCGACACTATCATGATTCGTCAATAATGTGCCGATAGTCTTCACAATGGCGACAATCGTTCTCGGAAGACCATAGGGGGAGTCGATGCAGGTCAAGTTCTGGGGGGTGCGCGGGTCGGTCCCGGTTCCGGGGCCGTCCACCGTGAAATACGGTGGCAATACGACGTGCATCCAGGTGACGACGCATGACGATCGCCTGATCATCATCGACGCCGGCACCGGTGCCCGGCTTCTCGGCCTGGAGTTGCTCAAGGGTCCGTTTGGCAAGGGGCAGGGCGAAGGACACATCCTCTTCACCCACACCCATTGGGACCACATCCAGGGTTTCCCCTTCTTCCTGCCTGCCTACATCGGGGCGCGTGACGATCAGGGCAACAAGATTGCCAATAAATGCAACGTATTTCATTTGTATGGTGAGAGCGATGTCGATGATCGTCTCGAGGCCACGTTGCGCGGGCAGATGGAGCACTTCTACTTCCCGGTCGATCTGGGCTATCTGTCGGCAATGATTCACTTTCATCCGGTCAAGAACAAACCGTTCAACATCGGGTCGACGGTGATTTCGGCCCGGCGCTTGATCCACCCGAACGGGGTGCTGGGCTATCGCATCGAAGACGCCGGCAAGGTCTTGGTCATTGCGACCGATTGCGAGCATCCGTCCGACGGCTCGATCGACGCGAATCTTCTCGATCTCGCACGTGACGCCGATGTTCTGGTCTACGACACCATGTACACCGAGCAGGAGTACGATCCGGCGAAGTTCGGCCTCAAGGGGCCCTCCCGTCTTGGGTGGGGCCATTCGACGCCGCAAGAAGGGATCCGCCTGGCGCAGGCGTGCAACGTCAAGCAGTTGGTCATGACGCATCACGATCCAATTCATGACGATGCCAAGGTGGCCGAAATGGAGCAAGCCGCGCAACAGCAGTTTCCGGGTGCATCGGCGGCCTTCGAAGGTCTGACCATCGACCTCTGATCGGCGTGGCGCCCGCCCCCGCGCGGGATGACCGTCCCTCGTCCTCTCCCCCTCGCCGCCCCCGTCATCGTCACGGTGCCCGCATCTTTCCCAATTGCGTTTGCCGTGCCCCCTTTTCCGGCGCTCCGCTGTGATATATTTGCAGTCGCATGGTTCGAGCGCATCGGCATCTCGAGACGGTCGGTTCGCGCGCTGTTGTTCTGCGCGCGCATGACCGCGCGCGCGCCGGAGAGTGGCCATGACGACCCGGAACGCAACTTTCGTCGTCATCGGCGGCACGCGAACCGGCGTCGGCAAAGGAAGTCTGCTGGCTGGCCTGGCCCTCGATCTGCAGGTGCAGGGCACGCATGTGGCCGTCATCGACGCCGACCATCAGCAGCCGCTTCACGTGAAGCATCTGTTGCAGCACCATCAACCGCAGACGGTCTACAGCGACCTTGCCGAGTTGTTGCCGTTGGCCGCCGATCGGTTCAAACGCACTTTTTGCCTGAGTCGCACCGATCAGTTGTCGTATTTTCCGTGCGTCAAACAGCGGCCGCTGCGCGCCTTGTTCAATGAGGTGGCGGTGCGCGATCTGCTGTTGCAGATGGTGCATGCGTTCGACATCGTCTTGATCAACCTGCCCGCCGGCGCCGACGTTTTTCCGCTCGAACTGCCGCCGTTGTCGGCCGGGACACGGCAAAGTGCTCCCCTGGCGCATCAGATTCTCGTCACCACGACCGACATCTCGAGTCTGGCCGTTGTCGATCAGTTGTTGCGGACGCGGCCGGTGGTTGCTTTTCGGCAACAGCAGCGGCTGTCGCTGGTGCTCAACCGGCTGCCGCGCGGGATCGAGGACCACGATCTCGCCGATCGACAGTTGGGGCCTGCCGAGGTTGGCGAGGTGTTCAAGTTGCCCGTGTTGGCACGGGTGCCGATCATCGACGGGTTTCGCGTGGCCGGCGTGGAAGCGCAACAACTCGTGTCGCGCAGCACGCTGGTGGGACAGTCGTTTCTGGGGATCGTGCGCACCCTGACCTCGTGGATCATCGGCCAGAATCCGCCGGTGTTGCCCGGGTTCGGTGAGGCGATGGTGCCGATGGCCGATCGTCGCCAGTTGCGCCGCTGGGAACCGGTCGGCCAGGCGTTGGCGCAACAGCTTGCCGCCTGGTTGTGTCTGCCTTCGACCAACATCGGCGTGTTTTTCGAACAGGACGGCGAGCGCGTGCGGTTGCGGTTGCGCCTCGCCGGTCAGGCCCGTCCGGCGTTTCCAGTCAACCGACGGGTGCCGTGGCCGGCCGTCGATGTGCCGGTCGAGCGGGCGCTGGCCAGTGACGCAGGCACGGCCCGGGCCCTTGGGCAAGTCGTCCCGCAGCACCACGAGCCAGTGGTCCGCCCCGAATCGATGGGGTTGATGAACCGCCCGATCTATGCGTTTCCCGATGATTTTGCCGCGCGCACTCCTTTCGAGATCGATGCCGACCTGGCGTACCGGCAGGCCCCGCCGGTCGACGCCACGACGCCGGTGCGGTTGCTCGAGGCGCTCGGGGCGCTGGCGCCGCCGACGCTGGCCGCCGCGCTCGGTCTCGACGGGACGTCAGCCCGGCGTCGGCCCGGTTTGCCGGCCATCGAACCGCCGGCAGAGGCGCTGGGGTTTCACCTGTTTTTTCCGGTGTTCCCGGCCGAGTTCGCCATGGTCATGCCGTGCGTCCCATGGGAGCGAAAACGTAAATACGAAATATTGCCTACGGCGCGCGACTGGAGCTGGACGCGGGAGATTCGTGCGGTTGGGTTGGCGGGTGCCGAAACCGGCTATCTTGCTCATGCCCCGGAACCGGCGGCGACGCTGCCCGACCTGTTCGCCCGCCGATGGTTGCTGGCCGTGGGTCCGCTTGCACTGGCCCTCCGGGCGGTGTCGCTGCGGCCGATTGCCGCAATGACCGAACGCCCGGCCTCGTTGTCCCTGCGATTGTTGCCGCGGTCTTTGCGCCTCCCCTACAGCGGCGGCGACCTGCCCGACGCGCCCGCTGCGCTGTCGACCCGTGATCGCCGCGTCGGGGCTCTGCCCAAGGTCGTGCGGCGACTGCCCATGCCGCATATCCTGCGGCGGCAACGCAGTGGCGAACCCGATGTCCGGCGGGTGTTTGCGGCGACGCACGCGCGACCGGAACGCGTCGAGCTCGTCGGTCGGGCACCGGGCCGACCGGTGTCCGGTCTGGCGGTGCGTCGGCGTCCGGCCGATCTCATGGCGGAACGGCCGCGACGGTTTGCCAGCGGTCAGGGTGCCGCGGTCGCGCCGGCGCTGGTGGTGGTTTTCCGGACCGAGCGGGGAGAACACCTGGCGGAATCGCTCGCCACCTCATGGCAGGACGCCCAGCACCTGAAACACGGTTGGGGCGATGTATTGACCGTGTATTTCACCGATCGTCCCCTCCCCGATCGTCTCACCGCGCCGCCGGCCCAGTTTGCCTACGGTTTCCTCACGCGATTGCGGGATGCCGCGGTCGAGATCGCCGTGCCCGCGTGGCCGGTGACCGGGCGGCCGATGCAGTGGGGCGATGAGCGGACGCCGGTGGCCGGGCTGATCGCTGCGTTCGTGCCGACGCGTGAGCGAGAGCATCGTCCGCTGGTGCGACTCGAGCTGCCGCCGCGGCAGAACGTGAGCCTGGTGCGGCGTGATGTGTTGCAGGCGTTTCGTGAACTGGCCTACCGGCCGATTGTGTCCTGCATTCGTCTCTTGCAAGATATCTTCCCGTTGCGGTCGTTGCCGCGCCGTGATCCGAATCTCGTGGGTGCGCGTCGGTTCGCGCCCGATCTGGCCTTGCTGCCGAATCGCAGCGAGGGCACCGCGCCGATGCCGCTGCTCACCGTGCGGTTGCGCACCACGCCGCCCCGGCCGTTGCCGCCGCAGCGCGGCGACCTGGTGGCGGCGGCCGCTCCTGGGGTGGCGGTTCGGGTTCCTGCGGTATGGTGGTCGACGCCGCTGGGGTTTGCGCCGCCGCGGGCCATGGTGTTCGCGACGCTTGCCGCTGGTGGAGCCGGCGAGCGGCGGGCCGGCATGGGGTTGGTCGTGGGACCACGCTTCCGACAGTGGCGCGGCGGGGGTTCACCGCGGGTTGCGCCGTCCGGGTTTGCGCGATCGGATGCGCGAGCGCCCCAAGAGTCGTGGCGGCCCCCGTTTGGCTACACCCCCATCGAGAGTTGGTTCCACACCGTGGGAACGTCGTGGGTGTTTCTGGTCACCGACGACGAATGGTTGTGCAAGGTTTCGCCGGCGCAGGTGCTGCCGTTGCCCCCGCGCCTGCTCCGTTTTGCCACCGTGGCGCTCAATTTCGTGTGGCACCATGGCGAGCCATTGCTGAGGCCCCCGGCGTATCCGTTGTTGTCGCTGAGTCCGGAACGGCCGAGGGTGATGTCGTCGCGCCTCGCTCTGTGCGGGGTGCGCGATCGCGCCGGGCTGCATCATGAGCCGCCACCGGCCGCCGATCGCGGACTGGCTGCGCTGTTCGAGCGCCAGGCCGTGGTGGGTGTCCAGGTTCCGCGCGATGCGGCGCGGGTTGGCCCGCTGCTGACGCGCCAGTATCCGGTGGCCCGCACGCAGGTCACGCC
>CAZADH010000189.1:0-11966 GCA_964483805.1 uncultured bacterium
CAGCTCTCTGAGCAGCTCGCGCAGCTCGATGCGGGCCCGCGGGTCGAGCCCCGCCGCCGGTTCGTCGAGCAACAATACCTGGGGATCGTGCACCAGCGTCTTGGCCAGGCACAACCGCTGCTTCATGCCCTTGCTCAGGGTGTCGACAAACGCTTCTTGTTTGTAGATCAGGTCGGTCAGCTCGAGCACGTCACGAATCAACTGCCGGCGCTTGTTGGGGGGGATCTCGTAGGCGACCGCGAACACCTCGAGATACTCTCGCACCGTCAGCCCGCGGACGACCCCAAAGAAGTCGGGCATGAAACCCATGAGCCGATGGACTTCTTCGGGTTGGTGCACGACACTCGCACCGCCGATGAGCGCGTCGCCGGAGGTCGGATCGCACAGGGTGGCCAGGATACGAATCGTCGTGGTCTTGCCGGCGCCGTTGGGGCCGATGAAACCGAAGATCTGCCCTTTGGGGACGCTGAAGGTGATGCCCTTGAGGGCACAAAAACCTTCGTAGTTCTTGATCAGGTTGCGGACTTCGATCATCGTTGGCCTTGCCTCATGGTCTGCTACAGCGACAGGACGTGAATTTCGGTGCTCGTCTGGTTGCCGGGGCGGGGTGTGACCCCATAGCGCCCCCGACCGGTCAGGAAGACGACACCCACCAGGTAGTTGCGCCCGTTGTGACGCAACCGCGAGACAATGCCGTTGTAGAGGTCTTTGACCGTCTTGCGTTGTTCCTGGTTCATGGTCGCGGCCCCTGAGCCAAAAATCGCGTCGACCGTGATCTCGGGGCGTGAGATGCGCTGAAAGTCGGCGCCGCTCACCGTCTGGTCCGGCTTGATCACTCCCTTGTGCTCAAAAACCCGGACCACACCCCCATCACGCGCGATCAACACCGGTGCGGCCAGCGTGTCTTTGCTCGACCAGGTCAACTGTCCGCCCAGAACATTGGCCGCGGCCCCGACCGGGTCAGGTTGAAACACCCAGTCGGGGTTGGGAGATCGTTGCGAATACGTGCCCTTGAAGAGAATCTTGTCCCAGTTGCTCAGGAAAATGCCGTCGATCACCATCTTGTCGCCGGTGCTCATCGTCATCTTCGCCAATTGCGTGCGTTGGGCGCCTGACCGGTGGTAACCTCCCGATGGATCGTTCACCGTCAGGTCGTCACTGGAAAACGGTGACTTGACCGTGTATTCCGCCTTGTTGATCGAGAACAGATGCATGTCGACCCGGCCGTAGGCTTGCTGCGGCGCCGGATGGTGTACCAGGTGGATCTCGTGAACACCGCCCTCGCTGTTGCGATACAGCCAACCGAACGCCTCGCCGACAAAGGTGAAGGCCAAGACAATAGCCGGAATGGTCAACCAGGCCAGTTTCTCTTGCGAACGGGACCAGAGAATGTAGTAGTTGATGGGGAGCAATACAATGAAATACACCGCCAGATACACGAGCGGCAACGCGGCACTGGGAAGGTCGTCGACCTTGAAGCCGCCAAACAACTGGTCGACATCGATCGTCGGGTTGCCGAACACGTCCTCGCCGGACTGCGCCGTCAACTCATCAACCAGTTTCCGCCACATGTCGCCCGGTTGCGACCAGGTATTGAGCGGAGGAGCGAACGGGAAGAACGTCAGCAAGGCGACGCTCCCCTGACCGTAGCCACGCGCGAGGATCAGTTCGTGATTGCCCTCGGGGGCCGCCAGCAATGTGCGCACGGTCGACCCGTGTCGCGTCGACAGCGCCTGCAACGATCCTTGGGAGATCTGCCCGCCATAAGTTCTTGTGAACACATCGGCCGACGAGAGCGGCACCAGGCCGGTAACCTCGAAGCCGAGCAATAATTTGTAAAGCATATTCTGGTTGAACTGGGCAAAATTGGGATCGGGGCAGATGACCGCGTGCCCGCCTCGATAGACCCAGTCGGCCAGCGCCTCGAGTTGCCGGTTCGATGCCTTGTCGAGATTCGGATTCTTGAGAATCAACAGGTCGCAGCCCTCGTAGACCGAGCACTTGTCGGGTAATGATTCGGCATCGATGTAGTCGATCGTCACCTCATCGCCGGTGTTGCTGCTGCCGCTGTTGTTCTTCGATTTGAAGACATCGAGCAGGTAGGTCAGGCCGCTTTGCTCACCCGTCGGCGCCACGGCCAGGATCGAGTAGAGGGAGTTGTAACTCCGCGGGATGCTCACCTGCGCCGTGTCGATCGTGGTTCCGTTGTACTCGAGCACCACCTCGGTCGAGTAGCGGAACGATCCGCGCAGCGCCATGAAATAGCGCTTCGAGGTGTTGGCTGGAAGCGTCAGATCCTGCGTGTAGTTCGGCGTTGTGCCGTCGCCGGCAACCCGAATGCGCATCGAATCATAGTTGTCGGCGGTCGGATTGGCCACCTCGACGATCAGCGGCACCGGCTTGTCGCGGCCGATCTTGCTCAGCAGCAGGCGCACGCTGATGCGCGGTTTGTCGCCGACCAGACCCTTCGGCCCGGCGGCTCCCAATACGGTCGACGAGACCACCAACCACAGACACGCCATAAGCATGACTGCGGCCAGGGAACGGCCGGGGCGGGTGAACATCAGCGACGTTGCAACGCGTTCATGAACGTGGAGCGTGAGGAATCCAGGACCGTGTTCAGAAGCATCCCCGACCCGCTGGTGGCAGCGTTGGTCGCGAACGACGACAAATAGTCGTCGATCGGGGTGTCCGTCTTGCTGGCCAACGGCATGATGTTCTGGGTGATGGCACTGTTCACGCGGCTGTTGAAATCGTTGACAAACTCGGCCTGAGCCAACTGCGGCGCCTTACTAACGAGGTCACGGGCCTGTTTGGTGAAATTCACCTGCCCCTGCGGATCGTATTTGTAGCGCGCCAGACCGTTGGCGTAGATCTCGGCCACCATGAGCTTGTTCCAACTGTTGTCGTAGCGGGAGAGATTCGCGGCCTCGGCCTGCTTCATGATCGTTGGCATCTGGTTCTGGATGTCATTCCAGCGGGCGCCCTGTGCCTTCATTTCGTACACCTTGCGCTCGACCCACATGGCGCGATACTGCGATGGACTGATCAGATCATGCTGTCCTTGCAGGAGCTTCGCCTCATCGGGACTCAGCTTCAGTTTGCCTGCCTTCATGTCGGCGTACTTCTCAAACAGCGCGTCCGTCTCTTTGAGCCTGGTGTCGAGTTGTTGATACTTCGCATCGGATGACGCCTTGATGGTCTGCACAGCCAGACCGGTCAAGTCGTGATCGGAAAGCTGCGCCAGTTCAGGTTTCTGTGCCTTCAACAGGTTTTTCACCGCCGCAACGTGGGCGATGCCGCCCTGCAATCGACCCAGTTCGACCAGTTGATTGAGCTTCTGCATGCGGTCGAAGTTCTGGGCCACTGCGTCTTGGGCCTGCCGCTTGGCCGGAGAGTCGTCGAGGGACTGGGCTCGGGCGGCGTCCGCGACCCAAGCGCGCTTGGCCGCCGCCAGATCGGTCTTGTACTGGGCACAGGCCGCGTCATACGCCTTGACCGAGCGGAAATCCTTGCGGTTGGGCGGATTCTGCTCGAGCGATTGATACTTCTCGAAGCTGGCGTTGGCCTTCTGCCAGTCGGCGTCGCCCGCGTGATACTGCGCTTCGATCGCCGCCTTGCGGGCCTTGGGACCATCATACAAGTTATACTTGAGGGCCTGCACGGCCAGTTGGGCCGACCGATTGGCGACGTTGTTGCCCATCGTGTTCAGGCCTTCTTTCCAGATGTTGATGTCTTCGCGCTGGCCCTCTTTGACCTTGATCAGGTTCTCGTAATACTCGTGGGCTGGCGTTCCCGGCTGGAAGGCCGCCTGATATTGCTCGAGTTCCTTGATGTCTTCGGTGACGAACGATTTGTTGAGCAAACCTCGCGTCATCCCCGAGAAGTAGTCGACGGGAAGGCTGGTGAACAGGTCGGAAATGGCTCGGCCTTTGCTCACGTTGTCGAACATCTTGACCGACAGCTTGTCGGCCCACCGCCCGCCGGAGTAATCGTAAAAATGCGTCGAGACCAGGGTTCCGGCGAAATCGGACACGGCGGCCCCCACGGCAGCGCGCTTCATGTCGCGTTTGAAATCCTGGAACGAATAATCTTCGGCCTTCATCGCATCGATCTCGGTGCGCAGGCGGGTCAACTCGGCGACCTCTGCATCGGTCAGAGGCCGATCGTTCATCAGGTGATTGCCGAGAATCTCGTTGATGCGGGCCTGATTGTTGGCGATTTTCTCGGGGTAATGAAACACGTGTTCGGACCACAGTTTCTTAACGCCCCCGCCCACCACCGACGCAAGGGTGGCTCCGGTGAATCCGATGGCTGCCTTGGTCAATGCCACACGCGTGACCGCCTTGCCCACCGTCGGACCGACCATGCCGAACAGGCCTCCCGTGGCCATATTGAACGGCGCCATGACGCCCTGGGTCACCATGTCGACGGTGACGTTCCGCCACAGCTTCGCGTCTTCGATCGGGGTCTCACGGTATTTCGCGTTCATCCGTTTTTCGTAGGCATACGTCAACAAACCGCTGCTGGCAGCGCCCATGACAATGCCGCCGATGATCATGGCCACGGGGGACAACGGCGCCAGCAGAGCCGTGACCAGGACGGTGGCAAACGACGGCAGCAGCGAGCGGCCCACGTTCCAGGCGATCCGTTCGAGCAAAGGCATCTTCTTCTCGCCCGCCTTGCCGAACAGCGCTTCCTTGGCTTTCTTGAACATCTTGGAAAACCAACTGCCTGCGGTGTTTTCTTTGACCGGTGAAACCGTGGTGGCATCGGTTGTTGTCGGCGTAACGGAGGGCGCCGGGTCGCCCGTCGCTGTGTTCGTCGATGCATCTGCCCCGCCGGACTCGCCCGAGCCGGCGGAAACGGACCCCGTTGACGGGACCGTCTCGGACTTTGCTGCGCCGATTGCCTCGTCGTAGGCACGGCGGGCTTTCAGATAGTCATCGAGTGCCTTCTGTGTGGCCTCGACATCGGTGCGATTGACGATGGCGTCGTTGTATACCTGATACGCGCGCAGATAGGAATCATGCAGAGCGCGAATCCGCTCGTCTTCGCCCGAAAACGCCGGCGCCACGCACTGCAGGAGAAGTGCGACAACCACGATGAACGTGAGTTTTGCGTGTTTTGACTATTGGTATCGCATGCGAAAATTGTAATTAATGAGTGCTCGCAGTGTCAACCATGCCATTCTCGCCGCTTCATCACTCCATACTGGGTTGCCATGACGAACCTGTGCGACTATCATTGGTACAGGGCGCAGCGCGGTTTTTTCACCATGGCGCAGGCGTCTGATGCAGCGCGAAGTTCACCGGGTCACTGCGGTGGGAGCCTGCGCACGACGACACGCAAGGAGCGAATTCGAATGCAACCCGTCAATGCGGCGAATATGCGCCGCCCGATTGCACAAGCCTCGCTTGCCGTTAAGTCGACGGCGGCTCGAACGGCCAATCCGGCAACGGTGCAGGAGGCGCGCGGCGCGCCGGCGGTCAAACCAGGGCGGTCCGCGAATCAGAACAGCCCGGCACCCTCCGTGCAACGGCCCGAAACGACCGGCAGCCCAGTGGGACGACGCATCGACATTCGCGTTTGAGTGCCCACCCGGCGCGAAGGTCGGGGCACCGCATGCGTCAGGCACGGCGTTCTGCCGTTTCAACAGGGCACCGCGTTGAAAAATCCTTATGACAAGCCGTTTGCCGTATCTCACCCGGTGCCTTGACACGGCGTTGTCCCCGCCCTACAATGACGTCACCATACCCCCAGGGTAGGGTGCAGGTGTTGGCGCGCGCCGTGGGTTTGCGGGGCGCGAATTGTGGCGTGCCCCAAGGGGCCGGCCAAGCATCGCCTCGAATCGAAGGGTGCCGGGAGGAAAGAATTGAAGAAGATCAAAATCGTCTCTCTCATTGTCATCCTGTTGTCGGTCGTCGGTCTGGGCATCATCCTCGGTCAAAAGGTCTTCCACTGGCTCGAGAGCAAGAGCATGCCGCCCGCGTTGGCCAGTTCGAACAAAGATGCGGCTCCTCCCGCCGTCGGAACCGCCGTGGCCGCCTCACGGCCCTTGCCGGCGGTGTCGGCCGGCGCGTCGGTTCCACCGCCGGCCTCGGTTTCCCCGACCACCACAACCGGCGCCGTGCGTGACAATGGTTCGCGTGAAGGCGGATCGTCCGGTGTAGCCCCGGCGGCCGCACCCTCGCCGGCAGTCGCCACCGTCGCGTCGGTGGCGGCGGCGCCGGAGACCCTCGTCGCCCTGGTCGCCGGCAACGCGGTCAATGTCCGGCAAGGGCCTTCCACCAGCCACAAAAAGGTGCAGCGCATTCCGGCCGGCAGCCGCTGCGACGTGAAGAAGCGCGAAAACGGATGGACGCAGGTCGAGTTTGCCAAGGGCAAGACAGGCTGGATCCGCGACGACCTGCTCACGTTCGTGCCCCTGTCGAACGCGCAGACCGTCCAAGCTCAGATTGTTGCCTCGTTTGCCGCAAATCTGCCGCCAGCCAGTCCGGCAAAGCCCGGTGCACCTGCCGCTCCGGCCGCGCCCACGACGGTGACGGTGGCGATAGCCAAACCTGCGCCGCCTTCGAAAACCGTGAAATCACTGCGTGCCGAGAACCCGACCTCCGCGGTCATCGGCGCCAGCCCCGCCGCACGAATCCGCGCGGAACCTTCGACACGCTCGGCTGAGGTTGGCAAGGTTCTCAAGGGTCTGACGGTGTCCATCTCATCGAAGAAGACGATCGGCAAGTGGACCTGGTACGAAGTGAAGAGTCCCGATGGCAAGAAGCACGGCTGGACGCGCGAGGACAACCTGCGCTTCGATTGACCGACCTCTCCGCCGCGCAAAACAGCATCCGCCAGCAACAAACAGCCCCTCGCCGCCGCTGAGCGCCGAGGGGCTGTTTGTTGTATTATGTATTTACTACGTAGTACAGCCTGCTCCGTGGCGTGACCGCGTTGACTTGGTTCTTCCGGTTCGCGGTCGACGTCGAGCGGTTACTTGAATGCGATGTAATCGCGGCAGAGCTTGAGGGCGTTGCCGTCGACGCCCGGGATCTTCAGTAGATCGTCGAGCGATGTGATTGGCCCGTTGGCCTGCCGCCACTGCACGATGGCCTGAGCAGCCGCGGTCGGCATGCCACGCAGCATGTCGATGTTGGCGACACCCGCCGAGTTGATGTTCAGTTTGCCCGGATTGGTGAAATCGATCTTCGACAGATCGACGTTGCCAATGTCGCGCGCCAGTTGCAGGTCGCTGCCGCCGGCGAGGTAGGCCGTGATGACCGACCCCGGATTGGTCGTCGCCGATACGACCACCTTGATCGCACGTCCGTCACCGAACGACTTGATGAAGTTGATCGACCCGCGCGTTGTGTCCGGAACGGCCGCGCCGGTTTCGATGGTGTCGACAATCAGTTTCTTCACCGACGCGTCGGTGTCACTCAACTTGAACGCCGCGGCGATTTCCTTGGCATGGTTGACCCCGTCGGGGCGGTCCATCGAAATGTGGGTCCAACCAAAGGTGGCATCGCCCTTGCGCATCACCACCGCGTCGTTGAGGGTGGCTCCCGGGGCATCGCGGCTGGGCTTGACCACGAGTTTCACGCCGTCGCGCTTGCCCAGCGCCGCCACCGCGTACGGGTCGTTGCTGTCGACGAGCCCCGGATCGGCGCCGGCCTCAGCCATCTTTTCTTTGTATTGTTTGATATCGACCGCATCGGTGCGCTCACCCCGGGCGATGGTTTGTTCCTTTGCCGTCAGTGAGGGTTGGGGCCGTTGCTTGTATTTATAAATGCCATACTGTGAGGCGAGGGTGACGCCGTTGATGGCCAGTCCGGTCAATGCGGTCTTGGCGCCGGCCCGCAGAATGTCGATCTCGTCGCGTTGGGTTTGCAGGTCGGCAATGCGGCGATCGATGATCACCTGCTCCGGTGTGCCCTCGGCAAAAGCCTGCCGCCGGGCTTTCAATGCGGCGATTTCGCGGTCGATCTCGATCTGGTCGATCTTGGCGTTGCCGGTTCCGTCGACGAAACGCACCGGCAGGTCAGTGACGATGCGGGCGATCTGTTCAGCGTGGCTCGTGTCGTTGAACATCTTTTGTGACAACACCTTGGCGATCGGAGTCTCTGCGGCGAGTTTCATCGCCGTGCCGCCCACGACCCCGGAAACCAGCCCGGACCATGCGGCTTGTTCCACATCCTTGCGCAGGTTCTTCCAGTTGTAGTCTTCCGCGCGTAGCTCGGCCGCCTCGCGTTCGAGTGCGAGGTATCTGGCCAGGAGTCCATCGTCGGCCGGGTTCTTCTTGATCTCGAGCAGGACGTCGCGCATTTCGGCTTCTTTGGCCGCGATGGCCTGGTCGTTGTGAATCCAGTATTTGTTCAGCGCGTGCTTCACCCCACCACTCACGGCGCTGCTCGTCACCTTACCGGCAAAGGTCAGCGCCGCCATCTTGGCCACACCGGCCACGATCGATTTGGTGGTGACCTGGCCGGCCACCGCGCCCAAACCCCCGGTGGCGACGGTGAATGGGGCCATGATGCCGTCAGCGAGTGCCGTGGTGAACACGTCGCGGAAGAGCCGCTTGCTGTCTTTGGGTGTCGACCGGAAGGCCGAATTCATGCGCGCTTCATACGCATAATTGACCAGCGCGGAGGAAACACCTCCCAGCAGGAAGGGCGCGACGATGAACCCGATGCCACCGGTGCCGATGCCCAACAGGGCCGTGCCGACCACGGCCGTCATGGTTGGAATCAGCGCCTTGGCGATGCCCCACGCGATCCGCTCGAACTTGCTCATCTCCGCCGCGGGCTTGGGAGGGATGGCGCCGGTACCGGGGCCGAGAGCCGAGGGGTTGATCGGTGTCGGATCGTAGGGCGCGAGCGAAACTGCCCCCGATGCGTTGGCGCCGTTCTTGACGGCAACCTTGTCGTCTTTGAAAACGTGTTGCGCCAGCGTGTGGTTGAGATCTTCGCCCTGGGCGGCCGAGATCATCGGACCGTTCAACGCGAACAGCAGTTCCAACGCCAACCCTGCCGCCATGAAGCGGCGCCAGTGCCACCGCAGCGATTTCGTCTTCATTTCAGCACCTCCTCGCCGGTCCTATCCTCATTGGCTATTCTTCACTCCAATCATACCACCCGGGCGGCCTGTCGGTTTTCTTCACCACTGTATTGAAGTCTGCCGAACGCACCAGCGCCCGTCGAACGGTGTCCGGCGGGCGCTGGAAAACGAAATCAAACAGAACCGACTGCTCGTCGACGCCGTCCGCTGCACTGCGGCTGTCGGCGGTGTGTGGTTACCGGCCTTTGCCGCTGTGCTCGTGCTTGGGGGTGTCACCCTTGGGTTTCTCGCTGGTCGCGTCGGTCTTCTTCGCGTCGGCGGGGCCCTTGGTGGCGTCATACAATGTATGCATGCATTTGCCGATCGCCCGCTCGACGGCCGGCTTGTTCTTGGCGTCGGTGCCAAAACAGTGGTCGGGTACCAGTTGTTGGCAGTCGAAGCAGAAGCGGTATTGGGTCTCGTTGCCGTCGGCGACCACATCGGTGAGACTGTCGATCTCGACGAGTTGAGCGTCGGGAAAAACCCAGCCATGAACGCGAATCGTGTGGCCAATCCAAGCGGGATTGCGGGCAATCTGTTGCCCCCGTCGATTCTCGAGCACGTGCCAGCATTTGCCGTCGGGGGTCAGAATGCCCTGGGTTGCTGGACCGACCTCGCCAACGTTGATGTCTGCACCGCCCGCACGGTGCTTAACAAGGTCCTCGATGCAAACAATCTTGCCGGTCACATACACCCGGTCTTTCAGTAGTCGTCGATACTCGCCGCGTTCCGGATTCCAGTCCGCCGCGAAGGCGGTTCCCCCGACGATGACCGCCATGACGACGGCTGTCAGACACAGGGCCAGTTGTTGGGCGCCGCATTTCGACTGGGGGGTCCCCCGTCGACGACAAGTGCTGGAAAGCTGGATTGCCCGCTGCGACATGGTCGTTCCTCCTGCGCTCAGTTCCGGATCGTCACCGCTCGTTGGGCCGGTGGGCGATCGCGTGAAGATACGAGCCATGATAAACGAGTTGCCGATCGGCAACAACCATCGTGCCTGGGGGCGAAAGGGGGTCACGAAGCGGTGGTCCCCTCAGTTGCTGGCCTGACTTCCCGCATCCGCGCGCCAAGCAGTGGGGACCGCCGCATCGAGCGTGAAGTCGCGCATGCCCGGCCCTGGATCGAGATAACAGGTCTCGGTTCGTGCCGCCCGGTCTGCCGCCTCGATCGTAAATACAACATAAGATGGCGTCAGTCCGGCGAATTGGTAACGGCCGGCGGCGTCGGTGATACAGGTGGTGGTTCCACAGGAAACCCTGGCGTTGGCGACCGGGCGCTGTTCCGGGTCGCGAACCACCCCGCTCAGGGTCGCCGATTCCGCCCGAAGACTGACGCGTTGGCGCAGGTGCAGGTTATTGCCCAACTGAATCTCCTGAGCAGAATACCCCTCGCGATACACCAACGCTTCAGTCACCGGTTCCCCGCCGTCGAGGCTCAAGGTGACATCACCGTTATCATCGGTGGTCTGTGCCTGTCCAGCGACGACAACCGTGGCCCCGGAGACCGGCCGGCGTGAACTCTCATCCAGCACCTCAAAGGAGATAAGCACCTTGGTACCGGCCGGGGCACTGCTGGCTCCGTCCGCATCCGGCGTGACCGGTTCTGGAATGGCGTCGGCAAGATTCTCCCCGGCAGGCTCTGGCGGCGCGGCTTCAGGCGAGCGAGCAGGGGAAGAGGTCGCCTCCTCGTCATCGTTGTCTTCGCCGGCATCCTCATCGGTGCCGTCCCGCGCCGGGTTGTCGCCGGTCTCGACAGCCGTCGCACCGGCGCCCGCGGTGCCGATGGCCACGTCGAAATGGTGGTCGAGAGCGAGCACGCACACATCCGCCAGACCGGCCGGTTCTTCGGTGGCAGTCGTCGACATTGTCTTCATCACCGGCGCGTTCTCTGGCGTTGCATGGTGCAACGGCAGAACGACGGGCGCATTTTGGTCGAGATCGATGATGCGGAAGCCCTCGAAGGTAGGGTGGGTCAGGCTCAGGATGACCGGTCGGGTGCAGGACGCGGGAATGGTGAGCAGGCCGTCGGTCGGGACGGGGCGCTCCCGAGCATCACCGAATGCATACTCCCAGTTGTCGAGCGTCAATCCCTGGCACGCGCCCTTGACCTGAACCTCGATTGTCTCCTCACTCTTGCGCACGATGAGGAGATCGCGGCCATAGAACTCATCGATGTTTTGCATCAACGCCCGCAGTTCCCGATTTGACACGGTATCCGTCTCCGCGCCGGGTTCGTGACTGTCCCGCCCCAGCACGGTCGTCAGCGACAGCCGGGGATGCACGGTGGGAACCCTGCCATCCCGTGGGTTTTCCGGCAACCTCGATTGGGGAACCGGGTGTCGCAGGCTTTTTTCGAGAGCCTCGCACAGTCGTTCCAGGTGATTCATCACGTGCTGCCGCGACAACTGCTTTTCAGGAGCGAACTGGTCGTTGCCCATGCCCATCATGACGCGATGCGCGAACACGAAGCGGGCACCGTCCTGCGGCAAAGATCCAGGCAGATCCGCAAGTTGGGGCAGGGGACCCAACTGTCGGAGCGTTCCCGGATGAATGACGGGGAGCAACCGCTCGATCGTCTGGCTCATGCGCAACAGCAGCAGGCCGCGAGTTACCGTGCCGATGCTGGCAGAACTGCGGCAACCGACGAAAACGGCGATGGCCACTGTGAACAACGACAGCAGCAAACCCATGTTGGCCAGGCGGTTCGGGGTCCGGCGTGTTGGGGCTGCCGCCGGACGCACGGGCTTTCGCCTCTTTGATCGCTCCGAGGTGGTTCGCTCGGGATCTGCAGACGTTGGCCCGGATTCAGCAATATTTTGTATTGCCGTACTGTCGGTCTGGATGGCGCCGCTCCCTGTCATCGACGAGGGAAAACAT
>CAZADH010000190.1:0-11942 GCA_964483805.1 uncultured bacterium
GAACGATGTCAATACATCGTCGTGCACTTCCTGTGCCGAGTGTTTGGTCGTGTTGCCGAACGCAGTGCGCAAACCCGGGTGGTCGAACATCTTCCCGCTGGTGTCGACGGCCTCGACGATGCCGTCGGTGTACCAGAGCATCGCCGCGCCCGGTTCGAGGGCGACCTCGTCGATGCGCCAGGTCGCCTTGCTGCGCGCGCCAAGCGGATACTGCGGCGCGCCCACCTCGACGACGGTGCCGTCGGGGCGCCGCACGAGCGGGTAGGGATGGCCGCCGCAGATGCACTCGAGGCGATGCGTCACCGGGTCGAGCACGGCCGCGGCCATCGACATCAGTTTGCGGGCCCGCGTGCCCTTGTTGATCAGATGGTTCAGGCGCAAGAACAGGCGGTCGAGCGGCAGGTTCTCGCGCGCGCTCTCGTGGCACACCGCCTTGGCCATCGCCGTCAGCAGTGCGGCACCGATGCCGTGGCCGGCGACGTCGCCGATGACGATCAGCAGACGGCCGTCGGGACGGGGCAGCAGGTCGACGTAGTCGCCGCCGAGATCGGAGGCCGACCAGTAACTCAGGGCCAGGCCATAACCGGCCACCTGGGGCACCTGGGCCGGAATCAGGCCGACCTGGACCTCGCGCCCGAGGTCGACCTGTTGCATTTCGGCGGTCATCGCGTTGAATGCCGTGCCCAGCGTGCCCAGTTCGTCGCCGCCCAGGTCGGGCAGTCGGTGGTCGAATCGGCGTGCTTCGAGGCACTGACGCCGGTGCGCAGTTCGCCGATCGGACCCAGGATCGCGCGCCCGAGCAGATTGCCGAACAGGAGCGTGAGGGCCAGAGTCAGCGCGGCGCCGAGAACAAGCGCATTGCGGAAGCGGGTGATGGTGCGATCGACCTCGGTCAGCGAGGCGGTGGTATAGTAGCAATATCCCGTCAATACGTTGCTGGGAAACGCCAGCAGGAGCATGCGGTCGCTGCCGCGCCGGCGGTCGCGGTGCGCGGTTTGCCGCCCGAGCAGGGCCTGGGCAGCGAGCGGCGTTACCACCGCGAGGCCGGCGGGCGGGGTCGGCGCCCACCGGTCGAGGCGCTCGGTGTAGATCCACGTGCCGGTCGGGATGGCGTGTTGGACGAAATCGGAGATGAGGTCGGCACGCTCGAGGTTGATCGAGGTGAATGCCGCGGGGTGGCTCGCCGTCGGGTGGCGCACGCTCCAGTACCAGTCGGAATACCGGTCACCCATGGCCAGCGGCAGCGTCGTTTCCGGTCGGTCGAACACCCCGGAGAGGCCGAGGCGCGGGCTGGTCAGAATCTTGGTGGTGATCGCTTCGAGCGGGTCGCTGCCGCCGCTCGACTCGAAGCCCAGATACCGCCTCAGCACACCCTTGGCGAAGGGGCGGAGCATCTGGCAGAACACGCCGGTGGTGCTGTCGGTGGACCACATTACGTCACCGTTGATCGTGCGGACCTCGAGGCGTCCCATCCAGTGCCGCTCGTCGAGCCGCTGCTGCATCGCGTCGAGAGCCGGACCATCGCCGGTTAGCACGGCCGGGTGCTGCGTGACCCGGTACCACAGGCGCTCGAGCTTGCGATGGTGCCGGGTGAAGCGGGAGTCGAGCGTGCGCAGGCGGGCCACGGTCTCGTCCGCGACCACGCGTTCGAGTACGACCGCGCGTTCCCGCAACGAACCGAGGGCCAGGCTGACCAGCAGAACCAGCGGAATGGCGGCTGACAGCAACAGCAATGAGGTCAGGCGTTGACCGACCCCGAGCGGCGTGGTGGCTCCGGCGGCCCGGCGCCACCAGCCCGCGCCGATGCACAGAATCAGGCCGCCGATTGCCAGGGCCCACGCCCAACGCCAGCCGGTTTGATCGACCCGGCTGATGGGGTGGGCACGCAACAGCCACAACCCGGTCGGATCGCGCACGACACGGCACAGGTGTCCGCCGGCCACGAGCGATCCGCCACCGCCGGCCGCCGCGCGCGCGATGTCGGATTGCCAGTAGGGCCACGCCGAACCGTGGCCGAAGGCCGCGCCCGACTCGGGCGAATAGACGCCGATGAATCCGGATGCGCGGGTGCGGGCCAGGGCCTGGCCGATGCAGGACCAGACGTTGGGATAGCTCGGGCAGTGCATGATGAGCCCCGACTTGCCGGAACCCCGTTGCCAGACGAAGCCGCCGTCGGCCTCGCCCAGCCCGATCGGGTAGGGGAACCCGGGATTGTCGTCGGCGTCGAAGATCGTCCAGGTCGGCCCGAAGACGGCGCGGAACATCTTCTGGCTCTTTTCGTCGCTGTGAACGACGCCGATCTCGTTCCACAATTTTTGTATAACGAAGCGCGCGCTGCAACGGCTCCAGGGCGGGATGACCAGCGACCCTTCGGGCGTGAAGGCCACCACCTCGGTGCGCAGCAGTTCCGGCGGGCGGCGGCGGGCCTGGGTGACGGCCGCGCGTGAGAAACCCTGCCGGTCGAGTTCGGCGAACAGCGCGCCGAAGTGCCGGCGCAGGATCTGGCGCGGTCGGGTGGCGAGGATCAGCGTGTTGAGGTCAGCGTCCATGCGCGCCTCGAGGGCGCGGGTGGCGATCCGTTCGCGTTCGACCAGGAGTCGGTCGCCCAGCCACAGCACGACGGCCAGCGGCAACAGCAGAACGAGCAGGGCCAGGGTCTGACGCGGAGGTCGGGGCGTGCTCATGCCGGCAACCTCCGAATGGCGACCACCGCCACATCATCGCTCAGGGTCCGGTCCTGGCGGTGCGCATCGATACGGGCGAGGACCGCCCCGCACAGCGCGTCGGCGCCGGTCGGAGCGGCCTCGGTGGCGGTCGCCTCGAGGTGGCGCCAACCCAGGGTGTGGCCGGCGCTGTTCGCGACGGCTGCCGCGCCGCCCGTGCAACTGCACCAGGTCGCACCCGGGGCAATGATCGCCATCTCGGTCGGGCAGGCATCGAGCGTCGGCTCCCCCAGGGGCAGCGTCGGGCTGCCGTGGCGCAAACAGTTCTGCGTGCCGGCATCGACGACGAGCCACGCCGGTTGTCCGGCCAGGGTGTAACGCATGGTGTGGGCCGCCGGGTCGAGCACGGCCACGGCGAGGTCCATGGTACGGCGGCGCGGTGCGATGTCGCGTAACATATTGTGCATACGCATCGGCAACGTGTCGAGATCGGCGTCCTCGGCAACGTGGGTGAACGCGAGTGATTTTGCCATGGTCATGACCAGCGCCGCCTGTAACCCGCACCCCGCCGCATCGCCAATGAGCATGACCACCCGGCCATCGGGGCGCGCGTAGAAATCGACGTAGCACCCGCCCACCGATTCGACCAGGGCGGTGCGGAAGGCGATCTCGTAACCCGGTGGGGCCGGGATCTCCCGCGGCAGGAAGCTGGCCTGCACACCCTGGGCCACCTGCAGCTCGCCGAGCGTTTCGAGCAGGCGGTTGAACGCCGCGGCCAGCCGGCCGAACTCGTCGTCGGAACGAATCGGGATGCGATGGCTGGCCACGTGCGCGCGCACCTGCGCGATTCCGATCGCGAGATCGGCGATGGGCACCGACAAACTTCCGGCCAGGATCCAGAGACACAACAGGCCGGCGACCAGGGCGAGGCCGGTGCCGGTGACCAGAAAGTCGCGCAACCATGTGGCTTCCTCGGTCTTCAAGACGTCCGGAATGAGCGCGAGAACGTCGAAGCCGTCGAGACGCAGGCCGGGCAGCCCGAGCACCTGCACCGCCTGCCCGCTGTGGTGAAGCATCCCGAGCTGTTCCTCGCCGGTAAGCATGACCGCGTTCTGCAGGGCATCGAGTCCGCGGGTGTCGACGCCGCCCGGATACCAGCGGCCGGTCGTGCGATCGCGCACGACCAGGCGGCAAGCGCGGTTGCGCACCAGGTGGCGCTGCACATAGCGGCTGACCATCTGCCGGTGCGAGCGTTCGATCATGACATACGCGGTATGACGGTCCCGCGACCACGGCGCCACGCAGTAATAATTGTAGAAGTTGCTCGTGCCAAGACGCATGTGATGCAGTTTCCCGGGCTTGCGCAGAATCTCGACATAGCCGAGTTCCCGGGCCTGAAGCATTTCCCACACCGCCATGACCTGAGGGTCGGTCAGCGAGTCGGCGCTGCGCGCCTGCGCCTCGGCGATTTTGCGGCGGGCCAGTTCGTTGTTGATCGCCTGGGTTCCAGGGTCTGCAACCGTTCGATACAGGTCCAGGTGCGGCTTGCCGTCCCAGCCCCAGGCCTCGATATGCTCGACGACGTTGCCGGCCAGCCAGCGCTGGGCCCGCGCCGCGAAGGCGGTGAATCGTCCGCGCACCAGGTCGCCGTCGTTGATCAGGCGGGCGCACCAGCGTTCGAACGAGTCTTCCTCGGTGCGAAACCCCTCGTCGAAACCCATGATCGTTTCGCGGGCCATCTGCTGGGCGGCCTGCTCGACGATCTGACGCCGGTCGGCCAGCGCGCCCATCCCGAGAATGCCGATGGCCAGCAGTGGCAGAACGACAACATAGGCAAAGACCAACATCAGCTTCTGCACCAACGGGCGATGGGGTGCCGCGTTGTGCAAGCGCGGATAGGCGATCGTCAGCGCGATCAGGAGTAGTGCCGTCGCCCACTGGACCCGCGCCGGCGTTGCCGCGGTCAGGGGCGAACGAATCGGCCGCGACAGGGTCAGGGCCAGATTGTGGGGCAGCGCCTCGATCAGTTCGACCCGATCGACGCCCACCGTCGTGGTCGGTCGCAACTCCGACAGCGCGGCGAGTCGGCCCAACAGCTCGGCCTCGACCGGCTGCCCGTCGGTGAGATCGCGGCCGGTGCGACGATTGATGATGTGCCCGCGGAGCGACGACGAGGACTCCGCCCGCACACGACGCAGACCCTCCGCATAAAGCGACGCCGCAGTGGGCGGCCGGCACAGCATGACCCGGACCGTTGCGGACGCCGCCGCGGTTGGGGCAGGGCGGTCGACGGAGGTCTGCGGGCGGCGCTGCGTCCAGATCAACCAGGCTGCTTCGCGCCCCCAGCGGACCGATTGCGCCAGATCGGGTCGCTCTCGCGCCAGATGGGGGTCGAATTCCCAGCCCAGAACGTCGCGCCAGCGCATCAGTTGAGGCGGTTGCGGCGGTGGGCCACCGGCCAGAAAGGCGGCCAGTTCGCGGACGACGCCCAGGTCGCCGGTGGCCGTGGCCGACAGGGGTCGACCCGGTGTGTAACGGGCGGTGAGGGCGTGGGTCGGTCGATGCTGGAGCGCAGTGGGCGGGTGCGCCGTGCGAAAACGGCGAACGACAAACGCCGCCGGGCGGGCCGCCAGATGGACCGCCCGCTCGTCGTGGAGCAGGGCGACGACCGCGTCGCGTGCGGCGTCGGCGCGATGCAACTCGAGACCCCGTGCGACGAGCCAGCCACACAGCAAGGTCGGCAACACCACGAACAACACCCAGCCGACGGCAAAGGATGTGGCTCGGTCGCGCATCAGACGGGACGACGCTCGGCAGTCGTGACCTGTGTCATTGGCCTTATAGTAGCGCGATCCCATGAGGGCAGACAACTGCGATCACGACGCGAAACGACGCGATGGTCGTTCTTTGCCCGGGCCGTCACGACATAGTAGAATGCCGCGAACCCAACGAATCCCCTGCCGCGAGGAGATCGCATGAGCCACGTTCAAACCAGTACCGGCCAGTTATTGGCGCCGCTTTCCGGCGTCCTGATCCCTCTCGATCTCGTTCCCGACCCGGTGTTTGCGCAGCGGATGGTTGGCGATGGGGTGTCTATCGATCCGACGTCGACGACGCTGCTCGCGCCGTGCGCCGGTGAGGTCATCCAGGCGCACAGTGCCGGGCATGCGGTGACGATTCGCATGCCGGGCGGGCCCGAGGTGATGATCCACATCGGCCTCGACACCGTGCATCTGAAGGGGCGGGGGTTCACGGCCAAAGTGAAGACGGGGCAGAAGGTCGAGATCGGCACCCCGCTCATCGAGTTCGATCCCGACTTCGTGGCGACGGCTGCTCGCAGCCTGATGACGCAGATTCTGATCACGACCCCCGATCTGGTCACCAACCTGCGGCCGGCCACCGGGCGAGTGACCGCCGGTAAAGACGCCGTATTGCTCTTTGACCTGCGCCAACCCGCGGTCGCAGAGGCTGGGACTGCCGCGGCGGGTGCGACATTGGCCGAGACCGTGATCATTGTGAATCCGGCCGGATTGCACGCGCGGCCGGCCTCGGTGCTGGTCGGCCTGTCGCGACGGTTCAAGGCCGAAGTCCGGCTGCAGAAGGGCAGCGCCGAGGCCAATGCCCGCAGTCTCGTGGGCATCATGAACCTCGACGTTCGCAACGGCGACAAGGTGCAACTGCTGGTGCGCGGCGTTGATGCCGCCGAGGCGATGGCGACGATTCTTCCTGAGTTGCGCAGTGGCCTGGGCGAGAAACCCGGCGATGCGCCGGTGTCAGCAAGCGCGCCCGTCGCTGTCGCGGGCAAAGGCGCTCTGGCAGCGGTAGTGCCCGTCGTGCCGGCCGATGCGCGCTTTCTGCCCGGTATCGTGGCCTCGCCCGGCCTCGCCTTTGGGCGCACCGTGCGGATCAGTCACGCCGAGATCGTCGTCGCCGAAACCGGGGCTGCACCTGGGGTCGAGCAACGACATCTGCGTGCGGCTCTCGAAGCGGCATCGGGGCAGCTCACGGCGCTGCACGACCGTCTGGTTGCGCAGGGCGAACCCGGCAAGGCCGGCATCTTTGCGGCCCACAACGAACTGCTCGAGGACCCGGACCTGCTGACAATTGCCGAGAGCGCCATCGCCAAAGGCAAGAGCGCGGCCTTCGCCTGGCGGGCGGCGATCAACACCCAGGCCGACCGGTTGGCCGGCATGAGCAATGAACTGCTGGCAGGGCGGGCCAACGACCTGCGCGATGTGGGCCGGCGTGTCCTACAAATCTTGTGTGGCGGCGGCGAAACCAAACGTGAGTTCCCTGCCGACTGCATTCTGCTGGCCGAGGATCTGACGCCGTCCGATACGGTGTCGCTCGATCGCAGTCGCGTGCTCGGCTTCTGCACCGTCGCCGGCGGGGCGACGTCGCATGTGGCCATTCTGGCGCGGTCGCTGGGCATCCCGGCGCTCGTCGGCATGCCGCCGGCGATTCTCGAGATGCCCGATCAGACCGAGGTGATTCTCGATGGCGAAAAAGGTCTGCTGTGCCGGCAACCCACCCGCGACGAAGTGACCCAGGTGCGCGGGCGGCAAGAGAAGCTCGCGGCCCAGCGCCAACAGGATCTGGCGAGTGCCACCGCCGCCGCGACGACCTGCGATGGTCACACGGTGCACGTGGTGGCCAACATCGGCAACCTCGCCGATGCCCAGGAAGCCGTGCGGCTTGGCGCCGACGGGGTGGGGCTGTTGCGCACCGAGTTCCTGTTTCTCAACCGGACGACCCCGCCGACCGAAGACGAGCAAACCGCGGTATACACTGAAATCGCGCGGGCGCTGGGTCCCGACCGGCCGCTGATCATCCGCACGCTCGATGTCGGTGGCGACAAGCCGCTGGCCTACCTGCCCATCGCCCACGAAGAGAACCCGTTTCTCGGCGAGCGTGGCCTGCGCGTCGGGCTCAACCGCCCCGACGTGCTGCGCACCCAACTGCGCGCGATTCTGCGGGCGGGCAAGGTCGGCAAGGTCAAGGTCATGTTCCCGATGGTGACCCTGCTCGAGGAGTGGCGCACGGCGAAGGCGTGGCTCGACGAAGAAGCACGGGCGCTGGGATTGCCGTTGATCCCGGCGGGCATCATGATCGAGGTGCCGGCGGCGGCGCTGACCGCGGCGGCGTTTGCGCCCGAGGTCGATTTCTTTTCGATCGGTACCAACGATTTGACGCAGTACGTGCTGGCCATGGACCGCGGCCACCCGAAGCTGGCGGGCAAGATCGATGCGCTCCACCCCGGCGTTCTGCGGTTGATCGGCGAGACTGCGGCCGCGGCGCAGAAGCATGGCAAGCACTGCGGGGTCTGCGGCGGCCTGGCCAGCGACCCCCGTGCTGCCGCCATCCTGGTCGGTCTGGGCGTCGATGAGTTGAGCGTCAGCGTCCCGGCCATTCCGACGGTCAAGGCCGGCATACGTCGTATTGACATGGCGACCTGCCGCAGCCTGGCCGAGAAGGCTGTGGTTCAGCCCGATCCCGCCGCTGTCCGGGCGTTACTGCCCGGCGCCTCTTGTTGAGTCGAGGAGCACCGCGATGAACGTGTTGAAAGATCTGTTCGCCCTGTTGCAGAAGATCGGTAAGGCACTGATGCTGCCGGTTTCCGTGTTGCCCGTCGCCGGCATCCTCTTGGGGGTCGGGGCGTCCGCCGTCAACTGGTTGCAAGGCGTCGAGAAAGCTGTGGCGGCGGCGAACGGCGCGACCGCCGGCATTCCCGGTGCCGATTACCTGTGGCTTCTGCCGGTGGTCACGCTCATGGCCAAGGCGGGGGGCGCCATTTTTGACAACCTGCCGCTCATCTTCGCCATTGGCGTGGCGCTCGGCCTGACGAACAACGACGGTGTGGCGGCCCTGGCCGGCACCGTCGGCTACGCCGTGCTGGTCGCGGTTCTCGCGGTCATGGCCGTGGTCCTGAAGGTGCCGCCCGATCACGAAGGCAAGGTGGTCATCAACACGGGCGTCTTCGGCGGCATTCTCATCGGCGCGGTGTCGGCGTGGCTGTTCAACCGGTATTACAAGGTGCAACTGCCGTCGTATCTGGGGTTCTTTGCCGGAAAGCGCCTGGTGCCGATCTTGACAGCGTTTGCGGCGATTGCCACCGGCGTCGTGCTCGCCTACGTGTGGGCTCCCATCGGCCTGGGTATCAACAAGTTTTCAGCGTGGGCCGCCGCGGGGCAACCGATGGCGGCGTTTTCGCTCTACGGATTGGTCGAGCGGTCACTGATTCCGTTCGGTCTGCACCACATCTGGAACGTGCCGTTTTTCTTCCAGGTCGGCGCTTTCCCCGACCCGACGACGGGTAAGGTGATCGGCGGCGAGATCAACCGCTATCTCGCGGGCGATCCGACGGCCGGCAACCTGGCGGGCGGGTATCTCTTCAAGATGTGGGGTCTTCCCGCCGCCGCCATCGCTATGTGGTGGCGGGCGAAGCCCGAGCACCGGGTTCGCGTCGGCGGCATCATGATGTCGGCGGCCCTGACCTCGTTTTTGACGGGCATCACCGAACCGATCGAGTTTTCCTTCCTCTTCGTCGCCCCGATGCTCTACGGCGTCCATGCCGTTCTCGCCGCGGTCGCGTTCGCGGTCTGCATCGGGCTGGGCATCAAGCACGGCACGACCTTTTCCCACGGCCTGATCGATTACCTGGTTCTCTTTCCGCGATCGACCAACGCCCTGTGGTTCCTGGTCATCGGGCCGATCTGGGCCGGCCTGTACTTCACCCTCTTCTACACATTGATTCCGCTGTTCGATTTCAAGACCCCCGGCCGTGAGGACGAAGACGCGAGCGAGGCCGTTCAGTCGCATGCATCGCACGAGTTCGCCCGGCAGTTGATTCTGGCGTTCGGCGGCAAGAGCAACATCAAGAGTCTCGATGCCTGTATCACCCGGTTGCGGGTCGAGCTGCACGACGTGGGCCGCGCTGACGCCGCGCGGTTGAAAGCGCTCGGCGCCGCCGGCACGATCAATGTCGGTTCGGGCATGCAGGCGATTTTCGGCACGCAATCCGAGAACCTGAAGACCGACATGGAAGAGTATCTGGCGGTGGCGCCGGCGGCCGATGTCGAACCGGCCACGGCGGTGGCGCCCGCGGCGCCGGCAGCAACGACGACGGCGAGTCAGGCCACGTCGGTGCCGCTGGTCGTCGATCCGGAGGCCGAGCGTCGCGCGCCGGCCATCATCGCGGCGCTGGGTGGATCAAGCAATATAAAGTCAATACAACACTGTGCGCTGACCCGTTTGCGCATCGAATTGATCGACGGCGCCAAGGTCTCGCCGACGGCGCTGCAGGATGCCGGCATGGCTGCGGTGCAGATGATCGACAAGACAACCTGTCACCTGGTCATCCCGTTGCCGACCGCCGGATACGCGCAATCGTACGCGACGGCGATCAACGCCCGCCGCGCTGTCGGATAACGGTCGGCGTCGCGGGGTCATCCGCGGCGACGTCGGGGTGGGCCGCGTGTCGGGGCCGTTCACGTTGTAGGGGTCGTTCGCGAACGACCCCTACAACGTATTTATGAATCCGTTGTGGCGGATGACATCGCGGAACCACCAGGCGCTGCGTTTGGCGTAACGGTTCTGGGTTTGCCGATCGACGAACAGGAATCCGTAGCGCTTCTTGAAGCCATTGATCCACGAGAAGTTGTCGAGCAGCGACCACATGAAATAGCCGCGGACGTTGGCCCCGGCGGCGATGGCCCGGTGCAGGGCGACGAGGTGGGCGCGCACGAACTCGATGCGCTCGGTGTCGTCGACCGTGCCGTCGATCAGTTCTTCCTGGCGGCCGATGCCGTTTTCGGTGACGTAGATCGGCAGGGTGGGCGCGAGATCGTGAATGCGGCAACACAGTTCGGTCAACCCCTCCGGATGTACCTCCCAGGCCCACTCGGTGTAGCGACCGCGCGGATTGGCGACGAAGCGGAACAAGCCGGCGATGGCGAATTTGCAGGCCTCGTCGCGGCGTCCAGAGGTGTTGAGGTGATACTCGGTCGCGTCGGCAGCGGCACTGACGTGGTGCGGATAATAGTAGTTCACACCGGCGAAGTCGAGCGACGGCGCAGCCAACAGAACACGGTCGGCGGCGGGGATGGTCGGTTGCAAGCCGTGCTTTTCGAGCAGGGCGACGACATCGGCGGGAAAGCGGCCCAGCAGAAGGGGTTCGAGGAACCACCGGTTGAAGAAGCCATCGGCGATGGCGGCGGCCTGTCGGTCGTTGTCGTTGTCGGTGGTCGGATACACGGGCGACAGGTTCATGGCCATACCGACGCGGGCTTCGGGTTGACGAGCGTGCAGGGCGGCCGCCACCCGGGCGTGCGCGATGAGGAAGTGGGTCGCCACTTGCATGGCCGCCCGGTAGTCGCTGCGGCGATTGGGCGGATGCAGGCCGGTCACGTACCCTTGCAACGTGGTCCAGGCCGCCTCATTGATCGTCACCCAGTCGGTGACATGGTGTCCATACAGAGTATGGCATGTCTTGGCGTATTCGACGAAAGCCGCAAGGGTGGCCGGATTCTCCCAGCCGCCCGCATCGGCAAGGGGCTGGGGCAGGTCCCAATGGTACAACGTAACCAGTGGCGTGATTCGGGCGGCGCGCAGGGCGGCAAAGAGCTGTGCGTAGAAACGGACGCCGGGCTCGTTGAGCGGACCGGTGCCCTCCGGCAACAACCGTGACCAACTGATCGAACAGCGGTAGGCGTTGTGGCCGAGTCGCGCCATCCACGCGACGTCTTCCGACCAGCGGTGGTAGTGGTCGCAGGCGATGGCGGGGGTAGCCCGTTCGTGGATGCACTCGGGATGTTGCGCGCAGAAGGTGTCCCACTGAGACGGGCCGCGGCCGTCGGCCATGGCGGCACCCTCGATTTGGAGCGCGGCCGTGGCGGCGCCCCAAAGAAACCCGGGGGGAAAGGTGACGGCACTCATACGGGCTCCCTGATTCCGCGGCATCGACGGCGCCGCATGCAGGATGGCGAACCCCAGCACAAACACGGCGATTGCACTGGCTGGTCGTTCCCGACGCCGGGGTTGGTTCTTCGTTTGCCTTGCTCGGACTGCTCTGATACCATACCCGAGAATCTGTCTGTGCAACAATCGTTTGTGGTCGGGAGGTCTCACCCCATGAAGATGACGACGCGTCGTATCGCCGCGCTGAGTTTGCCATTGGTGGCCGTTCTCGTCGGCTATTGCTGTTTCATGGTCACCGGGTGCGGTGGCGGTGGTGGTGCCGCGATGGTTGGGGGTACCCCCGAAGACACGGCGCACCTGGCC
>CAZADH010000191.1:0-11937 GCA_964483805.1 uncultured bacterium
TATTTCGAGAACTACTACAATGTCGAGCGCGAAAAGACGATGCGGGGATACACGGTTCCGCTGGCGTTGGCGAATTACGACGACCGCGACTGGATGATCCGCGACGAGCCGCTCGATGCCATTGCCGCCGATCTCGACCGCATCCGCCGGGTGCAGTTGCTGACTCCGGCGATGGCGGCGCGGTTGTTGCCGGTTGATCCGTTGAGTTATCAGGCCGGCATGTTGGGCACCAATCCCGACGGGCTGTGGCGCCCCGACAAGAAATCGTAATACTTAATATTGCACTTCGAGCAAGTCGGGCCGGCGGCTGCGGATGGCGATGACGAGACCGATCAGCAGCACGGTTTCGGGGATCGTGTGGGTGGCATTGTAGACCAGGCTGGCCACGGTTCCGGTGGCCCAGTCTTGATTGGCGGCGCGAAAGAAGACGGCTCCGGCGACCGTATGGGCAGAGAGTTTCGCGGTTTCGGCCGCGAGAACGCCGACCCCGAGCCAGGCACCGCCGGCGCACCCGGCCTGCCGGCGCAGATGCGCGACTCCGGCGAGGCCGAGCAGGGCATGGGCCAGCGGATAGTCGAGCACGAACTGGGCGGGATGGCGGATGTCGGGCTTGAACAGGGTGAGCAGAACGCCGAAGACCGCTCCAGCCAATAGGCCGAGGCGAACGCCGCGACGCCAGGCCAGGACCATGATCGGCAGGGCCGCGAGGGTGACGGCGCCGCCGTTGGGCATGGTGAACAGGCGCAGTTGCTCGAACACCAACGCCAGAGCAACAAACAGACCGGATTCGGCGAGGGCCAGCAACTCACGCAGTCGGGCCGGGGAAGACGACGTCACACGCCGATCCCGCTGCCCGAGGCTGCGATCACTCCATCGGTTCGGGTGGGGTGAGCCAACGGCGCACGACCGGAACCGATTTGATGATGTGGGTGCGGATCGGCATCTCGAGCGTGACCGCGACCGGATGGGGCAGCTTCTGCAGCCAGTCGATCAACGGGTCGTACTTCAGCGTGCCGTCGCCGACTGCGATGTGGTCATCGGTGTCGCCGAAGTTGTCGTGCACGTGGACTTCCCAGATGCGGTTGCCCAGCGCTTGCAGCCAACTGCGCATCGGCACTTCCGAAAACAGGTTGAAGTGGCCGGTGTCGAAGCAGAAACCGAGATTGTCGGGATCGCCGGCCTTCTGGGCCACGGTGAGCAAGGTGCCGGGCTCTTTGTCCCAGATGTTCTCGAGCACGAGCTTGAGGTTGCGATGGCGCGCCTCTTTCACCAGGGTGCGCAGGTTGTCGCCGGCCCGTTCGACCCAGCCTTCGAGACCGTCGGCGAGATCGAGGAACGTATAGCCGCCATGGATCACCACATGCGGTGAACCGAGGGTCACGGCAACGTCGAGGCTGACGCGCATGCGATCGAGGGTGACCTGGGCGATTTTGGGGTCGCGCGCGCCGAGGTTGAGGTCGAAGAACGGCGCATGCACCAGCGGTTTCATGCCCCGGTCGCGGCAGGCCGTGGCGACGGCGGCGACCTGGCCCTCTTTCAGGTTGTCGAGATCCTGGCCGTGGAAGGCAATCTCGGGGTCGGTCTTCTGGTGGGTGAGCAACTCGATTTCGTCTTTGCTCAACAGCGACCAGAGAATGCTGGTATGGATGATCTGGCTCAAGCGTGCCTCCTCGAACGGCCGTCACCAGCGCGGCTGCGTCGGGCGGTGTTCTTCATGGTGCGGCGGGGCGCCGGGTTCGTCAGGCTTTCGACGTCGATGGTTCGCCGGGAATGGTCGCTTCGTCGATGAGCATCACGGGGATGCCGTCGCGAATGGGGTACTGTCGCCGGCATTTCTGGCAGTTGAGCGTGTCTTTGGCTTCGTCGTGGACGATCGTGCCGTGACAGGCCGGGCATGCGAGAATCTCGAGCAGTTCTTTCTTGATCGGCATGGGCCTCTCCTCGAGGTGGACTGGGACGTGCAAACGGGCACTCATTATAGACCACCCGTGCGTTGAACGCAAGCCGCTCCAGTGCGCTGTTGGCGCGGGATACGTTGTGTTCTTGCCGGGGTTTCTGCTATATATGGTGCGGTGTGGCGTTAATCGCCCGCCCCGGTTGGGCGTCGTGCTGTCGTGCCACTCGAGACACTGTAGGCTCACACGATGTGGGCTTGATGCGGAGGTTGGTCGTCCATGGAGAAACCCTGGCGGCAGCTCGGTTCAGCGGAAGCGCAGCTTGCCCATCTCGAAAAACGCCTCGACCTGCTCGACGATGTCGATGCCCTCATCGAAGAGTGCATGCGCGAGCACAGCGATCTCAAGAAGGCGCTCGACGTCGTCTTTCGTTGCCTGCTCGAGCGGTTGCAGGCGCAAGCCGTCTTCGTGCGCACCTACAATGAAGACTTGTCGATGACGCTCTACAGCGCCGGAGTTACCCCCGAGTTGCTGGCGAAGACCGGCAAAGACATGCTCGTGGTCAGCGCCCCGAGCCGGTTCGAACAGCCGGGCCTGTCGTGGTTCGTTATTCCGCTCGACCTGGCGGCCGAGACGATCGGCAGTTTTGGTATTGCCTTTCTCAAAGAAACCCGACCGGTCGAGTGGGTGGCGTTCGACCTGTTGACGGCTGCGGCCGAGCAGCTCGACAACTTCTTCTACGGTATTCAGGAACGGCGGCGCAAGCACATGGCGATTCAAGAGATCCAGCGCTGTTTGAAGCACCGGCTCCTGATCGATGCCGTTAACGAGGCGGTCACGGTGCTCGAGACGGCCGTTGCCGTGCGCGACCTGTGGTTGTTCTTCGTCGACGACGATGTCAACGGGCGCAAACAGATTCAGTATCTGATCTACCAGGAGTTCGAAAAACGCTACGACAGCGTCGAACGGCCGATGCCCGAGCTGACGAAGTTGATCGCCGAGAAAGGTATGGCGGTGCTCGCCCCCGACAGCCCGGAGCTGGCCCGGATCATTCCGCTCGATGGCAGCACCGAGACGTTGTTGCTCGACGGTCTCATCGATTCGGTGACGGTCGGCAAGATGGTGGTGCGGCCGGCGGAAGGGGTGAGCCTGTCGTTGAGCGGGCGCGAAATCATCCAGGTGTTCGCCGATGCGTTGCGCCAGCGGCTTGTCGATTTCAACCGGGAACGCCGCATGTTGCGGCAATCGTTTTCGCCGGCGACGACGCGGCGTCTGTTGCGCGAATCCGATTACGAACAGCGGTATCTGTGTCACCGCGCGCACGACCTGGCGATTCTCTACGCCGACATCTCGGGGTTTACGAAGCTGTGTGAACAGGTGTTGAAAGACCCGGCCCGGATCGGCCGGTTCGTCGACGGTTGGTCGAGTGGCGTGGTCGAGCGCGTCTTTGCCGAGCAAGGCACCTTCGACAAGCTCGTGGGCGACTGTGCCATCGGTCTGTTCGGGCCGCCGTTCTACAGCGTGACCTCTGCCGAGATGGCGGCACAGGCAGTGCGCGCGGCCATCGCCATTCGCGATTTCACCCGGCGTTTCCTGGTCAGTGACGAGAATGCCGATATCTGGCCCAGCCCGCTGATGCCGCATCTGGGCGTGGCCATCGGCCTCAATTTCTGTTCGGGCAACGTCGGCTTTTTCGGGCCCAACGAAGACTACACCTGTTTTTCGAGCGGCATGAACAACACCGCTCGTTTGCAGGGCGTCGCCCATGCCAACGAGATCTTTGCCATGGCCCCGCTCAAACAGCTCGTCGATTCGGTGGGCGTCCCTTCCTGGACCTGGGAAGGCCCGTTCTCGGCGCCGGTCAAGAACGTGCAGAACCCACTGTCGTATTATCGACTGTGCGACGTCCCGGCGGCCACTTGAGTGTGGCCCGTTCTCCCCGGTCGTGCGCGGGCGGGTCGTTTGCACCGCCCGAAACGCCCGCTGCGCCATCCGTGGCGGCAAACGCCCACTGCGCACAACGTGTGCGGGCGTGACATTGTATTGATATAGTATGTCTGGTGTATTGCTTGTTCGTCTCAAAGGTCTGGGCGACATCGTCCACTCGTTGCCGGCCTTGGCCGTGTTGCGGCAGCGGTTTCCGCCGCCGCACCGGGTCGGCTACCTGTGTCAGCGGCCGTTCGGCCAGTTGTTGGCCGCCGAAACGGGGGTCGAGGTCTTCGAGATTCCGCCCGGCGGTTCGCGCGGTGCCGCCTTGACAGCCACGCTGCAGATGGCCCGCCGGATACGACGGGCCGGGTTTTCGTTGCTGATCGATCTCTACTGCAACCCGCGCAGTGCCGCGATTGCCCTGATGAGCGGGATCCCGCGGCGACTGGGGTTCGACTACCGGGTGCGGCGGTGGGCCTATCACGAGACCTGGCGTCCACCGGAACCCAACAAGCACCTGTGCCGGCTGTTCCTCGATTTTCTCGACCACTTCGGCCTGGGCGGCCCCGTTGCATTGCGCGATACTGGCGTTTCGCGCCCCCATCCGTGGGGCAACGGGGGGCAGGCGCCCAGCCCACTACGCGCATCGTGCGCGGGCGGCCTGGGCGGGGGGTCGGGGGAGCCGCGGTTGACGGTCGATCCGGCGTTGGCCGCGGCGGCGCGGGCCTGGCTGACCGAGAAGAAACTCGGGGGGCCGATTCTGGGGTTGAATCCGCATGCTACGTACATGGCCAAGGCCTGGCCGGCGGCGAACTTTGTCGCGATGGGGCGTCGATGGGTGGCGGTCACCGGCGGGTCGGTCGTGGTCACGTGGGGGCCCGGCGAAAAGGCGGCGGCCGATGCGGTCGTCGCCGATATCGGCATGGGGGCGAGCGCGGCTCCGCCCGGGGCCATTCCGGCGTTTGTCGCCCTGTTGGCGCAACTCGATCTGTTTCTCACCGCCGACACCGGCCCGATGAACCTGGCCTGGGCGGCCGGGACGCCGACCGTGGCCCTGTTCGGGCCGACCACACCGACACCGGTGGCGCCGCGCGGACCGCAACACCTTGTATTGCGTTGCGAGGAGTTGTCGTGCCTCTGCTGTCATCGCGAGATCTGCCCGGACCCACGTTGCATGACCGGCCTGACCCCCGATCGGGTCTGGGCGGCAGTGTTGGCCCACTATCCGCGTTTCTTCGCTCCCGCGGTCATCGGTGAGGCGACGGCGAGGAGCGCTTCATGACCGGGGCGCCCGGGCGCGGGGCGTTGCCGGGGTTGCAGCCCGCGGTCTTCCTCGATCGCGACGGCACCCTCAATCCTGACCCGGGGTACATCGCGGATCCGGCGTTGTTCACGTTGTATCCTGAAACCGGACCGGCCTTGATGCGCCTGCAACGGGCCGGTTTCGTTCTCGTGCTCATCACCAATCAGTCGGGGGTTGGCCGGGGCCTCATCACGGAAACCGCGCTGGATGCCGTTCATGCCCGGATGACGGCGTTGTTGGGCGCACACGGAGTCGCCCTGGCCGGTATCTACGTGTGTCCGCATCGACCCGATGAGCGCTGCGTCTGCCGCAAACCTGCACCGACCATGATTTTGCGAGCGGCGGCCGATCTCGGTCTCGACCTGGGGCGCAGTTGGATGGTGGGCGACAAAGAGATCGATGTTCGCCTGGGGTTGGCTGCGGGCGTGACCCCGCTGTGGCTGGCGCGGCAGGCGGTAGAGGTGCCGGCCGATCTGGCGACGGTTCCCAGGGTTGCCGATCTTGGCCAGGCTGCGGCCACCATATTAAAGGGGGGCCACGAAGAGGGGTGACCTCTCGGAGTGAGTTCGACCCAGCAACGGTGGCGCGCACTTCGCCAGGGTGGTTTTGCCTGAAAAATACGCTCGAGGCCGAGTTCTGTCGCGTTCGGAGCCCCCGAAAAAGCCTGATTTTACGCGGGGTTGCAGAAATGTGACGATTTTTCTTTTTTGGTCTTGCGGGGGGCGCTCAGTGTACGGTTATAATGGTCTTGTTAGTGAGTAACGAGTAATTCACAACGGCAACGTTGAGTAACGGAGGAATGAGCATGTTGGTCCGCAAAGTCGTGAAGATCCTGAGTGTGGCGGTTCTTGGTCTGGGCGTGATGATCGGCTACGGTGGCGTCACTCCGGCCGAAGCCAAGGGCCATCACAAGAAGATGGGCTTCTTCAAGAAGTTCAAGCGCAAGGTCAAGGCCAAGGTCAAGAAGGTCCGCCGTGCCATCGTTACCGGTGTGTGCAAGGTCCAGAACAAGATCGTGGACACCGGCGTGCGCGCCAAGTCCCGCATCACCGGCAAGAAGCCCAAGAAGGTCTGGGTCCGCGGTCACTACAAGAAGGGCAACAAGCATCACACCCGCGGTCACTGGAAGCGCAACATCAAGCACCGCAAACCCGCTGGTGGCGGCGCTCCGGCCCCTGCTCCGTCGAGCTATGCGCCGATGCCTCCGTCCTCCGCTCCGCTGCCCCCGCTCGATCCGGCCCTGCCGACCTTCAAGGGCAAGAAGGGCAAGCGCTGAGTCCGGCTCTCGTTTCGATCTGAACAATCGCCCCCCGGTCATCCGGGGGGCGGTTCTCTTTTCGGTTGGAGCAATACATTGTCTGACACCACGGTTGCGGGCGGGCTGGTTCTCCTCGTCTGTTACCCGGACGAGGTGCTCGGCCCGGGGCGCTCGTCGACGGGCCGTTTCAGGTCGATCGGCCGGGCGACCAGACCCGGTGTGGTTCGACGAACCAGCAACTCGATGTATTGACGACCGATCCGGGGCTGGCCGGGCGCTACGTCGAGTGGTGTGGCGGCACGGCGACGCCCCGGGCGGTGCAGATCGTCGCCGAGGGCGGCGAGACGTTTCTCGTCGGTATCCCGGCACGCTGCGGTTTCCCGGACGTGTGATCCGGTCGCCCATGGTGGGCTGAAGCGGCAGACGCCCCATTGTTTTTGGGGGCGGAAGGGTGTAAGTGTCAAGGGGGCAGGTGCGGCATCTCAGGCACGCTGCCCCCTGGAGGACACTCATGAATGCATCGGTGGCGCGACTCGTTCTGGTGGCGGCTCTCGTTCTGTTGATCACTGGCCCGGTGGCGGCGGCGAACCCCGACGACATCGCCCGGTTGCTGCGCGACAAGCAGTGCAACGACGGTGATCTGACCAATGCGAAGCTGGTGCAGGTTTCGTTGCACAAGGCCGAGTTGCAGCGGGCCAACCTGACGCGGGCGCGCATGCGCGCCACTGATTTTTCCGGGGCGAACCTGACCTCGGCAGGCGCAGCCAATGCCGATTTTGAACGGGCCCACTTCGACGATGCCGTTCTCGATGGCGCGCTGCTGACGGGAGCGATGCTGTTTCGCGCGACGTTTCGGACGGCGCGCCTCAATGGGACGATCCTCGATCGCTGCGACCTGGGCAACGCCGACCTGCGCGGCGCGCAACTGCGCTGTGCGAGTCTGGTGCGGGTGCGCGGGCACGGGGCCAACTTCACCGGGGCCGATCTCGAAGGGGCCAATTTCGAAAAGGCCGATCTGACGGGGGCCAACTTCAGCAACTGTTCGCTCAAGAACGCCAACCTGCGGGGAGCGACGTTGACCGATGCGCGTTTCGACGGCGCCGATCTGCGTGGAGCCACGCTGCGCGACGCGCTCGACCTGAAACCGGGCACGGCCCGCATCGACGAAACGACCGCGCCACCGCATCAGTACCAGATGGTTACCAACGGGCAGATCGTCAACCGCGTGGGCACCCCGATTCGCTCCGGGCGTCCCACGACGGGATCGAGCAAGGTCAGCCGGTAGCCGTGGGTCGACGAAGGGTGTAGCGGCCCGGATCGGCCGCCGGTCGCGGCTACTCGCGGCTCTTGATGACGACCGGCACGTGGCCGGCGAGTGCGGCGGCGAACGTGTCGGCGTCGCGGGGGGAGCCGACCACCGAACCGTAGTGCATCGGGATCACGGTTTGCACCTTCATGGCGCGGGCGGCGGCGGCTGCTTCGTCGGCGGTCATTACGTAGGTGCCCGAGACGGGCAGCAGCGCAACGTCGACCGCGAGCGCCTTCATCTCGTCGATGAAGTCGCTGTCGCCGGCGTGATAGATGCGAACGCCGTCGAGGGTGACGATGTAACCCACCCAACCGGCGGCACGCGGGTGAAACTGCTTATTTACATTGTATGCCGGAATCGTCTCGACCACGATGCCGCCCGCGAACTCGCGGCGTTCTCCGGGTTTCATCGCCTCTTTGGCGCCGGTGAGTTGCGCCTGGCAGTCGGGCGGCGCCACGACCACGGTGTGATCCTTGCTGACCTTGGCGATGTCGGCGGGCGACAGATGATCGTGATGCTGGTGGGTGACGAGGACGAGATCCCCTTTGGCGACGGGGTCGGGCAGGTCGTAGGGGTCGATCCAGATCGTGCGGTCGGTGCCGACGAGGCGGAAGGCGTCGTGACCGTGCCAATGAATTTTCTCGTGCGGTTTCATTCGCGAGACTCCTTGTTGCTGGTTGTGGCGGCGTCGGTGGGCAGAACCCGGTCCAGGAGCGTGCGCAGCGCCTCGGTGGTGTAGGGTTTCTGCAGGAACCCTTCGACCTGGCGTTCGGCGAAGCGGTTGCGGATCTGTGGTTCGCTGTGGCCGGTGGCGATGATGATGGGAACGGTCGGCGACAGCCGGCGCAGCCGGGTGCAGGCTTCGTCACCATCCATGACCGGCATGGTCAGATCGAGGATGACCAGCGCGATCTGCGGGCCGAGACGTGCGAAGGTCGCGAGAGCTGCGGCGCCATCGCATTCTGTAATTACACGGTATTGCATTTCTTCGAGCATGTCGACCCCCAGTTCGCGCACCTGTTCGTCGTCATCGACGAGGAGAATCAGGCGTTCGCTGGCGGGGGTTGGCTCGGGGGCCGGCACCGGCCTCGGTTCGGGCCCCTCGGCGCGCAGGGTTGTTGGCGGCAACATGACGCGGACGCGGGTGCCCTGACCCGGCGTGGTCTCGATGTCGATCGCGCCCCGGTGGCTGCGTACGATGCCATGCACCGCGGGCAGGCCGAGGCCACGGCCGAGAAACTTCGTCGAGAAGAACGGGGAGAATATGCGGGTCTGCGTGCCGGTGTCCATGCCGCACCCGGTGTCGGCCACCTCGAAATAGACGTAGTCGCCCGCGGGGAGCCCGGTGCCGAGAACGAAGCGGTCGAGGTCGTCGCGCGAACACGAAACCAGACCGCTCGAGACCGAGATCGTTCCCTTGTCTTTGCCCAGGGCCTCGACGCTGTTGACGACGAGGTTCTCGATCACCTGGCGGATCTGATCGGCACTGGCCTCGATCGGCACCAGGTCGGAAGCGAGGAACAGGTGCAGGGCGGCCTGTTTGCCGGCGAGAGTGTGCAGGCGGGGCGACATCTCTTCGAGCAGGCGCGAGACGAAGACTTGCTCGATGAGGAGCCGACCGCGACCGGCGTAGGCCAGCATCTGGCGGCAGAGGTCGGCGGCGCGCGTCGCCGCGCGGGTGATCTGCTGCAGATTCTTGTGGACCATCGCATCCGGGGGTGTCTGATACTCGATGATGTCGGTGTTGCCCATGATGACCATCAGCAGGTTGTTGAAGTCGTGGGCCACGCCGCCGGCGAGAATCTCGAGGGCCTCGAGGCGCTCGGCCTGATGGCGTTCGCGTTCCTCCCGGAACCGCTGCTCCTCGTCGCGAATGCGGTCGGTGACATTGCGGATGACCGCCATCATCGAAGGTTCTTGATGGTAGTCGAACAGGCAGGCATGAATCTCGACCGGAATGCGGCGCCCGGTGCGGGTCAAGTGGACACTGCGAATCAGTGCGTCGCGGCCCTGACGCAGACCCTTGATGATTGCCGGAATGTTGCTGTCACTTTCCGGCGCCCGAAGCTGCATGTAGGGAACGCCGATCAAGCCCTCGGGCGGATAGCCGAGCATCTTGCAGGCGCTGTCGTTGGCCGCGAAGATCGGCCCCGGCAGACCGTCGGCGGTCATGCGACAGGCGACGACCGCATCGGAGGTAGCCGAGAAGAGGGCGCGGTAACGGGCTTCGCTCTCGCGCAGGGCCATCTCGTCGAGTCTCTTTGAGACCGCGATGGCCACATAATCGATGAGCGATTCGAAGAACTCGATGCCCGTCAGGGAAAACCGACCGGGCCGGCGATCGTTGAACTGGACCAGTCCGAAGGTCTTGTTCTGGTAGCGCAGGGCAATGAGCGCGACCGACTCGTAGCCCTCGCCGTTGCAGCGGTTGCGGGTGCGGGCCTGGCGATCGGCCTCGGTGGTCGAGGCGAGCAACTGGCTGGTCGAGCTGGTCCAGAAACTGCCGCGGGCGGTGAAGAACGGTTTTGCCGGGTCGAATCGCCCGCGCAGGACATTGCCGCACATGCACTCGAGCACGGGGTTCCCCTGAAAATCGCGCACGATCGCGCCGTGCGTGTCGCGTTCGCACAGGTGGCGCTCCCGTTCGACGAACTCGGCCGGGAACCCGCAGGTCTCGAAATACGGGAAATCACCGTCTTGCTCGAGGCGAACGCCAATGGCCTCGCAACCGGTGATCTCGCGGAAGAAACCGGTCAGGTCATGCGTCAGTTCGGGGAGTCCGGACGCTCGATTGCAGATCTCGAGCAGTTGGATCAGCCTCTCGCGATCGATCTCGCCGTCTGGGCGCCCCGATGGGGGCGTGGGCGCGGTCTTGTCTTTCATTGTTTACAATTGTCGCACACCGTGGATTGGCGGGCAACAAATGTCGCTCGCGAAGTGTGATACACTCGCGGCGTGTTGCGTCATGGCGCCAATCTGACCGGGGTGCGCGGACGGCGATGGTTGATCCGGCACCGGTAACCGCGTCCGGCGAGTCCGCTGCGGCCGCGCGGGCGGCTGCGATCGCGCGTGTCGGCGCGCTGGTGTTTTTCGGCCTGATGACGTCGTATTACGTTTTCAAGCCGATTCGCGACAGTCTCGCCATCGACATGGGGGCCACGGTTGTCCCTTATCTGAAGCTTGCCGGCCTGGCGACGCTGGTGGCGGCGAACTTCGCCTACAGTTGGCTGGCGGGGCGCTTTTCGCGCGAACGGTTCATTACCTGGATCCTGCGTTTCTTTGTGATCAGCCTGGTGGGATTCTGGTTCGTTTTTCACTCGACCTTGACGGCACCGCCGGCGGCGCCGCCCGATGCGGCGACGCTGGCATCGGGTTCGGTGTCGCTGGCTTTGTTGCCGCAGTCGCCGCCGGCGCCGCGCACCGAGCCGCTTTCTTTTCTGGGCTTGATGATCGGTGCGTTTTACGTGTGGGTCGGGGTGTTCAGCCTGTTTTCGGTGTCGTTGTTCTGGTCGTTGATCAACGACGTCTGTTCGGTCGAGGAAGGGCGGCGGCATTACGCGCTCATCGGCAGCGGCGGCCTGACCGGGTCGCTGATCGGCGGTGCGGTGACGGCGTTGCTGGTGCAGGTCGTCGGCACCGCGCACCTGTTGCTGGTTTCGGCGGTCATCCTCGAAGTCACCGTGTGGGGGATGCGCCTCATTCATCGCTGGGACTGCACGCGCTCACCGGAACATGCGCACCGGGCGTTGCGGGCACCGGCGCGCTCGTCGAGTCTCGAAGAGGCGGTGGGCTCGCTGCGGTCATCCCCGTATTTGCGTTTGATGGTGGCCGAGATGTTTTTGTGCACGTTGGCGTGCGGGTTGTACGATTTCGTGGTGGCGTCGTTCACCGAGGTCGCCATTCCGTTGCGCGACGAGCGGACCCGCTTCATTGCCATGGTCTACAACGGCATGGGCCTGCTCTCGTTGGTCGTGCAGGCGACTTTGACCCGCTGGTTGCTGGGGTCGCGCCAGATCGGCCTGGGCGTCATGCTCAGCCCGCTGGTGCAGGGCACCTTCTGCTTGATCCTGCTGGGCATGCCGACGTTGCTGGTGGTGGTGGGCGGCATGGTCTTGCGCAGTTCGATCAACTACGGGACCGGGCGGGCGGTGCGCGAGGTGTTCTTCACGCCGCTCGACCGCGATGCGAAGTCTCGGGCGACGGGGTTGATCGACACCGGGGTGTTTCGCACCGGCGATGGTCT
>CAZADH010000192.1:0-11914 GCA_964483805.1 uncultured bacterium
GCCTTGTTGGCGCCCTCGAGCCGCGAGGCGAGATTGACACCGTCACCGAGGCAGGTGAAGTTCATCTGCACATCACTGCCGATGAAACCGACCATCGCCTCGCACGTGTTGATGCCGGCGCGCATGCTCACTTCGGGCAACCCGCGCGCCAACCAGCGGGCTCGCAGCACATCGAGTCGCGCCTGCATGGCGATGGCACAGCGCACCGCCCGCAACGCATGATCGGGCTGCTCGGCGGGGTGGTTCCAGAACCCCATGATCGCATCACCGATGTATTTGTCGAGCGTGCCACCATGCGCGAACAAAATGTTTGTCATCTCGCCGAGATACTCGTTCATCAGTGCGGTGAGTTCCTCGGGCGTGAGTTTCTCAGAGATCGAGGTGAATCCCGCCAGATCGGTGAACATCACCGTCAGCGGTTTCTTGTCGCCGCCCGGGCGCAACGCCTTGGGATTGCGGAGAATCTCGTCGACCATCTGCGCCGACACGAAGCGGCCGAAGGTGGCGCGCGTCTCGCGTTCGCGCTGCCGGGCCTGGGCGTAGGCCAGGTAGCCGCGGCTGACGCCGAAGACGCCAAGACAGGTGATGGGCAGGAACATGGGAAACAAGACGTTCGCCGCAAACAACGTGAGACTCACCGCCAACCACCCGCCACCCGAGACGACCACCGCGGCGCCGCCCCACAGCGCCCCGCGCCGGGCAAACAGTTCATCGAGAACGAGTAACAACGGCAACAGGAGCAGCAGCGTCATCAGCGGCCACGCCTGCGGGAACCGGTCGTAGTGGAACACCGTCGGCTGCAAAAACTCTCCGCGCGCCAGCGCAGAAAAGAGGTGGGCATGCAGATTGACCCCGGGAATCGTTGGGTAGGCGCTGTCCATGAAATTAAGCGGACAGATCCGGAAATCCTGGTCTTCCGGCATGCGCGTGCCCACAAACACAGCCTTGCCACCCACCATGGCCCGCAGCGAATCATAGACGCCGCGGCGGGCACCCTGTCGGGCAAGAACCTGCCATTTGCCGCAACGAATCAAGGTTGTGTCCCGTGCGTTCGGCACGCATTCGCGGCGCCCATCGGCTGCGACCAACAACAATTCTATTGCTTCCGACCCTATCAATGAGGCTTGCTGTATCCATTTCACCGGCACGATTCGCTCATCCGATTCGGTCTCGGCAGGCCAGGTCGGCAACGCCGTCACGGTATCGGCGGCAAGATCGATATCGACCGTCTTCAGTTCGCCATCTGCCGCGGCCGGTCGCAGCAGACCCACACGAGCCCCGAGAGCCGGCGGCAGACCGGTGACACTGACGGCCGTGGCCCCGGCCGGCACGCGGCAACGCGCCCGCCACGAGGATTTCCACGGGGTCTCGTTGTCGAGCAGGGCGACGCGGGTGTGTGGCAACGGCTGGGCATCGCTGCCCAGCAGGCGGCCCGCGTCCCAGCGTCCCTGCGTCTCGCCGTCGAAAAACTGCACCGATACGCCCGCCGGTGGCGTGGCAAGCGGCAGCTCACCGGCCGGACCGGAGTCGGCGAACCACAACCCTTCGCCGGCCACGATCAGTTCGCGCTCGTATGGCGCGGCCGCACCCGACGCCACGAGTCGCCCCGTGCCCGGGAAGAACCGCGCGGGCCCCACCGGCGCCCCACCGGCGGCCACCGGCCGATCGAGTGTCAGGACCTGCGTCACCGAACCGCATGTCCACGCGAGTTCGAGCGTGTACGACCCCGCCGGCAGGGCGTCGAGAAGATAACGTCCGTGAGCGTCGGTCTCGGCCGTGGCCCAGAAACTGCCGGCCACCCGACGGCAGAGCACCTGCACGCCGGCCAAGGGACCCCCGGAAAAATCGACAGCCTGGCCGACGATCGTCCCGGTCCCGGGGTCTTCGAACGCAAACGCGAGGGGCACCTCGCGCAGTGCCTCATTACCCGCGCCGGAATCACCCGCGCCCAAGGATGGTGGTGGTGCGCCCGCGCTGGCGGCGCGCCGTGCTCCGTGGCCCACCTCGAGCAGGGAGCGGCGAGCGGCGGCGACGCCGACCGCGGCGTCCGCTTCTGTCGGCAGGAGCGTGCCCATCGACAAGACTTGTATTCCATCACCGACCAGCGGTGGCGCGAGCTTGGTCAGGGGCAGGCGGAGGCACGGCGCCTCGGTGGTGCCGATGATCGGCAGCGGCCCAGCGGGCAATGGCAGCCAGGTGCGCGCGGGCAGGTCGTGGGCGAGCAGATGCTCGACGGCCGCCGCCCAATTGGTGGGCAACACCTCCGGGACACGATCCGCGCCGGGCACCGGGGCGGCTGCCGCGGCTGAAGCGCAAGCCGATGCGTGCAACAGGTGCTGCGCCACCCACTGTGCTTCCCGACGGCGCACGAGCCGATCGAGACCGGCGTGCCCCAGGCTGCGAAACGGGTGGGGTGCCTGGGCAAACGCGGCCCGCAGAACCGCTTCGGGCGACGAAGCGACCGTGTCGCCACCGACGCCGCGGCCGACCGCCGGCCAGTCGGGCTGCGGCGCGGTGGCGAGCAACCACTGCACCCACACGGCAAAGCCCAGGCTGGGGCGATACTCGGGCGGGCCGTCACCGTGCGCCGCCGGCAGGAAAGCCAGCGGCATGACCCGCACCATTTCGTCATACCCGAGAAACACGTTGATCAACCCGCGGTCATGGGCCCCGGCCGCCACCGGCTCGTACAGCGGCGTTGGCGCGGGTGGCCGGCCCGACGTGGGCCGCCAGGCAAAGCTCTCGACGCCACTGAACCCGGTCGTTGCCTGAAAACGTTCGGCAATGACCGTGGCCGGCAGTGCCGCGAACGCTTCACGCAAAGCCTGATCGTTCGCAGGCGTTTGCGCATCGAGGTAGAGAAAATCGAGACCGGCCACCGGCGCGCCGGCAGACGCCAGCATCGTGAGCGCCCGCGCCATGTCGGCGCGGTCGGGATCACGACCGAACCGCTCGCGAAAGACCGCGTCCTTGCTGAGGATGACGACCGGATGATCAGGAACCACCCGCGCGCACAACGTAATGACAAGGTCAATACATTTCTGGTCGAGCCAGGTCAGCACCTGATTCGGAAACAGATGCACCGACACGAGGCACAGCGCCACCGGCAGCAGCAGCAACCAGCGCGGCCGCTGCACGCTACGCCAGAACGAGGGGGTCACGGCGACGCCAGTGCTACCAGAGTTTCGGGATTCTCAACTTCTTGCCGCCGACCTTATCGAGGACCTTCTCGGCCACACCAACCTTTTTCTGGGTCTCCCGTTTGTCGTGAGCGGCGCGCTGCGCCGCGATGTCGGCCTCGACCTTGAACTGATACGCTGCCAACCCGGGGTGGGCTGGCATCGCCGCCACGGCCAGACGACGCCCGCGCTCGTTCGCCGTGTCGTATTCGAAAGCGGCCGGGCGCCCTGCAGCAATCGCGATCAGATCGATTTCGTCCTGCATCCGCACGTAGAACGTGCCGCGCTTCACCTGAATCGAGGTCAGTTGCTTGTTGCCCTTCGTCTGCACGCTCACCATCGCATCGAGGTCGCGCAGAAAGTCGCGCAGGCGGAAGCAGCCGTCGCCGGTGCCAACGCCTTGCGCATCCTGCTGCGACTGCACGGCCAACGGCCCCGTGCCGGGCAGAGGACTTGCCGCCACAAAGAGACCGTTTCCCAGCGATGCTTCCTGAATCTCGCCCTCACCGATCGTGCCTTCGAGCGGTTTGATCGGATACTTCCCGGAATCGAACGTCGGTTGAAAGGGTGTGCTCTTGACATCGTTCAGCGCACCCAGCAGTTCGGCCACCGGCCCCGCACGTTCGCGCACCTGCCGCACCCGGTCGACAATCGGCCCCGAAAACCCGCGAACCAGCTCGTTGACCCGTTCGGCGGGTTGCCCGATCGCCAGCGGCATACGCAGGCCCTCGCCGGCGAATCCCGCAATCCCAAGGCGGGTCGAAGGCAGTGCCGCAAGCCGGGTGCCGACCTCACCGAAGCGCTCCTGCAACTGGCGCACGCGATCGAACTTCTGCAAGGGGCCGAAACCGTCGGCCAGCGAACCGTCGAGACGCCGCAGCAGGCCATTGAGAACCGACTGGCTCTCGCCCGCTTTCAGACGGCGGGTTTTGCGGGTCGTCGCGTGGGTCAACTCGACTTCGCCGTCGTAGACGTTGACCATGCTGCCGCCCACGTTCTCGATGCCCACGGCCACACCGGGCAGTGCCAGCAGCGAGTGCAGACCGTCAACGACCTCGACCTCGAACAGGGTGCCCTTGACGCCCGCGACCACGTCGGCCGTCTGCACCTGAAAGTTGCTGCCGGTCACGACCTTGAACAGGAACGAGCCTTGTTGGGCCCGCATCTTCTGCAAAGCAGCCTGACCGAGCACTGCGGGAACCTCGAAGAGACTGTTCTCTTTGACCTCCATCACGCAGGTGTCTTTGAGAACCATCTCGGCGCCGCTGTTTTCATGAGTTTTGACCCGGTCGGCCGCATCGAGGCGCTTCAGCGCGCCGGCCAGCTTGAGGTTTTCGGGAACCGCCTTGAATGGCGCGTCTGCCCCCTTCTTGACCTCCACCTTGCCGTCGACCTTGATCAACTCAGAGCTGGCGAGGTCGACCGCTGCAAACGCCGACCCCGACAGGACCGCCAACCCACATCCGAGTGCGAACCGCAACAGGAGCTTTCTCACATCGCCCTCCACCCAAGCGTGATTGATGGCATTCATCATAGGTTTGCCGGCCGTTGAAGTCAAAACGGCGCCGGCCGGCGTGCGTTTAATCGTCTGCACGATGTCCATCGACGTGTTAACCGCCATCGTGGCGGCAGGCGAACTGACTGCCAAGAAAGGCGTTGCCAGAAGCCAGTCCGACGTGCTACCACCGATCTATACCGACGCGGTCGAACCGCACCGGGCACTGGGGATGCGGGGGCGCTGTTCCCCGTCGCCGGCACGTCCGGTGGGCAGTCCGCTGAGTCGATTGACAGAAAGAGAGCGTGAAATATATGCCCAGCCTGGCTTCTCGCCCATCAGCTTCCGGTCGCACCTGGTTGTTGGTCATGACTCTGGTCGCCGGGGTGACCCTCCCGGTCGGCGCGCAATCCGCACCGCCTTTGAACATGGCCGAGCTGAAGGGACTGTCTCCGAAACAACTGACCGCTATGCTGACGCTCGGGGTCATGGGCGACATGAAACCCCAGGAGATCAAGATGATCGTGGCGGCGGGCGCCGACCTCAACCTCGGCGACGAGGTCCAGGGCAACACGCCCCTGCACGCGGCCGCCATGGGATTCTCCAAAGACAAGGTCAAGTTGCTGGCGTTCTTGATCAAGGCGGGCGCGCGGGCGGACGTCCAGAACAAGAAGGGGCAGTCGCCGCTGCACGTGCTCTGCAGCCATTCTTCGGCCCTGGGACAGCTCGACGGAACCGAGGAGTTTCTGGCCGCCGTCAAAGGGCTGGCCAAGCACATGAAGCAACTGAACCTCAAGAACAACAGCGGACAGACACCATTGCACCTGGCCTGCGAGCAGGGGTCGCTGCCAACCGTGCAAGCACTTCTGGAAGCCGGGGCGGATGCGAACAGCACCGACGCAGCCGGACGGACGCCCCTCTTCTCGGCCATCCTGACGCCGCGCAAGGCGAGCAAGAATGTAGTGGAACTGCTGATCGAGAAAGGGGCCCGTCTGGACGCGACCGACACCAGCGGCGACACGCCGGCTGCGTTCGCACGCAAGAATCACCGTGCCGATCTTGTCGGACTCCTGGCCGCGCAGGGCGCGCCGGACCCCTCGGCCGGAGAAGATCAGTGCCGCAGGAACCGGAGTCTGCTCACGGGTTCGTTGGAAATGTACAACATGGATTCCCCAAAGATGGTGGAGACCATCACCGGCGAGGAGTGGGCGCAGTGGGAGAAGACTCTGATCGAGAAGCGCTATCTCAAGACCCCGGTCGCCTGCCCGGATGGCGGAACCTACTCATGCACCGAGGGACGGGTCTCCTGCTCCAAGCACGGCCAGTGACGGCGAGCCGGAAACCCGGACCTGGTTCGTCTACCGGCGGTCGCCGGTTTCGTTGCATTGCGCCCATCGGCGCCAGACAAGCGCGCCATGGACCAACAGCGCCCCGCGCAATCAGTCGCTACATTTATCTCCCGAACCGAAACACCCAGGGCCGCGACAACGTATAATGAAGCAACAAAGACTCTGGAGCGGCAAGAGGGGGAAGTCATGAGGCACCTCATGAAATGGGCCCGCGGGCTTGCCTTCGGCCTGGTCCTGGCGGTTTCCGCCATGTCATTGACCGGATGCAACGCCGCCAACAAGATCGCCGACAAGATCGGCATCGGCAGAAGCATCACCGATCTGATCAGCAAAGTGAGGGGGGTTTTGCAGGGAAACAACGCCCCAACGCCGGCCACGCCAACGCCAGCCAACCCCACACCGGCACCCACGCCGGCGACGCCAGCACCGACCACCCCGGCAACGCCCGCACCGACGCCGGCACCGGACACGCCGATGACAACCGCGCCGACAACCCCGGTACCGAGCAAGACGGCGGCTCCGGGCCAGTGGTCGTATTTCATCTTCGCCTCGCCGTCCGACAAGACCGGTCGCCCGGAAGGCATCCGACCCGATGAAATCAACGCTGCGATCGCGAAACAGTGCGGCGGCGATCCCAAGAGACTGCTGGTCGGCATCGACATCGGCGGCCTGGCGCCGGGCGACTTGTCGTGCCTGCAGGCCGGTAAGTTCCAGGGCATCAAGAACCCGGGCCTGCGACTCGCCGCCGAAAAGGGCTGCGGGCTGCACGCGTATGTCGAAGGCCCTGGTGGCGTAACCGGTTCCGATTGGGATGAAGACGAAAAGCAGCGCACCATCGAGCGCGCCAAGGCGGTCGGCATCACCATCAAAGACCCGGCCAACGAGAACGACCCCGGCACCAAGGCCTGGAACAGTTGGGGCTGGCGCAAGTTCACGCGCACGCAGTTGCAAGGTCTGAAACAAGCCGGTTTCCAGACCGCCGAGATCGACAACATCATGAACGATCCGAAGGTCGGCGACGACGAGTCGGGTGCCGGCATCGTCGGGTTCTACAAGGAATACGCCCAATGGTGGCAGGCCGGTGAAGTGCCGCGCCTCACCCCGAAGAATCTCTCGGTCGAACAGTGGCAGGCGATTGTCGCCGCCATCAACGCCGGCACGTTGCCCCGCGGCATGTTCGCCGACTTCTCGATCGCCGAAGAAGATGTCGACGACCGCGCCGAAGGCGCCAAGATCTCGGCGAAACTGGGCATCGCGGGGCTCTACAGCAACGACACCGGGAACTACGCCACCGCGGGTGCGATCGGGGCCGGCACCGTCAACGAGATGTCGCGGCCGGCCGGTGCGGGGAGCAACGAGAAGATTCTCGACACCGACGCGGAGTAGTATTTACATCGCATTGCACTCCGCGGGTCCATGGGCCTGCGGAGTTTTCTCTTGCCTCGACGCCCGGGATCCGGCTGCCCGGTGAACCCGAGGCGCATACCCACCGGCACCAGGAGTTCAGCGCACCGTGGCCGAGCCAACCCCCTGAAACGCCGCGCACCGCCGCAGTTGCCACGCCATCACATGCGGCTCGACGCTCGCCACCTCACGGATCGGCAATCCTGCCGCTTCGAGCGCACCCCCAATGTAACCGTTGCAGTTGGCCAGCAACCAGTAGGGGCGCCGATGCTCGAAAAAGACGAACCCACCGCTGCGCATGATCTCGGCGCCGCGATCGCGGTGCAGGCGCACAATCATGCGCCGGCGGCCTTCATCAGAGAGCCAGAACTTGAACACCCGGTCGGACGGCAGGTTCTCGCGTTCCCACCGCGTGAACTGGAATAGGCCGAAGCGAATCACCGCCTCGGATGTCGTGAACAGACCACGCAGGATATCGCCCCACCCCCGCCGGAGATCGATGTACCACGTCCGCGCCCCCATGTGCCACTCTTGATACATTCCGGTCTCGTAATCGGGGATATCGATAGCGGCATGCATCGGCCCGAGCGAGACGTAGACGACATTGCGCTCGTCGCGCACCGTCGGCGGCCACAACGCGGGGTCGGGTTGCGGCAAGAACAGCCAGGCGACCACTCCACCCACGACCAAGGCCGCGCCGAGGAGAATGCGTCGCCACGGCAGGCGCCAGACCCAGGTCGTGACGCGCCGCCAGCGACCGCTGGCCGCCGCCTCAGCCATCGACAGTCCTGGCGGCCACAGGCAAACGCACCATGGTATTTACGTCGTATGTCGAAATCGGTCAGGGACGAATCAAGCCGGCGCGCACCGCATCACCAAGCCCGGGGACGATCCCGTCGAGGAACTCGGCCACGGCATCGACAAACGGATTCGGAATGGCCAGCGGATTCGTCGAACCGGTCGCCGAGCCCGAGCCGTCGCTCGCCCCGGAACCGGACGCAATCAGGCCTGGACCGGGTGTTCCCGACGCCATGCCGGGATTCGGGTTGTCGGCATACGCCCGTGGTTTCAGCCCCATGATCTTGGCCACCGAGTAGACGCAGGCCACGGTGTTCACCTTGCGGGTGATCCGCTTTACCTGCTGAAAATCGGAGTTGCCGTTGATCGAGCCGAATTCGTCACCGTTGCGCCACTCGACCACACAATGATGGTTGAGCGGCTTGAACTTCTTCTTCTCTTCTTCGGTCTTGGGTTCCTTCTCTTTGATGACCACGATGTCGCCGACGTTCAGATACTTGGTCGTGTCGGGGAAGTAATACGGTTCGATGCGCTTCTTGGCCGCGGTCGACACACAGGTGTTCCACGACACCTGCATGCCGGCGGTGCGCCACGCCCACACGCCGAAGATGCCGCACCAGTGCGCCGGGCCGGAGGCGATGCGGGCCTCGGGCGCCTTCAGTTGCGGCAACCAGTTGGGCTGGTCACGCTCGAGATCGGCATAGCCGTAGGCCACCTCATAGAACAGTTTGAGCCGCTGCCAGCCTTTCTTGAACCCGTCATCGCCGGCCCGTTCATCGACGAGACCGACCTCGCCGGCCGCCAGCTCGACGATGCGATTGCGCATGGCCCACTCGTTGGCCACTGCCGGCGTGGCACTCGCCGCCGCACCGCTTCCCGCAGCGGTCCCACCACCAGGGGTGATCCCACCGTCGCGGGTCACGGCGCTGCCCGCCCCCGAGGCGGCGCCGACGGCGTCGCCCAGCCCCTGCGCCCAGCCCGAGGTACAAGCAATACCCAGTATTGCCAACGTCACAGCAATGATGGAGTGCAAACGCATGGTCATCTCCTTTCGCAACCTGCGGGTTCGCGAAACCGGGTCACGGGGTCACCGGGTCACGATTGCCCGTCGCCTGGTGCGGCGGCGGGCGGGAATCTAGCGTTGCCGGACACTCTCGACCGCACGCAGAACAATACGCACAGTGTCAATATCAGCCAGATTGGGCGGCATGAACTCGGTGATCGGGGTGCCGCCTGCACCGGCGTTCGCTTCGTTCAGAGTTGCGGTCTTCAACAGCGCCGCGGTGAGCCGATCCCGCAACTCGGGCGGACACGCGGCCCGACACGCCACGATGTCGGAAGGAATGTCGGCGGTTTTGGCCACGACGCGGACCTGGTCGGCGATCTTCTTGTCTTTCAGCGTCTCAATCGTGTCTTCGAGACACACACCCACGTCGATCTTCTTGTCGAGCACGGCGCGCAGAATGGCATCGTGCCCCTGCAGGAACTCGACCTTTTTACAATCTTTGTGGGGATTGATGTTCGCCAGCTTCAACTGGTAGAGCGGATACAGATAGCCGCTGGCCGACTGCGGATCGACGAAGCCGATCACCTTGCCCTTGATGTCGTCGAGTTTCTGAATCGGGCTTTCCTTGCGGGTGATGAAGAGACCGTGGTAGGTCGACCCGGTGCGGCGCTTGGCCTGCGCCAGCGGAATCAACGAGTTCTTCTGGGTGCCGATGATGTATGAGGTCGGCCCGAGCCAGGCGAAGTCGATGGTGCCGCGATCGAGCGCATTCAAGACGACGGCGTAGCTCTTCGAGGTGACGATGCGCACATCTTTGGCCCCGAGTTCCTTCTTGAGAAACGCGGTCAGGCTCTGCACGTGCGCCATCATCTCTTTGAGACTGACGTACGGCGGCCGGCCGATCATGACCACCTTTTGCGATAGATCGAGGCCCGCCGGCGCCACCGCCGGTTTCGCGGTCACCGCGGTCGGCTTACCCGCCGGGGTCGGCGCCGGAACCGCATCGCCGCCGGCAACGGTCTGGACCGACGCGGCATCGCCCTCGGGTTCATCGGTGGGATAACCGGCCTCGACCGTGTCGGGGCGCGGGACATCTTCGGGACCCATGCCGAATTCGCGCAGTTCGCCCGCCGCCATCATCTCGTTGATCGTCGGATTCTCTTTGTCGGCCCATACCGGCGTCATCAGCGCCATGGCCAAAATGAAGATGCCAACCGCAAGTGATGCCTTCTGCCACCAGGACCCCGCGATGCCTTTGTTCATTGTGCCTGCTCCAGACCAGATCTGATTTTTGCCGGGTTCTTCGCGCCGCCACCCATGCGGCCCGACGCCACACCCCTCGGCCGATGCCGGCGTGCACTGCTGATGCATGTTCGTGGAGCCTGACTGCCTCCAGGTGCAACCGACACTTCGTCGATGGTAGTCTGTGACCGGAGCCAATGCAACATGACCGTCACCGACACCATCGCCGAGTTCCGCCGCCGGTTGAGTCGCGGCTGGACGCGACTGCTGACCCACTGGCAACGTCGCACGACGGTCATCCTCGAGATCACCCGTCACTGCAACCAACGGTGCGCCTACTGTTATCGCCTTCCCGCCAGCACCGGCCCCGAAGCGGCGATGCCGGCCGAGACACTGCGCATCGTGTTGTCACGGCTGACCGCGCATTTCGGCCGGTTGCGGCTGACCTTGAGCGGTGGCGAACCGACCTTGCATGCCAACCTCGACGACCTTGTCACACAATGTATTGCCATTGACCCGAAGACCACATTGATCACCAACCTCAGCACGATGACGCCGACGCTGGCCCTGCGCCTGCGCCGGGCCGGGCTGGCGCAGATTCAGTGCACCTTCATTTCACCGGTACCAGCCGAGCACGAGGCGTTGTGTGGTCCCGGGTCGTTCATGCGCTGGGCCTGGGGTTTGCAGATCGCCCGCGACGCCGGGCTGAAGATCGGCGCCATCCTGCTGGTCACCCACCGCACCGTCGCCCAGGTGCAACGGTCGCTCGAGTTCCTGCTCGCGCTCGGACTCGAGAACTTCATGGTCAACCGCTACAATGCCGGTTATCCGGCAACGAACAGCGACGCGCCCGGCGATGGTCTCTTTCTCGACCGCGCCGACCTGAACCGGTTCCTCGAGGCCCTTGAAGAAGCCGGCCGGCGCTGGCACCTGACCATCCCGCTTGGCGTGCCGATTCCCAGTTGTGTCGCCGACTTCTCGCGTTACCCGCATCTGGAGTTCTCATCGTGCCCGATCGGGCGCGACGAGGGCATGTACTGGGCCGTCGGCCCCGACGGGCAGTTGCGCGCCTGCAACCACCTGCCGACCGGACTGGGCAACCTGGTGACCACGCCGGTGGCCGAGATCCTCGCGGCCCCACCGTGGCACGAACTGGGCACAGCAATACAATGTGCACCTTCTGTCTGCAAAGACTGCCGCAGTTTCGCCGTCTGCCGCGGTGGCTGCCGGGCAGCGGCGCTCACCTGGGGTCACGGCCTCGCGCGCGCCGATCCCTGGGTCGAACGGCTGCTTGGCGACCGTGACAACAACACGCGGGGCTGAGCGTGTCAACGCTGCGACAACAGCGTGCGCAGCAATTGCTTCTCGTCGTTGCTGATCCGTTGCTCGTCTTCGAGCACATCGAGATAGCTGTAACAGTCGCGCTTGATGCGCTCGACCG
>CAZADH010000193.1:0-11910 GCA_964483805.1 uncultured bacterium
CACCGTTGCTCTTGATGGTGTACTGCCCGTCTTTCTTCTCGAGACTGGAACAGTGGATGAGACAGATCACCGACCGCTTGGTGTTCTTGATTTCGTCGGCGACGAAACCGAGGTTGCTGTTGTTGTGACCGGCGGCACTGAAGCCCTTCGACAGCGGATACCGCACCATGTCGGGCGGCGCCGTGAAGATGTTGAACGGGTTCATCTCTTTGAGCACGTCGACGAAGCGCACGTTCTTGCCACGCCCCTTCATGGCCACGGTCTGCGCGAACTGCCCGCACGGGCCGCGGTTCCAGGACTCCCCCTCGTTCAGTTCGAGCGTGGGAATGTTATAGCGTTCGTAGTTGTCGACCAGCAGCCAACTGCCCGAGTCGGCCGGCAGGGTCAACGGCTCGTTGACCACCTCGGTGCCGGTCGGAGCACTCGCTGAGCTCGCTCCTGTACCGTTTCCCGCCCCCGCATCGGCGGCGGTACCGGTGCCGGTGCCCGTTGTCGCATAGCCGGCCTGGGTATCGGGGGCATCGATGATGTCCTGGGCCAGCGCCGGCAGGCCTTCCATCGACAACACAAAGACCACCAGGACCAGCCAGGTGAAACGTCGCCAAAACAGTCGGTTCATACGGATCATCCACGGACTCCTTTCCCTCATCGGCCGGCACTCGTGCCGGCACACTAACGTTGCGTCGCCTGTCGCGCTGCCGACACCGCGGCACTCGCCACCGCCCGTCCCACCGCGGCCGCGGCGCCCACGATCCCCGTGGGGCCCTTGACTTCAGTGCCCGGGGCGTCGGCCGGTGGTGCCACCGATGACGTGGGCTTCTGCACTTTCACTGCGGTCTTGAAAAACATCTTGAAGAACGGCGCGAGCATCCGCCGCACCACCTCGGGATCGACGGCCGGCCGCACCACCAACGGCTTCTGCGTGCGGACATCGATCGGCAACGACGAGCGCACATCGGCGGTGTCGGTCGCATCGAGAATCACCGGGCCGCTCAGCGATTGCGCCCGCACCGCGCCGGGCCACGCCGCGCCAATCAGCAGCAGGGTCACCACCACCAACACCCGATGTCGGTACAGATTCATACGCGTCTCCTTCACCCGAGGTTCACGGCCAGGTCGAATTGGCAAACGCGGAAAACGGCGGACTGATCAGGCTGCCGACGCGAACCTCGGTCGCCGGCGCGCCACGCAGATCGGTCCCTTGCAGCACGAGTTGCACGTACAACGAGCGGGTGACGAACTGGTTTGGGCCGTTGTGCTGCTTCTGTACAATCCAATATACCAGGAAATCGCGAACCCTGCCCAGGTTCATGGTCTTGCGATTGACCGCGGTGCCCACCGTGACCGCCCGCTCGAGATACATGACCCCCCGGGCATCGGTCGCCAACCCATAGGAAATCGCCCCTTCCGGTCCCAGCATCAATAGCTCGCGCGCGGAGGCACTCAGATCGATGGGCTCGGCGAGGTCCGACAGCAGCGGCGCCGGCGAGGCGATATTCGTCGCCATCATCGCCTCACGGCGAATGTGCTCGAGGGTCTGCAACGCTTCGCGCACCGAGGTCAGCGTGTCTTGCCCCTTCAGTGATGCGCTGGTGTAATGCGAGAATACCTGGTGCAACGCCACCAGTACCAGCAACGCCAACACCACGCCAATGCACATCTCGATCAGGGTGACCCCGGCCCCCGGCGCCAGGAACCCGCGGGATATGCAATACTTTATATTTCTCAATGCATTTCGCATCCGTCAGGGCTCCATCAACCAGGTGCTCGCCGAAAACTGCCGCGGTCCGGGCGATCCGGGCACGTCCCAACTGATGACCACCGTGGCCAGGATGAGGTTAACCGGCGTCGTGCCGGCGTTGCGCACCACCCGTTCGAGAAACAGCACCCGCCCCGAAAAGACATTCCCCGGCAATGGCGAGGCCAGCAGGTGCACCCCGGGAAATACTTCGTGCTTACTGAGTGCCGTCGTGCCCGCCGGCCCCGGCGGCAACGAGATCATCGGTCGCAGATCGGCCAGCGACGTGCCGCCGTTCGCTTCCTTGATCGCCGCGGTCGGCAGCAGGCGCACCTGTTCGAGAATCTCGGCGGCATACTGGGAAGCCATCACTTCGTGGATCGACACGGCCGTACTGCCGGTGAGATTCGAGAAGATCGCCAGCATCGGTCCGACCGCAAGCCCGAGAATCAGCACACCAATGGCGATCTCGAGAAACGACACGCCGCGCCGGACCCGCGCGCGCCCGGAACCGCTCGCAATCATGGCTCGACCACCTCGACGAACGGACTGGCATCGGCGAGAAACAGGCTGTAATAGTCTTTGATCCAGTAGTGACACGGATTCATGGTCAGGTTGTACTGGATCGCCCCACCCTCGCGGAAATACTGCCCCCACCCCGCATCACCGGCCGGCGGCACCCCCAACTCGTAGACGGCGAGCCCGCCCTCGAGGTCGAGCGAACGACCGTCGCGACTGCGGATGCTGCCCACGTTCGGCCGCCCCGGCAACGGCGGTTTCAACGCCACCAGGTAGGCCTGGATTTTCTTCTTCGTCACCTGGAAACTGCCGTCGAGCAACACGATGGTCAGGTGCTTGTCGGCACCGGCCGACGAAACCCCGTCGAGAACAACGTCACCGCGGTCGATCACCAGCACCGTGTTGTTGGCGTTCATCAGGTCGGCAGGCAGTTCGAGCGGTGCGGGGTTCACCGCGGTGGTATCGCGGATGATCTTGATGATGCCGGGCATATCGAGGATGCGCCCGCCCCCGAACAACTGGGCCTTGAGGGCATTGGCCTCGGCTGCCGGCGAACCCCCGGTGAGATAGCACTTGCGCGTCGCCCGCCCCTCGAACAACACCGGGGCAATGTCGACCCGCCGGCAGGTGGTCAGATCACCGGCAAAGCGAAAGAAGTCTTTGTCAATACCTTGTGAATAACCAAAGGTGATGTGTTCCGGTCGCGCCATGTAGGCGCAATTGGCCGGCGGCCGCGCGATCTGTTGCAGGGTGCCGCGCATCGTGCCGGGTGTCGCATAGACGAGATCGTTGGGGTCGAGCGGCAGAAAAAACCACGATGGCAACGACAGGGTCGGCGGCGTCGGGTGCTTGACCAGGTCGAAGAACTGGTTGAACGGCACGTAGACCTCACGACAGGCGTAATCGCCATAGCGACCGGCATCGGTGAACACATCGCCCCAGGTGCGCGGCGCGTGACTGGTGTCGGCGTCGGCCCGCTTCGCCCGCTCGTACAACTCGCGGATGTCGCCCGGCAACAGGGATCCCGGGTTGAACGCCGCCCGCGACACCGGTGATTTGTGGTTCCAGGCCCACCGCGTCGCGTCGCCCGCATCGGTGATCTTGTCGATCTCGTCGCTGCCTTTGGGTTTCCAGCCGAACGGCCCCATCTCCATGATCTTCAACAAACGGCCGAACACCGGGCCGATCACCACGGTGCGCGACAAGCCGGTGGCGTTGCCATACAACTGCAACCACGAGACGTTGGGATTGAGCGACCGACCGAAGCGGTTCTCGCTGTTGTAGGTCTGCTGCTGCGGCGTCGAGATGCCTTCGAACCGCTGAAACAGCATGACCGGCCACGGATCGGTGTTGATCCAGTGGCGCAACCCCGGGGCGTCCTTGGTCGTGTAGCGGATGATCGCCCCGCCCGGGTCCTTGCCGAACAGGAACATCTGGCCTTTGGCGTCGTAGCCGTCCGCCAGGTTGAGATAGACATTGTCGTTGCCCACGTCGTCGGTCGGCCCGAGGTAGACCCACCCGTTCGTCTGCAAATCGTACGACTCGGGGGGCAACGCCGGTGGGTTCGCATAAACCAGCGGGGTCGGGCTGTTGCGCAACTGCAGCGGCTGCGGTCCCGCCGCTCCTGTATTTACATCGTAATTCACCGTGTTGTAACCTTCGCCGTCCGGGCTGCGCACGACAAACAACGAAAATCGCGCCAACAGCGGCGGCAACAGACTGACCACCTTGAACGGCCGCTTGATCCGGGCCGCTTTGGTGAGCTTGCCGCCCCAGGTCGTACTCACCGTCACCTCGATGGTCAGATACCCCTGCTTCTCGAGCAGGTCGGTGTAGCTGAAGGTCGGACTTTCGAGCGTCACGATCCGGCTGACGTCTTGAAAGAACATGCGCAGTCCTTCGAACTTGAACCGCTGCCCCTCGAGACTGATGGTCTCGATCATGTCGCGCGCCAGCGTCTCGTAGCGGCCGAAATTGGTCGGCGGAATCGGAATGTCGACCTTCTCGCCGGGTTGCAGACGGCGCTCGATGAGATAGGCGAACCGACTGGTGTGCCCGGTGGTCAGCTCCTGGTAGATCGAGGCGGTCTCTTTTTCGAGCAGTTGCGCGCACACGTTGGCGGCGCCGATCGCCAGGTTCCCGGCCATGACCCCCAGTTGCACGCGCTTCACCTGCAACTGGTGCGACGACAGCATGCGCGAGTAGGCAAAGAGAAAGACCATCAAGACGGCCAGGAGAACGAGAACCGAGGCGATGACCATGCCGCGCCGGGCGCCCCGCGGCACACCGGCAGACCACCTCAACGTGGCGGACCCTCGCCCGACCCCGGAAACCACCGGGCCACAACCGATTGCAGTTGTTGCAGGGTCAGGGGCTTGCTCAGATAATCATCCATGCCGCACGACATGCAGCGGTCGCGGGTCCCGGGCATCACGTTCGCGGTCAGGGCGACGATCGGCACCCGGCCGCACCCACGACCCGCTTCGTAATCGCGGATCGCGCGCGTCGCCGAAAAACCGTCCATCACCGGCATTTGACAATCCATCAATACAAGAGAATACGTCTTTGCCTTGAACGCTGCAACCGCTTCTTCACCATTGGTCGCGCCCTCGGAGACAAAACCGAGCCGTTCGAGCTGCAACAGCAGCAGATTCAGATTGTCGCGATGGTCTTCGACCGCCAGAACCCTCATCCCATCTGACGTCGCGGCATCGGACGCACCCGGGGCGCCCCCCGGCACCACGCCCGCGCCACCGCCGCCATCACCACGCCGCGACCCGACGGGGTCGGTCGTCGCCCCGCCCGCCGCCAGACACGCACCGGCAACCGCCACCTGTTGGGGCGCAGGCGCGACCCGACCCTGTTGCCCCAACAGGTCGAGATCGAACCAGAACAGCGAACCACGGCCCAGCTCGCTCTTCACGCCAATTTCGCCGCCCATCAGAGCCACCAGCCGCTTGCAGATCGCCAGGCCCAAGCCGGAACCGCCGTAGCGCCGCGAATCAGAACCATCGGCCTGCACGAACGGTTGAAAGAGGCGCACCAGGTCGCTGCCGGCAATGCCGATCCCGGTATCGCGCACCGCAAAGCGCACACGACTGCGCGGGGACTGAGGATTGACCAGGGTAAGCGCAACCTCGACTTCACCGCGATCGGTGAACTTGACCGCGTTGCTGGTCAGGTTGAGCAGAATCTGCCGCAGTCGTCCGACGTCGCCATACAGCGTCGGCGGGATGCGCGGATCGATCCGCATCGACAACCGCAATCCTTTGGCCTTGGCCCGCACCTCGATCAGGCGGACCACATCTTCGATCAGCATGCACGCTTCGAAGTCACTCGGCTCGATGCGCAGATGCCCCGCCTCGATCTTCGAGAGGTCGAGCACGTCGTTGAGCAAGGTCAACAGGCTGTGTGCCGAGTTGCGCACGATGCTCGCATACTCGCGCTGCTGCGGGTTGAGCTTGCTGTCGAGGAGCAGTTCGGTCAAGCCGATCACCGCGTTCATCGGAGTGCGGATCTCGTGGCTCATGTTGGCAAGAAACTCGCTCTTCGCGCGGTTCGCCGCCTCCGCCGCCTTCTGCGCCCGGATCCGCTCGGCCTCGACCCGCAAACGCTGGGAGTTGTCGCGCAGAATCGCCATCGCCACCGTCTGACCGCGCATTTCAAACAGGTGCGCGCGCATCTCGACCGGAACCAACGTGCCGCTCTTGCCCTGCAACCAACACTCGGTGACGGCGTAGCGTTGAGCGTTGATCTCGTGGTCGAAACGTGCAATCGCATCGTGCGACTCGGGCGGCACCAACGTGTGTGGAGAGTTCAGGGCGCGCAGCTCGTCGACCGAGTACCCCAACATCGAGGTCACCTCGGTGTTGACTTCGAGAATCCGTCCGGGCCCCCCTGAGTCGGTCCAGTCGATCAGGAAATACCCGTCACCCAGATGCTCGAGCAGCGTGCGCGACTTCTCTTCGCTGTCACGCAATGCAGCCAGCGCCCGGTTCTGCTCGGCCCGCATGGCCGCGTCCCGCGTGGCTTCCTCGACGGCCGCGCCGATGCGCCCGAGGTCCCGAATCGGCAACAGATCGAGTGCACCGCCCTTGATCAAACGAACGGCGCGGTACACATCCGGTTCGCCGCAGATGAACAGCACCGGCACGTCGCCACACCAGCGGCGCGTCTGCTCGAGCAGCGCCTCGCCCGAAAGTGCAGGGGCGTCGCAACAGGCCACGATGAAATCGAGTGTGGGAGCGAGAAGCGGCACCGGCGATGCCGTCGCGTCGACCTCGACGACCTCGCCGACGAACCCTTGTGCGGTCAGCGCGGTACGCACCGCTTCACGGGCCGCGGCAGGTGCAAACAACAGTGCACGCTGCAGCCCGCCAAGACGCTTGGGTTCGGCGTTAAAACTGGATCTACTGCCCACGCCAACCACCCACGCACCCGCAGCCAACCGCACACCATGATTGCAGCGATGTTCGCGCCCGCGAGCGCGCAGCGAACCGTCTCACCGACGACATGCTCTCACTCCCCCCGCTCGCCCCCCGGCGAGCCCACCTATCGTACATTCTACCGTCAAACGGTCGGGCCCGCATCAGGATTTATTCGTCGGCGCGCCCCCCCCGATCGCTGCTTTGCCCAAGAAGGACCAGTCCAGAGAGAGAGAGCTAGACGTGCCGCCGATCGAGAACCACGCGGATCTTGCCGGTGCGGGCGTTGCGTTCCCACGCCGCCGGCTCGACCCACTCGAAGCTCACCGACAACCAACCGTTTTCGAGGGCGTCGTGCAGTTTGTAGGAGTGCTCGGCCAAAGCCGCCCGCAGCACGGCATCGGCGACCATCCCGCTGGCACCGGGTTCGAGGCGGACCACCAGATGGTCACGCCCACCGCGCAGCTCGGCCACGACCTGGAAGTTCGGCCCGGCACCGGCAGCGGCCAACGCCGGCGCCACGTCCTGCGGCAACAGGTTGATGCCGCCGATGACCAGAAGATCATCGACGCGCCCGAGCAGTTCGAAGGTGCGCCCGACCGCCCCGCACTTGCACCGCCCACCCGGCAGATCGCGCCAGCGCCCCAGATCTCCGGTGCGATAGCGGACGACCGGCATCAACACCCGATCGAGGTTGGTGACGACGATCTCGCCCCGTTGACTGTCTTGCACCGGCAGACCGCCGTCCGGATCGAGGATCTCGACGTACTGGTAGCTGTCGAGCACATGGTGCAGCGATCCCGCAAGGTCGGGACACTGGTAACCGATCGGACCGGTATCGACACAAGCGTAACCGGCCGAGCGCGCCCAGGCGCAGCCGAAACGTTCACGCAGGTAGTCGAGCGTCGGCTGCCGCAGATGCTCGCCGGCGTAAAGAATTTTCTGTATGCGCAACACCACTCCGCGCGCTTCGGCTTCCTGGGCCAGTTTAACCAGCAACGACGGCAGACCGACCAGGGCGTCGACCTGGAAGGCGACCAGGTATTTCAGCATGTTGTCCCAGGGGGTGTTGCCGCCGATTGGCAGCGACAGACAGCCGAGGTTCTCGAGGGCCCGCCCGACCACGTTGAAGCTCGTCCAGAGATTGCCCGCCAGGAACAGGTTGGCCACCCGATCGTGACGGGTCAAGCCCGCGGAGGCGAAGATGAAGGTCAAGGTCTCGGTGGCACGCCGGTATTCATCATTGCCATACAATGTAAATTTCGGCTCGCCGGTCGACCCTCCCGAGGCATACACCTGCGCATCGGTCATCGGCCGGGTGAGGATGGCGGTCGAAATCGGCGGCGAGTGGCGATAGTATGTGTCGCGATCGAGCAACGGCAGGTCGGTGAACTTGCCGCCCCGGCCAATCGCATGGCGTTCGAGCAGCGGTCCGTAATAGGGCGACGGCCGCAACCGCTCGAGGAAGGCCTCGAGCCGGGCCGACATCTGCGTGGCACTCTCGCGGTCGACCCAGTCGATCAACCCCGCCAGCAGATACGCCCCTTCGTGCGGCGCCCCCGCTTTGCCCTCGCTCATGCCGCCCAACACGGTCAGGCGCTTCGCGCCCAGGCCCAGCAACAACTCCTCGCACGCCGCCTTCCAGGCAGGACGCACCCACAGCCCCACCGTCTGCAGATACCGCGAAATCGGCCCGACTTCCTGCTGCAGGCGGGCCAGATCGGGAAGCGGCTTGATGAACAACGTGCGGTTGAGGCAACTGATCTTGAAGGCCGCGTCGTCTTCGTAGATCAACGACCACGACTGCTCGTCGGGAGCGGTGAGCACCGACCGCGCCTCGACCTGACCCATCAGCGCCAGATCGCGCACGCGGCGGATCTCGACCCGTTCGTCGAAGTCGAGCGGACCGACGGGCAACGTGCCCGCCAACTCGGCCAGGTGCGGCCGCAGCGCATCCATTAGGGCGACGCCGTCGCGGCGCTCGCCACCCAGTAAATACACGAGATGCGGCGAACTGCACGCCTGTTGGTCCCAGCGGCAGAGGTCGAGCGCCAACCCGCGCAGGACGTCGTCGGGCATGCCCGCCCGCAACTGCTCGACATCAACGAGGGCAAACGAGTAGCGCGGACCGTTCTCGATGAACCGGGTACCGGGATCGGCCTGCCGTCGCAGCGCGACCAGGGCTTCTTCGCCACCCCAGAACACCACGGTCAGCCCCGCGGTCAACAACGGGGTCTCGACCGATGCGTCGCCGCCCTTCCAGGTGACGAGCGCCTGGTTTGGCCACACCAGGCCACGGCTGTCGACCTGGCGGATACTCTCGAGAAACAACGCCGGGAAGACCGGGTCGACCCGGCTCAACTTCAAAATGTTGACGTTCTTGGTCAGAATGCCGGCCAACAGGCTGTCGACCGCGCCGACAAAGACGTTGCCGGCCGAAATGTGCAACACCGGCGCCCGCGGCCACGCCCGCAGTGCATGCCCCAGCGCCGGCCGCTCGACCCAACCGTCGAGAAGGGCCGGATCGCCCAATTCGCCGCGCACCCGCGCCAGACAGGTTTCGCGCCGGCACAGACTGCTGACCACCGCCAATCCCTCGGCCACCATCGCGGCACTGAAACCGATACGCCCCGGCAGACCACCCAATGCCTCACGGTAGAGGGGATGCTCGGGATCGGCCCAGATATCGGCGACCCGCTCGAGAATCTCGAGCACCTCTTCGAACTTGACGCCGCGCGCCGCCTCGACACGACCCCGGGCCTCGCCGAGCAGCGCCGGGATCTCCGCCGCGGTCAACGCCACGCCGGGGCCCTGATGGCCAAACACGTAACTGGAAAAAAGCGGGTTCGTCTGTCGCATCATATAAATACTATGTATTCTATTTCAACAGGTCGAGGGCATTGATGGCACACCCCTTGTGCTTGCTCAGTCCGGCGCGCCCCAGGATGGTCAGGTAAGGGCCGGCACGACCGCAGGGGCAACCGCGCTGAATCACAGCCCGATCGGTGGTCAGCAACGAAATCGACGGATACGAGGTGAGATACGGCGACATGAGGTGCAGCAACCCGGGTTGCCCGTCCGGCAACGGCCGCAGGTCGCCCGGATCGACCACCCGCGCCCGCGCATAGATCGGCACGTGCATGTTGCCGTGCGCGCAGTCGAGATACGGGATGCCGTGTTCGACCATGCCGAAGGTATCGCGGATGTTGGCCTCGGGCACCCCGAGGATGCGCGCCACCCGGCTCTTGAACACCGCCTTGGTGACCTCGCGGTCGCGGTTCATCTTCCAGCCGCCCCCGGTCAATACGAACGAACGCTCACCCAGGGCCAGCGTCTCGCCCGCCGCCTCGAGGACATCGCATACTTCGTAAATATGCGCTGGGAACCCGATGAGCCGGACCGGTTCGGGGCGCCGGGCCAGGCCCCGCAACTGGCGCGCCGTCCAACCGGCATCGAAATAGAATTCCCGGGCTTCGTTGTTCCAGCGAATGGCATAGACGACGCGCCGCCGTCGGGTGAACCCGGTCATCATCTTGTCGGAAAACGCCGTGCCGACGTTCTTGGCCACCTTCGGGTCGTAACTGAAACACAGGTAGTTCACCAGCTCGTCGTGGTTGACCAGGCCGAGCGAATCGTAGCTCTGATCGACCAACAGCCGGATGCGCTGCAGCGACAGTTTGTCGAGCACAATGGCGCTGCGCTGGCCCCCGGTGCCCGAACTGGTCAACTCGATGGCCACCTCGTCGTCGCCAATCGAGAGCAGGCGATGATGCTTGAAAATGGTCACCAGCAACGGCGGAATCGCCTCGGCCGTCGCCGGGGGTTGCCGCACATCGGCCCCCTTGAGCGCCAGAAAGCGCGCGTATGGCAAACAACGCTCGACGTGCCAGGCATACGCCTCGCGCATCGCCTCGTCGAACAGGCCATCGGTCACCGGACCATGCGCGAACGCGTCGGAGATCGCAAACAACCGGGCGGTCGCCGGAAACACGGGTTTCGTGGCCATGGTCAGCGATGCCAGTCGTCGGTATCAAACGGTTTCTGGCTGCGCAACAGCAACTCGTACCAGCACTTCATGAAGGCGTCGAGAAACCGCCGGTTGGTCGCCACCAGTTGCATGTCCATGAAATCGAGGGTCTCGAACGTTCGCGTAAATACAAAGTAATCTTCACGCCGCCCGTCGTCGGCCAGGCGCATCGCCGCAAAGTACGCACTGGGCAGAAACGAGGCATCGAGCGCCACCCGCTGCACGTCGGGACGATGGGCCGGCACCAGCATTTCGAGGTAACGCATGCCGAAACTGGCAGCCGCGTCGGCGAACCACACCAGGACCCGCCGCAGATCGGGAATGCCGATGCGATATCCGGCGATCATCCCGTGCCCGTCGTCGGGGTGGAACTGCACAAAGATCTCGGCATCGATGCCCTCGGCGACAAACGCCACGTTGGCCCCGAGAAACGGGAAGAACACCTGGTCGAGCCGGTCGGTATCCTGGCACCGCTCGAACCGATGGGCCACTCCCTCGGCATCGCGGTCGACCCGAAAGGCAATCGGCTCGCCCTTGTTCAGGACCTCGACTTTGGGCAAATCAACGGTGTCGAACCCATCGGTCAACCCCAACACGTCGTCGGCAATGTGTTTGAACTCGACGAGTTCGGGAGTCAGGGGCGGCCGCGGACGCCGCAACGCCAGCGCCCCATCGCGAAAGAACACCTCGAGACCATGGGTTTCGAAGGCCTTGACCTTGTGGGCGTTGGGGAAGATGCCCAGCGGCACGAACCCCAGGTGCTCGAGCACCACCTGCGGCGCAAAGTTCACCGTACGGGTCGTCGCGTAGATGACGTCGCAGGTGCGGGTGCGCACCGTCAGCCGTTCGAGCGCCTCCGTGACCATCGTATGCATGACGTCTTGACCGCGGAACTCGGCCCGCACCACGGCCGCATACGCCTTGCCTACCTTGTTGACCGGATCGATGGCAAAAATCACCGAGCCGATCAGGTGTTCGTCACAGACAGCCAACAGCCAGAAGTAGGTCGGGTCGTCGATCTTCTTGGCGGCCAGGGCCGCGTCTTTGCACTCGACGAGCGGATACCGACCCCCGTAGATATCGTGATAGAGCTCGAGAATGGCCGGGATATCGGCCACGGCAGCGACCCGCAACCGGACTTCGCGGCGATCGTTGAGAACCACGCGCTTCAACCGTCGCGCACCCCCATTTAACAAACTACC
>CAZADH010000194.1:0-11904 GCA_964483805.1 uncultured bacterium
CCGGGGCACTGCCTGAGTGCCACAAAGATTCAATATAGTAGCACACGGTTCAGACCCACGCAACGATTCCTGACGATGCAAATGAAGCGACGATCGTCGGCCACGCGGCACGCCGACCAAAGGCGCACCAACCCCAGAAAACTGAGACGGTGCCCCGCTCCGGCGCGGCAAACGAGAAGAATTGCGGCCCACCCGAAACCCACAGGCAGGCCCAAGGAAGCGAAGGCCGTCGATCAGCCGCGCTTCTTGATGTGCATGCCGTCGTCGTCCCGGCCCGAGTGACCCGTCGGCCGCGCCGCATCTTTTTTGGCGGCAATCGAACCCCGCAGCTTCTTCACCTCGTCTTGCAGACGCTGCGAACAGGGCTGACAGATCAGACCTGACTGGATGGTCGCACCGCACGTTTGGCACGTGTGGCTCAGTTGCGCGCCCACGCGCTCCAGACGCCCCGAGTTGATGAAGTGCTGGATCGTTGCTTCCAGGACCTCGGTTTTCTCGGCCACTTCCGGAATTGTCGCGCCGGGATGCGTACGCAGATAGTCGCGCACGGTCAAGAAGTCGTCTTCCTCTTTTTGCCGGCAGCGATCGCAAATGTCGCGAGACATGCGAACCATGATGGTTCCGCACGTTCGGCACGTAATCAGTTTGACGTTCATTTTTGGAACCCCCACCCCCGTACCAGTCTGCCGGGTACCGCCCCGGGATTGCCTTCCCACCACCCAGAGAGAACACTGTAACAGAATGCTCTCCCCCGACGTCCAGTATATGTTACCATATAAGCAGAGGGATCGTCCAAAAGGAGAAGATTCGTATGAATGACAGTCAATACAGGGTTCTCCTCGTGGTGGTTTGTCTTCTGGCGCTCGGGGCTGCGCCGTTGGTGGCGCAGACGCCGACGCCAACGACCCGCCCCTGGGAAAGTCCCAACTTCGGGTCCATGCCGACGCTGAACACGCCGACAACAAATCCGAATGGCTGGAACCGCATCGAGACCGTTACCCAGACCAGCGGCGCAAGCCTGGCCAACGGTCAACAGGTGTCGAATGCCGGCAACACGAAAGACCGCACATTTGTCACCACGTCGCTGAATGACGCAGCCAGCAAGATCGGCAACTCGCAGGGTTCAGCCTACGCGTGGTCGTGGTCAAAGAGCTGGGATTCGAACGGCAAGACCACCGAAACCTGGCAGGTTGGTACATTGAATACCAAACCCACCGGGACCCCGCCCGCGGGTGGTAGTTCGGGCCCCTCGTCCAATAGCTTTGGCGGGGCCCCTCCTGCCGCACCGCCCACGCCCGCAGGTCCGGTCACGGCACCGGCAGGCTCGGGTCCGTCAACCGGCCCCGGTGGCTCGACGACCGGTCCGACCGGCACCGGACCTGGCGCTGGTTCGACCGGCCCCGCCGGCACCCCGCCTGCGAAGCCGACCACGGGTGGTCCGCTCGAAATCGGCGTTCCAGCCATTCCTGCCCCGCCAGTGACCCTCTCGGTGCTTGACCAGGTGACGCAGTCCGAACAACTCGTTACGTCACTCAACAAGCGCCGTCTCGACCGCCCTGTCCCCGAAGACGTCCGCACCCGCTTCGGGCTCGAGATCGATAAACAGATCGATCCCAAAGACGTCACGGTGCAGATCCTCGAAAAAGAAAACGACATGATTCCGCCCAAAACGGCGGCTGACGTCGGCGTGGCCCTGCAGCACACGTTCCGTACCCCAAGCGATACCGACTACCGCGCCATCGTCACCTACAACGATCCGCGGGGCGGCGCGCGCAAGCTGATCGACGTCGTGATTCCGGTGACCGCGGTGTCGATGAAATCCCAGCAACTCGATGCCCAGACCGAGCGGCTGCAACAGCCCACCGCTGCCGGCCAGGGCGCAACGGGCGACAACCGGGGCAACGGCATTACCGCCGCGATCGGCAACAATCAGCGCGGCGCCAGCGCCGTGGCGGGCGGTGCCGACAGCAGTCGCGGCAGCGTCGATGTCTCCGACCTTTATGTGCCGGCCGGCCAGGCGATGGCCGGTGGCGCGAACGCGAACAACTCCGGAGCAGCGGGCGCCGCCTATGCGGGCGGGCAGACCGGTGCAGCCGGTGGCGCCGCGAACCAGATCGGCGGCGACAACCGCGCGGCCGGTGCCGGCGGCAGCAGCAACAACGGCGGCGGAACCGGCGGCAACAACGGTGCCGCGATGGCCAATGCCGCCTCGACCGGCAATCGCGGTGCGGGTGGCACCGGCGGCCAGAGCGGCAACCGGAGCAACGTCAGCGGCAACTCCGGCACCACCGGAAACAACGGTGGCAGCGCCAACACCAACCGCGGCGGTGCGACCGGCAACACCGGCGACGGCGCCACGGCTGCGGCGACCGGCAACGCCGGCAATGGTGGCAACGGTGGCAATGGTGGCGACAACGGCGGTGCTGGTGGCGACAACAATAGTTATGCTGCCGGCAACAGCGACTCGTCGGGCAATAGCGCCAACACCAGTCCCGACGGACTCGATGGCCAGCAAGTGGCCATGGCCAATACCGGTGCGGGCGGCGCCAGCACCAATCGGCTCGCGGGCACCCACGGCAATGTCGAGTTCAACGGCGCCAACAACGGTGCCGCGGGCGGCGCCGACGGCGCGAACGCGGGTGGCATCGCGCACGCCCAGTTCGGTGCCAACCACAGCGGTGGCGTGACCACGGGGGCCAATCAGCAGGCGGCCACGACCGATGACCCCTTGAAGAAGCGCCCCGTCAGCGTCTTCCTGCGTGACAACAAGACCAAGGCCGTCCAGGCTTTCTATTTCGACCAGACCCCCATGCCCACGGCAGCGCCGGTGACGGCCAAGGGCCAGATCGATTTCACCGTGGCCTGCGACGCCAACGTGGCCCGTGATTCGGTCGGCGTCGAAGTCTTCGACGGCGCGGCCAAACGCGAGATCCGCCTCGACCAGTGCCAGCAGGATTCGTTCGCCCACATCTTCGACAAGGGCGCCAACGACCAACCGTACGTCTGGGTCTTCGGCAAGACCAAAGAGGGCGGTCAGTTCTCCTACAAGGTGTTCCTGACCTTCAACTGAACCGGTTCATTGGTTATCCCAACCGAGGCGGCACCACACGGTGCCGCCCCGGTGCCGTTAACGACCTGTACGCACCAGGGCAAGCCTTGCGCTGACGAAATACACAAGAAATACAATATCAATACTTGGTATTTCTGCTCGACCGCGCCTCGCGGTCACGATTTCGGCGCCAACCGCTCCCAGTCAATGACGGCGTCATCGCCGAGCGAACGCAGATCTTTGGCGGATTCGGCGACCAGGAGCCGGCCGGCGCCATCGACACCGCACACTGTCCCGGCCCCGGCCGTCCCATCCGATCTCGACCACGACACGCGAGCGCCGATCGTTGGTCCCATCGACGCGGCGAATGCCGCGAGAAAACGCGACGAATCAAAGCCCTGCCACCAGCGATGCCAGGCAGCAAGGATCGGCGCGACCAGATCGGCCGGTTGCACCGTGGCGCCCGACGCACAAACGCCCATGAGATCGGCCACCGCGATCGAGGCGAGGGGCGCCCTGCTTTCGAGGCTCTGCACATTCATGCCGATCCCGACGACAATGCGGATCTCGGGGCCGATGCAGGCCGTCTCGACGAGCACACCCGCGAGCTTGCGCCACGCGGGGACCCCAGCGTAAAGATCGTTGGGCCACTTCACGAACAGGCGGTCGTCGTGAGGGCACCACACCCGCACCGCGGCGAACCCTGCCAACCCACCCAGCAACGACAACCAGGGAACGCGCGCGTCGTCACGGTGCAGACGCAGCGAAAACGACAGGCACAGCGTGGATCCGGGGTGATCGAGCCAGGTGCGGTCGCCCCGTCCCCGGCCCCGCGTCTGGTGATCGGCGGTAACAATGCGCGGCAGGAATTCGGACCGCTCCCAGTCGGCCTTCAATAAGTCGTTCGTCGAAGCGGTGACGGCGAAGTGCTCGTATCGATGGCCGGCGAATGTGCCGTTGTCGCCGCCGACGATCGCGGTCACCGGGGAAGCAGGCGCACCTGATCGAGAAACGGATGACTCTTCCGCAACTCGGCAACCCGGGCGGCATCGAGCTCGGCCAGCACGACACCGGGTTGGCGGTGCAACCCGGCCACCACCGTACCGAACGGTTCGATGACCTGACTCGCGCCGGGAAACGTCAGCTTGCCCTCGCTTCCGACCCGATTACAGGTGATGACATAGGCCTCGTTTTCGAGTGCCCGCGCCGACGCAAGTCCGGTAAAATGCTCGCCGCGCGGATCGGGCCATTGGGCGGGGACGAGCCAAAGGTTGGTGCCCCGACGCACATGTGCGCGAAACAGCTCGGGAAATCGCAGATCGAAGCAGACCGCTGCGGCGATTGTCCAGGGGCCGCTGACGAACGGATCCGGCAGGGACTCGCCGGGAACAAAGAACTTGTCTTCACCGGTGAGCGGAAACAGATGCATCTTGCGGTAGCGGTAGCGCTCGACGCCGGCGGCATCGAGTAATATTACGGTGTTATAAACGCGGCTCTGGTCACCCTTCGGACCCGGCATCTCCGGCAGAGACCCGGCCAGAATCCACAGGTCGCGGGCGCGCGCCTGCTCGGCCAACCACGCGACGCGACCCGAAAGGTTCCAGGCTTCCTCGACCAGTTGCTGGCCACAGAAACTCGCAGTCCACATTTCGGGCAGCACCGCAAGGTGCGGCTTGAAGCCTGCGGCGGCGTCGAGCAACTGGGCCACGGTGGCGAGGTTGGCATCCGGGTCACCCCGGCGGATATCGAATTGCAACACGGCCACACGCAAACGCTCAGGCAACTTGTTCACAGACATGCTGTTCAGCTCCCCGCCGGCCGACACAGACCGGCTTTGTCGAGAATCGCCCCCAACCTTTCCCGCTGGGCATCGTCGGTTCGGGCCACGGCGATCGGAGTGAGCGAGACCCAACCCGACCGTACCGCCACCAGATCAGCTTCGGGAGCCTGATCGAGGACCTCGAGCGTGCCGGCCATCCAGTAGTAGGGATGACCGCGCGGATCGCGCCGGTGGTCGAACGGATTCAGGTAGCGACCGCGCCCGAGGCGCGTGGTGCGCAGACCCTTGATCGCGCCGGCTGGAATGGCCGGTACATTGACGTTGATCAAAGTCGAGGGGTCGGGGTGCAATCCGAGATACCACGGCACGAGGCGGCGGATCCAGGGCTTCACCACCGAGAAGTCGAATTCGGGCCCATCGTGGTGCGACAATGAAAAGGCCATCGCTGGTATTCCTTCGAACAAGCCTTCCATCGCCGCAGCAACGGTGCCCGAGTAGTAGACGTCGACCCCGAGGTTGGCCCCCCGGTTTACCCCCGAAACCACGAGGTCGGGACGGTCATCGGCGAGCAACTCGAGAATTCCGAGCTTGACACAATCGGCCGGGGTACCGTCGACGGCAACCGCACGCCGCACCGGAACGGAAAATCTGCGTTCGAAGATGCGCAACGGCTTGGTCATGGTCAGGGCGTGGCTCGACGCACTCCGCTCGCGGTCAGGGGCGATCACGCTCACATCGGCAACATCGACGAGTGCTTCGACGAGCGCAAGAATACCGGGGGCACCGATCCCATCGTCGTTGCTCACGAGGATGTGGGGCCGCTTTGCTGATTGTGCTGAGTTGTTCATGATTGCTGTGTCCCGTTGGCAATGGAAACCTGATGGAAATCGGCCCAAAACGGGCCGCCACACCGAGGGTTTCTCTTGATCCGTGAGAATCGTCATGATAAGATGCTTTAATCTATTCGCGCAAGGATTTTCCATGCTCAAGGGCGTCGCCATTTCGCCGGGGTACGCGCTCGGCAAGGCCTACTTCCTCAAGACTCTCGATTTCGACGAGATTCCGCGCGTCGACATCGGGGAGCGCGAGCTTCCCGACCACCAGACGCGGTTCGTCGATGCCCTCGCGAAAACGAAAGCCGAGATTTCCGGTTTGCTGGCCACGGCCCAGGTTCGCTCGGGGCTCGAGATCGCCAACATATTCAACGCCCACCTGATCCTCACCGATGACCCCGACCTCCACAAAGAGATCAAAAAACGCCTCGAACGCAAACGCATCAATATCGAGGCCGTGGTGCTCGAAGTCATCCGTGAATACAGCGATTTCTTCCGGTCGTTGCCAGACACGCAGTTTCAAGAGAAAGCCGTCGACATTCTCGATGTCGGCAAACGGATCCTGAAAAATCTGCAGCGCCAACAAACGACGCACCCGTTGTCCGATCTGACCGAAAAAGTCGTCTTGATGGCTGATGACATCACGCCTTCCGATGTCGTGTCTCTCGACACGCAAAAGATTCTCGGCATTGTCACGGCCGAGGGTACCGCCACCTCACACGCGGCGATTCTGGCGCGATCGCTGGGGATCCCGGCATTGGCGCAGGTGAAGAACCTGACCCAGCATGTCGCCCACGGCGCGTTCGTCATCGTCGACGGCAACACCGGTACCCTGGTCTGCAATCCATCGGCCAAGATCATCGACGAGTACTACCAGTCGTTGGCCGACTTCCAGTCGCAGCAGCGGCGCCTGTTCGACGAACTGAGCATGCCTTCGCAGACGGCCGACGGCGTTGCGGTGAAGCTGCAGGCCAACATCGGGCAGACGCAAGACGTCGACGCCGTCCTGGTCAATCAGGCACACGGCATCGGGCTGTACCGCACCGAGTTCACCTATTTGATTCGCCGGCGTTTTCCGACTGAAGAAGAGCTGTTCGACCTCTATTCAACGGTGGTGAACCGACTGGCGGGGGCCACCGTAGTGATTCGCACGATCGATCTGGGCGGCGACAAGATCTCGCATCTGCTCGACAATCCCGGCGAAAAGAACCCCGAGATGGGCTGGCGCGCCGTGCGTCTGGCTCTCGATCGCACCGATGTGTTTCACACCCAGATTCGGGCGATCGTGAGGGCGGCCGGGCAGGCAGCGCCCGGGCAGGTGAAGATGCTGCTGCCGATGATCTCGAACCTGCACGAAGTCCGGCGCGCCAAAGCCATGGTCGAGCAGATTCGCAGCGAACTGTGTGCGGAGGGCAAGCCCGTACACGATCACCTGCCGATCGGCGTCATGATCGAGGTTCCTTCGGCGGCCCTGCTGGCCGACCGCCTTGCGCGTGAAGTCGAGTTCTTCTCGATCGGCAGCAACGACCTCATCCAGTACACTTTGGCCGTCGACCGGACCAATGCCCGGGTTGCACACCTCTACCAGCCACTCAATCCCGCGGTACTCGGCCTGATCCGCAGGGTCGTGCAGGTGGGTGATGCGGCCGGAATTCCTGTCAGCCTATGCGGTGAACTGGCCGGAGACGCCCGGTACACCATTCTCCTGCTCGGGTTGGGCTTGCGGGAACTGTCCATGAATGCGGTTTTCATCCCGCATATCAAGAAGCTTGTCCGCGCCGTTCGGCTCGACGAGGCACGCGCCATGATTCTGCCGTTGCTCGAACTCGACACCGCCGAAGAGATCGAGACACGCCTCGAGGTCATCAACCGAAATGTTTGCGGCGAGGAGTTTGCACCGCCGGCCCGACAGGCTACGGCCTGACGGCGTCGACTGACGCGCCGATGCGCAACTGCCTGTCTTCGAGCGTGACGGTACTTTTCGGTCTGGCGACGCTGCTCGCGTCATTGGCGAGCGCGGCCAACGACCATGGTCAACACCTGCCACGACACCCTGCGCAATTGGCCAACCAACCGATCAACATCGAACTTGCGCGCACGAACCCTGAGCGCACGATGGGGCTCATGTTCCGCACCGACCTGGGTACCGACTCGGGCATGCTGTTTTGCTACAACTCGCCGCAGCCCATGGTTTTCTGGATGAAGAACACCCGGATTCCGCTCGACATCGTTTTTTTCGACCCCGACCTGCGCATCGTCGACTGGATCGAGGGCATGAAACCCGGGTACGGACTGCCTGAGGTGCAATTGCCGCGGTATGCAGCCAAGGTGCCGGCGCAATATGCACTGGAGCTTGCGTCGGGAAGTATCAAGGCCCGAGGGTTGGCCCTGGGCGACCGACTTATCGTTCCCCTGCCCCTCTTGCATGCCGACGAACCCTGAACCCGCGGACGCGGCCGGCGCGGTCGCACCCGGCGGGTCCACTGGAGTCGCTCTGGTGCCGTACCGAAGGCCTGCACCGCCGCACAGCGGCATCGGACTGCTGAAGCGGACACTGGGTCTCGCGACGGCCATCGCTTTGGCCCTGTCGCCGTGGTGCATCACCTTCGGTTCGTTCGATCCCTACCTGAATCAGGGTTGGGTGGTGCTCGGACTGGGGTTTCTCAACCTGGTCGCCGTGGTCCTCTTCCTGCCCTGGCTGGCACCGAGCCAGCGCCAGTTGCCCTGGATCCCCGCGGTGGCCGTGGTTTGGGCCGGCCTCGTCGTGTCGACCCTGCACTCCTCCTATCTGGCGAGCATGCGCCTGGCCATGGTGGCCGCCGGCCAATTGCTGGTGTTTGCGGGCATTCGCCTGTTCCTGCGCCGCGAAGACTGCCGCGCCGTCCTGGTGACGCTGGTCGGCTCCGGCACCGGATTGGCACTCTACGGACTAGCCCAGAAAGCGGGTTTCGACCTGTTTCGTTGGCACGATGTGCTGCCCGGCCTGGAGGTCATGGCCACCCTGGGGAACCCCAACCATCTGGGCGCATACCTCATGGCGACCAGCCTGATCGCCTTCGTGTTGTGGCGGGACGGGTTTGCCCCGACCCGACCCGGCCGATTGGCGCTGCTGACCTGCATCGCAATACAAATTACATGTTTGGTATTTACATATTCATTGGCATCCCGCCTTGGCATCGGCATCGGACTGGTGCTGTACTTCTGGCGATTCTGGGAGCGGCAGTCCGGCAGTTGGTTCCGCTGGCGGCCCTTGGCGGCGGCGCTGCCGGTCACCCTCATCATCGTCGTCGGGCACACGCTGCTGGCGCGACTGACCGCCACATATCCATGGCAGGATCTGGTCGCGGCCCCTTATGCCTGGTTCACGGCCACGACCCGATGCCAACTGTGGTTGATCGGTATGCAGTTGTTCGAGCAGTCGCCGTTTACCGGCATTGGTCTGGGCGCCACTCCCTATCTGGTCGCGCAGGTGCGCCACCCCGCGTGGGCGTTCTTGGGGTTGTCGTCGTGCAGCGATGATGTCCACGCCATCCAGTTGACGGCACTTTCAGAACTGGGTCTGCTCGGGTTGTACGGGTTGGTGGCCGTTATCCTGGCCTTCGTCGCCGTCCACCGCTGGAAGGTGGCCCAGGACGACAGCGACCAGACCGTCACCCGCGCCACCTTCGTCGGTCTGCTGGTGCTCCTAGCCCACGGCGCCTACAACAACTCGCTGACCACCCTGCCTCTCGCCAATCTGGCGGTGTTGCTGGCGGCGGTGCACCAGACGTGGGCGCTGCAGTCGTGCCGGTGGCGCCCGCGTTGGCGGCTGTTTGCCATCGTCTATCTCGTGCTGCCAATCGCCTTCGCAGTCGGAGCCATGTTATTACAACGTGCATATCAAACCGAGCAGCAGGCCATCTTTTCCGGTCAGAAAGCGCTGCTGGCCGGCGATCTGCCGACGGCAGTGCAGAGATTCGAGGCTGCCATTGCGGCCAATGGGCAGTCGCTGCTGGGATACGTCGGGCTAACCAATTGCCTCGAGCAACTGGGCGAACCCCGTCAGGCGTTGGCAATCCTCAGTCGCCTCGACCACCTGGCCCCCGGTTACATGAACAGTCGCTATCGCATGGCGCAACTGCACCTGGCCACCGGCAGATTGCTCGAAGCGCATCGCTGGGCAGTCCGCCATCTCGAGAGTTCGCTGATGCCGACAGCGTTTCAACTCGTCGCCGCGATTCTCGAACGGGAAGGCCGCGATCACGAGGCGATCACCCTCCTCGAAAAAGGACTGCGGCAGCGCCTCGACCACTTGCCACTCGAGCACGAGGCAACGCGCAGCATGCAACAGCGCTTGGGCCAGTATTACCTGGAACAGGGGCGACTCACACAGGCCGAGGATCTGCTGGCCTCCGCGGCGATCACGGCGCCGGCCCCGACCACCGACAATTTGTATTCACGCGGTATTCTCCGTTACCGTCAGGGGTTGGCCACCGAAGCGATCCGCTTGCTGCAACAGGCTCTGCTGACGGCTTCGGACAGTCCGCAGATCCAGAACGCGCTGGGGTATCTGCTGATCGAGCGCGGCGACCTGCGCGCGGCCGAGCCGCTCCTGTTGGCGGCGTATAACCAATTGAAACAACAACCATCCCCCCCCCTTGCCGATCTTCTCGATGTCACACACAGCCTCGGCGTGCTATACTGGAGACTCAATGAGACTCCACGTGCCCGTGATCTGTTGGCGCTGGCCTACCAACAAACGCCCCTCGACTGGCGGCAGGCAAAATCGTCGCGTGCGGCCGATCTCAAGCGACTTCTGCGCGCGATCAACGATCGCGAGCGTTTCGCCAGCGTGTTTCCTGGAGAACCGTTCGTGGCGGCGTCCGACTCTGTGACACTCGAACCATGACCACGTTGCTGCGCCATTGGCGTCCCGTCCAGACCAGCGTGCTGGCCCTGTTGTCGGGCGTGCCGGCGACCCTTTTGGCGCAAACGGCAATGAACCTCGGCTCCCCCAGCACGAGCGGGGTCGAGAGCACGGCCGGTCATCATGCGTGCCTGGCGTATCCAGTCTCGAGTGTCGTCCTGCTGTTGATTGCCGCCGGCATCGTCGGCTTCGTCGTACTGCGCATGGTCAATCTGTTGAACGCGCAGCGTGCCGCCGTGCACCATCAACTCGAGCACCTGACGATCGGCGTCGCCATCGTCGACCACGAGGGCAAGGTCATTCTCTGGAACGATCACATGGCCAAGATTTCCGGATATCCGCCGCAGGAGGCCACGGCGCGAAGACTCGCCGATCTGGCGCTGTTTGCGGCCGCTGACGAGGCACGCATGCTGACGATAAGCAGCGAACCGCAGACGATCGAGTGCAAACTGACCCCCCGCCAAGGCACGAAGCTCGACGTTGCGGTGAAGACAGCGCCCCTGTTCAGTATGGCGCCCTGGCACGACCATCGGCAGTTGTTGATCGTCCAGGATCTGACCGAGGAACAGCAGCGCCAAGACCTGAGCCGCTCTTTGCAGGCGGCGCGCGAGCAGATGGTCAAACTCGCCGAGATCGACAAGGTGAAATCCGAGTTTCTGGCGATCTGCAGTCACGAGTTGAAAACCCCGTTGGTATCGATCAGCGGTTACCTCGAACTGATCGCCTCAGGGCGCATGGGTCCGCTCACCGAGAAGCAGCAATCGGCCCTGGCCATTTCGTTGAAGAATGCCCAACGCCTCAACGAGATCCTCAGTTCACTGCTCGACTTCGCCCGCATGGAAGCAGGCGCTTTGCGCTACGAATTCACCACCCACCGGTTGTCGGGATTGTGTGACGAAGTATTGCAGGTCATCGACCCGATCGCCTCGAGTCGGGGGGTGCAGGTGCGATGCGAAGTGAACACCGATCTTCCCCGCGTCCTGGTCGACTCGACCTTGATCCATCGGGTTCTCATCAACCTGCTCGACAATGCCATCAAGTTCACACCCACCGGCGGCAGCGTGATCATTCGCTCACGGCCGGCATCTCCCGGTGAAGGGGTTGCCGGCGCCGAGGAATCGGTCGTCGTCGAGGTGGTCGACACGGGCAGCGGTATCGATCCGAACAAGCTGGCCCGCGTGAAAGACCCGTTCTACCAGGCCGACGCCTCCGACACGCGACGCACTGGCGGCATCGGGCTGGGGTTGGCGATCGTCGAGAAGATCCTGGTCGGACACCAAAGCTCGCTGCAGATCGAGAGCGTCCCCGGGCGGGGCACAACGGCACGGTTCGCGCT
>CAZADH010000195.1:0-3334 GCA_964483805.1 uncultured bacterium
TGGAACTCGTAAATACGAGAGCCATCATTTGCAATACCAATCAGGTCGCGGTCCTGGGCCGCCCGGATATGATTCTTGCCCAATGCCGGCAGGTTGTAGACCGGTTCGTCGGTGCGTGCCAGACCCGGCAGCAGACGCGCTTCTTCCTTCCGTTCCTGCAACAGGCGGGCGATTGGCACGCGATACGCGTCGGTTTCGGACTTGCCCTTGGGCACGAAGGTGTAATACGGATCGATGCCGGCCCGCCGCAGCAAGAGCCGCAGACGCGCCGCCTCGAACCGCCGCGAGACGTGGAACGTGAACACGAGTTGGTTGTAGACGCCGATGCCCTGCCGCCGCAACCGATCGACCGCGGCCACCAGCTCGGGCGTGATCTCATACGGATGCTGGACGTGGGTGACCAGGCAGATCTCGCGCCGCCCGGGCTCGCGGTGACGCCCGAGGATCTCGGCCAGCGCGGGCGTGATGCGCATCGGCAGGGTCGCCGGGACCCGCGAGCCAAAGCGGATCACGCCGACGTGTGGAATCGCCGCCAACCGATCGAGCAAACCGCCGATCGCTGCATCGGGCATGGCCAGCGGATCACCACCGGTCACCAACACCTCTTGAATGGCCGGATGCTCGGCGATCCAGGCGATCGCCCGCGCCAGTTCACCAGGACCCGCCATGGCATCGGGGGCCATGACCTGATCGATTTCCCAGTTGCGCTGGCAGTAGGCGCAGATCTGGGGGCACGTGTTGAACGGCTTGAGAATGCAGATGGCCGGATACCGGCGCGTCACCAGGTCGACCGGCGAGGTATCGCTCTCGCGCATGAAATCGAGATGTTTGCGATCGCGCGGTGCGCGGTCGCACATCGCCTTCGCCAACGACGGCGGCGGCAGGACCTGCGCGCGCAATGCGCGATCGTGGCCAGCAGCCGGATCGTCATCGAACAGACTCAGATAATACGGCGTCAGCCCGAACGGCACCCCGTTGGCCGTGACCAGGCCCACCGCCTCGCGCTCCGCCGCGGTCAGGGTGGTCAGCGCCTCGAGACGGGCGGCCGAGGCCACCAGATTGCGCGTCTGCCACTCCCAGTCGTGCCAGTCGGTCTCGGTGGCCGGCCAGGCCGCCAGCAACCGCGCTCGCCGCGCAGCGCGCCGGGCGCGCACCGTGTCATCGAGCCCGGCGGGATACCGCTGCATCCGCACCTCGACCTCATGCCACAACGCATCGAGATCGCTCGAGCGCGCCACGGCGGCAGCGCGGCCGCTCAGGTTGCCGGCGTGGTTCTCCATGGCGAACGACTCGGGATCGGCATGCCGACTGATTCCGCGCAGCAGATGCGTGATCTCGGCATAATACGCCGGCGTGAGCTCCGGACGGTCGACACCGCGCGCCAGATCGTGCAACACCGAAACCAGACTGGTGCCAGTGAGCCGTTCGCCCCGTTCACTCAACAACGACCGCATTGCCCGCGCGCAATCACGAATGATTGTGGTGTTGCGGTTCCAGTCGAGGTCGCCACTGAACTGCGCGGCGCGTTGTCGGTGATTGACCCAGGCAAACAGTTCATGCCGCGCTTCGGCGGGCGTCGAGAACTTGCGCAGACGCCGGAGAATCTCGTCCATCTCGCCGACGAACTGCCGGGCGTTGAACATGTCCGCCAACGTCATTGCGGGCCCTTGGCCGCAGGGGGATCGAGCGGCGCCTTCTGCCCGGGCTCGAGCGGCTTCTTCTTCATCATCGCCGCGATCGCCTCGTCGCGGCCCTCGAGGATGCGCCGTTCGGCGTCGGCTTTCTGATCGTCGCTCAACTTCGCGGGCAACTCGGCGAGCGCCTTGCGCGCAGCCGCATACTGGTCGGGTGGCGCCCCGAGAATCGTCGGGGAGTTGCCGTTGAGCAGCACGTAGGCCTCGACGTAATCGCGATGGACGCCGGTGCCGTTGAAGAACATCATGCCCAGATCGATCTCGGCGCCGCGGTAACCCGCGGCCGCTGCGGCACGCAGCCACTTGACCGCCTGAAAGTAGTCTTTGGCCAGGCCCCGCCCCTCGAGGTAGAGACGCCCCAGCAGCGCCTGGGCCGGCGCGTGACCCTGCTGCGCCGACAATTGAACCCACCGCGCACCGTCGGCCTCGTTGACCTTGCACCCCTCGCCTTCGAGCAGCGCCAAACCCCAACGCAACTGCGTGGGACCATCGGCCTTCGCCGCGGCCGCCGCACCCGCACCCTTGCCGGCACTCGCAGCCGCCGGTGCCACCGACGCCTGCCCCGAGCCTTTGCCATCGACGCCCTCGCGTGAGATCAGCACGTCATCCGCCGCGCCCGCAACGGTAAGCGTACCGGCCGTCAGCCAGGCCGCCGCCACCAACACCCGCACTGCGTGGTTCCGCATCGTCGTCCTCCCCGGGGATCAATGTAAATACACTTTATGCACTTCATGCAAGGGCGCCGGCAGACCTCTGCCGGCGCCCGCACCACGTGATATTGACGCGGTATTACTTCTCTTGCAGGGTGTCGAACTTCTTCTGCTCGGACACCTGCTTCAACGACTGGCGGACCACGTCGAGCTGCAGGTCTTCCTTGCTGAGGTTCTTCGCGGTCTCATCGATGTTCTTCTTGGCTTTGACCGCATCGACGAACCAGGTCACATGACCGATGCGCTTGGCATCCATGGTGAAGCCGTCGAACGGATCGTTGCTCTTCTTGGCTTCAGCCTTGGCCGGAGCCTTGGCAACCGGGGCTTCTTGCACCGAGGCCTGGATATCGAAATGCGGCTGGCCCATCTTGTTCTGGGCGATCTGCATGATCTGGCTCTTGGTGAAGTGATCGGTGCAGGCTTCCATCAACATGCGGAAATCGTTGTAATCGCGGGCGCAGTTCTGCGCGGCGGCCAACAGGAGCTGGTTGCGCTCGAACGAGTTGCTCGTGCTCTTGGCCAGGTCGACGATGTCATACATCGACATGACGCGGAAGACCGACGAGCGTTTGCACGCATCGAACACCTGCGACTGCGTGAACTGGGTGCGGCATGCGCGGGAGATCGCCACGAAGTCGGCGCCGCAGCGGGCGACGCGGCAGGCTTTGAGCAGCATCTGGTCGGCCGAATACGAATCGGGAGCCATCTTCGCCAACTGAATCATGTCGTACACCTGCGGGGTCAGGCCGGCATTGTAACCGCCACCGGGATTGTAGGGGGGAGGAGGCGGGTTGTAGGGCGGCGGGGTGTAGGTGAAGGTGGTGGTGGCTGAGCGGAGGCGCGTGGGGACGGCGCTGGGGGCGAGCGTGCTGGTGGCGGTGGCAATCGCGCTGGCGGCGGCCGGGCGGGTGGAGGTGCGGCGAGGAGCGG
>CAZADH010000195.1:3344-11840 GCA_964483805.1 uncultured bacterium
ACCCGCCACCGGGTTTGTTGGGGGGTGGAGGGGGGTTGTCGGGCGGCGGGGGCGGCGGCGGATTGTACGGCGGGGGCGGCGGCGGCGGATTGTGGCCACCGTGGCCGTAACCAAGCTGGCTGAGACGATCGCGCGACTTGGAAGCGAAATCGTTGCTCGCATATTTGCGGATGCAGCGGCGATACATTTCGACCGCCTTGCCGACCTGGTTCACATTCTCGTAGGTGCGACCCAGTACGTACATCGCGTCGGGGATCATCGTCGCATCGCTGGAACGCTCGTAACGATAAAGGAAACGTTCGAACGCATCGATCGCACCCCAGGGATCGCTGAGTTTGACGCAACAGAAGCCGATGTAATACTCGGACTGACGGCACACCCGCGGATCGACGCTCTGCCAGGCCGCAATCGTGCGGAACTGATCGAGGGCGTAGCGGTAATCGCCACGGTCCATCGCGGCTTTCGCCTGATCGAACTGATAACGCCAGTCGTACCCGAAGGATACGGCCGCGTTCGCCACCAACAAACACACCACGGCACCAATAAAGAGTTTTCGCATCATGCTTGGACTGTTCCTCCTTGCATAGTTACCAGGAGCCGGGAAAAATGACTCCACTATTGTAACAACTTCGGTACGGGGTTCGCAACGTACGAATCAACAACACCTGGAATTTTCGAGACCGCCGCGTCTCACAACTCCGTACCCCTGGCCGCGTACCCGCATCCCCCTTGTGGGTAGCCCGGGTTATTCAATATAATATTCAAACATTTTCGCAGCGGCAGGGGTATTCTGAAGTTGTCCACGGGTGATCGAGTGAAATCGGGCAAGGAGGATTTGCACGCATGAGTAAGACCTTCGCCAAGGTGTTTTGTACCGCGTTGTTGGCCACGAGCCTGGGAGGCTTCGGCATCCCGGCCCAGGCGCAGAGTCCGTTCGATGCGCAACCGGTGACGCCGCGCACCAATGCCGGCACCACGGCCAGCCAGGCGCCCGCGGCCATCGATGCTTCGGTTTTGGCCGCGCGCAGCAGCAACGCGTTTGCGACCAGCGATTATCAGAACTGGCTGGTCAGCTTCGCCGTCATTCAGGGCACGATCAGCTTCACCGACGAGACCAGCGACTACCAGCGCTACAGTTGGTTGAAACAGATCTTTGCCGAACACGGCGTGCAGATCGTTGCCGACAACAGCAAAGACGGCTCGACCGGTTCGTTCTTCAACAAGAAGAAATTCAAGACCGTGTCGATCACCATCAAGGGTCGCGGGTTTGTGCTCAAGGCGATCAAAGACTATTACGGCGGCACTCTCGCCGGTGACCCGGGTCAGCCGCTGTGCAGCCCCGACGCCGCCCTCAAAGACATCGTCGCGGCCGAACTCGACAACCAGAAGATCGAGTTGCAGATTCTGCAAGCGTCGTTCGAACTCGACCGCCTGATCATCGCCCGCAGCAAACTGGGTGCGCTTGCACTCGGCGACAAATCGCGCAACGACAAGGCCCAGAAAGACATCAAAGAGAATCAGATTCCGGGCCTGAAGGCGAAGCTCGCGGCCAACCGCAGCAAGATCATGAGCACCTTCACCAGCCTGGCCGAGAAGGCGATCGCCGACAAGAATTTCGCCCGCGCCATCGACCTGATCAAGGCGTCCGGCGACACCGGCGAGCGCTCGACCTACATGTATGGCCAGGCACTGCAGGGCCAGGCGCAATGGGACCCGGCGATCGGCAAGTATCGGCCGCTGGTGCCGTCGAACACCTACGGCGAGCGTGCGCAGCTTGGCATTGCCGACTGTCAGCACGGCAAGGGTGACGACCGCGCCGCTCTCGACACGATCTACGGTCTGCTCAACAACTACACCAACTCGAGCGCGCAACAAGGTGCCCTCGCCCGCGTCGATCAATGGGGTCTTTTGAAGAAGACCGCCCAATACCCGGAGTTGCCCGGCAAGATCTCGCAAGCGTATGTGGCCAAAGCGCTGCTCGACAATGCCAACGCCCACAGCACCGCAGTGGCCGACTACAAGCGCGCTGTCGAGATCCGCGCCAACAGTGGTGACAAGGCGGCCGCGTCGAAGGCGATCCTCGACGGGTTCTCGTCAATACAATCGCAATACGCCCAGTCGCTCAATACCGCCAAAGCCGCGGCCGACAAACGCTTTGGCGAGGAACGCGCCCGCGCCCAGGGTGAAGCGACAGCGTGGCGCCAGGCCTACGATCGCGCCGTCTCCCAGGCCGACATCGACTACCGCTACGACCTGAGCCGCAAACGGCAAGACCTTGACGCTGCGCAGCGCCAGCTCGATTACCTGCTCGCCCATCCGCCGGCCCCGACACCGACGACCCCGGGCGGCACCGATCCGTATGGCGGCAACAACGGCGGCAACAGCGGTGGCACCGATCCCTACAGCGGCGGCACCACCAAGCCGAAGCCGAACACCAACACCGATCCGTATGGCGGCAGCTCGAACACCGGTACCAACTCCGGCACCGATCCGTATGCCACGAAACCCAAGACCAACACCGATCCGTATGCGACGCCGTCGAGCGGCAAGTACAACCCGGCCGACCATCCGCGCGATCCGGTCACCGGCCAGTTCATCAAGAAGACCACGCCGACCGATCCGTACGGCAGCCAGGGCGGCACCACCGACCCGTATGCCGGCGGCCAGGCCGATTACGATGCCGCCGTGCGCGCGGCCCGTGACAAAGTCGCCCGTCTGAACAACGATTACTCGTGGCTGTACTACAACCGTGCCGAGTACGTGGCCCAGAAGACCCAGAACGAGCGCTACCAGTTGCAGCAGGCCACCGACAAGCTGGCCCGCTACGACTACAGCAAACGCGACGCATACATCGCCAACGATGCCGAAGTGAAGCGCTTCACGCAACTGACGGGCGATGCAGCCCGCCGCGTGTCGACCCTGCAGGGCCTGGCCAAAGAGGCCGGCTACTGAGTTAGCGCGACGCCCACCGCGGCGTCACGACAAGCGGGCGGGGGTTCATCCCCCGCCCGCTTACTTTGTCAATACGTTGTGCGCAACCCGAGCACGTCCAGCAACCATGGGCGCGAAGGGCCCGCGCTCACGAGCTCGGCGCGCTTACGGCGTGCGCGTGACCACCTTGCCGGAGCGATCGATGTACTGATCGCTGCCACTGATGCGCACCTTGGCCAGGCCATCGTCGAACGGCTCGACCTGCTCGAACTGCGGGTTGATCGAGAACCGGCCCTTCTTGTCGATGAAACCCCACTTGCCGGTGCCGGCGCCACCGACCTGCACCGCGGCCAGTCCGTCGCTGAACCCGTGCGCGTCGTCGAACTGCGGGTTGATCTGCATCTTGCCGCGCCGGTCGATGAAGCCCCACTTGCCGCCGGCGGCGCCGCCAATCTTCACGGCCGCCAGCCCATCGGCAAAGTTGGTCACCTCGGCAAACTGCGGCGTGATCGCGGGCCGACCCCGCCGATCGATGAAGCCCCACTGCCCTTCGCCGGTGCCGGCAATCTTCACCGCCGCCAGTCCATCGGCAAACCCCAGCGTCTCGGCAAATGCGGGCTCGATGACGGTCCGGCCGCGATGGTCGATGAATCCCCACCGACCGCTCTCACCCACCGTGCGCACGGCGGCGACCCCGTCGGCGAAATCCCCGACCTGTTCGTATTGTGGATTGACGGCGAACACGCCGTGGTGATCGATGAAACCCCACTTGCCGCTCGAGCGGCCCCCGACGCGCACGGCCGCCATGCCGTCGGCGAACGACGAGGCTTCGTCGTACTGCGGATTGATCGCCAGCTTGCCGCGGCGGTTGATGTAGCCCCATTTGCCGGTGTCACGCCCGCCAACGCGAACGGCCGCGAGGCCATCGGCAAACGGCAGGGCCGCATCGAACTGGGGTTGGATCGCGAGTTTGCCGGCGTGATCGATGAAACCGACCTGACCGTCGCGCACCACCGGATGCAACCCCGACTTCTCACGCGCCGTGAGCGGCGAGGTCAGCAACAACGGAACCAACAGAGCGGCAACGGCGCCGCGTTCGAGCCAGCGAACCGACATGGGCATCCTCCTCGCCGCCGACGCGGCGTTATGCATTGCGATGCCCCATCATGCAAACCCGGATCAACGACTGGCGGCAGCCTTTCGCCGCGTCAGCGGCCGCACGTTGTCGCGCGACGTTTTGCCGGCGTGCGCCGCCTCTAGAGCCTGACGCCGCTTGGCCAACAACTGCTGCAGACGTGCTTCGAGGCGGTCGATTTCAGCGGTCAACCGGTCGATTTCTCCGAGCCTGTGACTGGGGAGCGGATCACTTGACATTGGCATGGGCGAGAGTCTACACCAACGGGGTCACGACGTACAAGAGGATACCGGCAGAATCTCGCCCGGCCCGAAAAGGAGCCGTTTCATGAGTATCGATCACCACGCGAACCCGCCCGCGCACGATGCGCCGGCCGACGATCGCGACCGCGACGCACTGCACCCCGATCGTGCCCCGGCGACCGGGTCCGCGCCCACCCGACGCATCAGCCCGGTGCCGTTCGTCGTTGGTTTCGTCGTTCTGGCGATCGTCACCGGCGCGGCCTGTCTGTCGTTTCTGGCCAATCGTCGTGGGGCGACCGCAGCGGTCCCGCCCTCGGCGCGACTCGCGCAACGACTCGCCTTCCACATCGTCCGCGACCAGGCGGCATCGGCGCAGCAACTGGCACCACGCGGGGCCGACGAAATGGTCGCACCGAACACCGACGCGTCTCGTTGTCTGTGGTTCAAACTCACCCGGGCACCAGCATTGACCGGGGGTGACGTCGTCGGCTTGGGCGAGAGCAAAGACGAGATGGGCGTCGGCATGATCAACCTCGAGTTTTCCGAGCCCGGCGCCGCCAGACTGGCCGAGGTCACCGGCAAGCACATCGGCGAACAGTTGGCGATCGTCCTCGACGGTCGCGTGGTCGGCGCCCCCGTGATTCAAAGCCGCATCACCGGCGGCCGCGCCCAGATCCACCGCCTGACCCTGGCGCAGTTGCTGCAACCGCCGGTCGGCTCCGGCCCGCAGACCGCCCCGTAGACACCGGGCCTCCCTGTGCGGCAATACGCCGTATTGCCGTCTACTTCTTGACCAGTTCGACGATCACGTCGACCAGCACTTCTTTGACGACAAAGACAGCGACGGGCACGGCGACGACGGTGAAGATCTGCACCACGGCACCGACACGAAAGGGCCATTCCGGCAGGTTGTCGATCTCGGCCAACAACTCGCGCTCGTGCAGATACGCCTCGACGAGTTCCCGTTTTGGCTCGGCAAGCACCTGGCGTTCGAGCACCAGCAACTTCTCGCCGAACAACGCCCGGATCGCGCGTTTGCGCGCGACAAGAATGCGATGCAGGCGCCACTGCGGCACGACCAGGTAGGTCAACGGCATAAACAGCGCCAGGGTCGCCAGCAATACGATGTAACCCATTTCGCGCGCCAGGTCGCCACTGGACCCGACGAACAGGCGGTGCGTGACTACCGCCATCCACAACATGCAGAACGACAGCACCGAGGTGCCCAGGGCGGTACGCACGTATCCACGCCCGCACACCTCGAGCAGTTCCCATGAGAAGATGCGGTGTTGTTCGCGTTCGAAGTAGGCGGTCAGGCGCCCGACCAGGTGACTGAAGGCGAGAAACAACCAGACGGCGCGGGCGAAACAGTAGAAGCCGAGCGCCCCATAGACCAGGCTGCACCACCGGGTGGCTGCGAACCGATACGGGAGCAGGTCCCAGACCACACCCCACCGTTGCATGACGAACGCACCGGCCAGCACGACACCGAAGACGGCGGCATCCCACCCGCGGGCCATGCGCTCGTTCAATTTGTCATACAATGCATGCGCCTCGGCCTCGGCCGGGACAAATCGCTGCAACAGCGCCCCCAGAGCCTCGCGGCGCGCCCGCACAAACGACGGGGCAAGAACGGCCACAGTGAACCCCACCATCTGGCCGATTTCGAACGCCGGGGCCGACACCTCGCCGAACTGCCCCCGCACCAGACCAACCAGCCAGACGAGCGGAAAGAACACGAGCAGCAACCGGTCGGCCCACGCCAACGGCGAGAACCAGGGCCAGGCCGGCAGTGTTTCCGGGCGGGAATCTGTCGCGGGCGAACTCATGCGCGAATTGTAGCAAATTTCGCCAACCGACGACCTGATTTTCCGCCGCGGACCGTTCCACCCTCTTCTCAACAACCGATGCACCCCCGCCATCTGCTATCATGGGCCGATGACCGAACCCGTTGCGCTCGCCCATTGGATCGCCCGCCACCGCCGCCGGCTGACCGACCGCGGTCGCTGGTTGCTCGGCGGCGAGCCGGGGACCGACGACCCGGCCGGCTTTGCGACGGCCCGCCTGCGCGTCTTGATCGTGCGCCTGTCGGAGTATCACGTCACCGCCGGCGGCATCACCCACCAGTATCTGGCCCAACTCGCCCACACCGTGCCCGGTGTGTTCGTCGACCATGCCTGGCTGCCGCCCGCCGCCGACGAGGCGCTGCTGCGCGCCGACCGGCAACCGTTGTTGTTTGGCACGACCTCGCGGCGCGGTGCGCACGCGTTCGACGTGATTGCCATCAGCCTGTCGGTGATCCAGGAACTCCTCAACCTGCCCGCCCTGCTGGCCCACTCCGGCGTTCCGCTCAACGGCAGCGCGCGCGCCGCCACCGGAGCCCCGTGGGTGCTGCTCGGCGGTGGCAACGCCACCGCCACCGCGATTCTGCACGGACCCAACGAGACCGCAGCGACCTCGGTGCCGGCCGCGGCCGGCACAGCCCCGATAGAGAGCAATACTTTATCTGTATCTGCTGCGGCAGCCGGACCATGCCCGGGCCTGGTCGATGCCGTCTTCGCCGGCGATGGCGAAGACACGTGGCCGGCGTTCCTCGCTCTTCTCGCCGACCACCGCGACCTTTCGCGCCCCGAACTGCTGCGGCGCGCGCGCACGCAGATCCCCGGTGTTTACGACCCGGCGGCCTACGTGCATGAATACGGCCCCGACGGCCGGCTCACCGCGATCGTCCGCGCCCCCGGGTGTGACGACGCACCGCTGCCGGTTGTGGCGCACCATGCGGCCACGGCCGACCGCGGGCACACTTTCCACGCCGGGTTCATCCCGTACGACGACGACAATGCGGGTTCGTCGCACCTGCTGATTACCGCCGGATGCCCGTTCATCTGCGCCTTCTGCAAAGAGTCGTGGGAACAGAAGCCATACAGAGAATGTATTGACATCGAGCGGTTGCGCGCCGACGCGCTCGCCTTGAAGGCGAATCTCGGCCTCGACGAACTCAACCTGATGACCTTCAACGCCAACACCTACTCGGTGTTGCTGCCCCTGCTCGACGCCCTCGACCCGCTCTTCGACCGGGTGTCGCTCAAGAGCCAACGGTTCGACGGCATCGTCCGCCAACCACACCTGCTGGCGCGCCAACTGGCGGCGGGCAAACGCACCTTCACCTGCGCCATGGAAGGCATCAGCGACCGTATCCGCCGCCTGCTCGGCAAACAACTGGGCACCGAGACGCTGCTGGCCGGTTTTGCCGCGCTGTTCGCCGCCGATATCCGACAGATGAAGGTGTTTCTCATCGTGACCGGCGACGAGGCCGCCGCCGATCTGGCCGAACTGGCCGAGTTGCTGGCGCGGTTGCGTCGCCTGCTCGCAGGCCGCCGCAGTCAACCGGCATTGACCTTCTCGCTCGCCGCGTTGTTCTGCCCGCCGAACACACCGCTGCAATACGCGGTAGGACAGTGGCCGCCCGCCCCACAGCACGCGGCCATGCGCGCGATCACCGAGGTCGTCGAGCGCGCCGGCTGGGAGGTGCGGATCAGTGCGGGACCGGCCGATGCCGAGTTGTCGCACGGGTTGTCACACTCCGACCGGCGGGCCACCGCGGCCCTGGTCGCCGCTTCACTGCACGACGGTTTGCGCTACCGCGGCGAGGTCACCGAGGCGATGGCAACCACGTTGGCCCGGCGCCTCGCGCAGGTCTTGCCCGCCGCGGCGCTGCCCGGCAAGACCCCGCTCACGGCCGACACGTGCCTGCCATGGGACGACATCGCCACCGGTCACGACAAACACGCACTCTGGCTCGCCTGGTCGCAACTGACCCCACACCGGGTCGCGGGCGACCGGGTCGCGGGCGACCGGGTCGCGTGCGACCGGGTCGCGAACGACCTGGGCGCGGGCGACACCGTCGCCGCGGCCGAGCGGAACCCCGCCGCGGCTCCGGCCGCGCTCCGGCCCACCCGATCTGCCACGCCTGCGTCGGCACCGCCGGAAACCTGGCGGCTCACCGGGTTCATCCCACCCCGCCTGGGCGCCGTGGGCGACCGTTTCTTCTTCGCCGCCTTCGCGCGTCTGCTCATGCTCGGCATGCCGGCGCTGACGCCCCGATTCGTGCGCTTCACCGGGGCACTGCCGCGCGACGGCGCCGGCGGTCTGTTTATCGGTGATTTCACCCTGCGCCCGGGGCCGCAA
>CAZADH010000196.1:0-5295 GCA_964483805.1 uncultured bacterium
GACAACGTTTGATGGTCTTCTTCAAGACCTCTTCGTTCATCTTGACCTGGAAGCGATGCGCGTATTTCTTGGCCATGGTTAGATTTCCTTCCGTTCTATTTCGGTTGGGGCGCACGGCCGTGCGCCCTTACCCAGTCTGGGACCGACCGATATCGCTGGTGGACCGGCTCGTTGGGGCGCACGGCCGTGCGCCCCGACCCGATCGGATAGCGAGGGAGCCGGTCAAGGATAGCAGTGCGTGCCCGCCTCGCCGCGAACCGCTTTGGCGAGATTCTCGGGGTTGGTGATGATCGCGTGCTTGCCGCCACTCTTGAGGAAGTTGATCACCGCCTTGACCTTCGGCAACATCGAACCCGGCTTGAAATGCCCCTCGGCCGCGTATTTCTCGAGGTCGGCCACAGTAGCCTTGTCGAGTGCCTTCTGCTCGGGTTTGCCGAAGTTGATGCACGCTTTTTCGACCGCCGTCGAAATGACGAACACGTCGGCGCCAATCCGCTGGGCCAGCAGTGCCGAAGCATAGTCCTTGTCGATGACCGCCGCTGCGCCCTTGAGGTTACCCTTCTCGTCGCGCACGACCGGAATCCCGCCGCCGCCGACCGCCACCACGGTGAAGTCGTTCTTCACCAGCGTCTTGATCGCGTCTTCCTCGATGATCTGCAAGGGCAGGGGAGAAGCGACGACGCGGCGCCATCCGCGACCGGCATCCTCCATGATGTCCCAGCCCTCTTTCTCTTTGCGTTCTTTGGCAACCGCTTCGGTCAGGAACTGCCCGATCGGTTTCGTCGGTTTCTGGAAGGACGGGTCTTTCGCGTCGACGAGAACCTGGGTCACCACCGTAACCGCCTGCTTGTTGATGCCGCGCTTTTTGAACTCGTTGGCCAGAGCCATCTGGAAGTTGTAGCCGATCGCACCCTGGGTGTCGGCGCCGCAGGAGTCGAGCGGGACCGGGTGGATCTGGCTGCGCGCGATCTCGGAACGCAGCAGGATGAAGCCGACCTGCGGACCGTTGCCGTGGGTGACCACGACCGTGAAACCCTGTTCGATCATGTCGACGATGTGAACCATCGTCTCAACCGCCGCCTGATACTGGTCAGGCACGGTCTGCCGCTTCTCGTCTTTGATCAGGGAGTTGCCACCGACGGCAACCACTGCCACCTGGCCCTTCTTGCTGTTCTCTTTCGCGGGACTCATGGTTGTCTTCTTTCCTTATCTTGTTATGTATAACGTATTGATGAGAGGAGACGGCACGCCGCTCCTCCTGTCACTTCGCCTTCAACGACAATGGCAGCGCGGCGTAGAAGACCGTCGCATCGACCACCTCGTCGAGCGGCACCTGGTCGTTGACGGTGTGCGCGTGCACCTCGTTGCCCGGGCCGAACCCGATCGACGGAATGTTGGCCTTGCCCATCCAATAGGTGCCATTCGTCGAGAAGACCCACTTGTCGACGGTCGGATCTTTGCCGTACGCCAGTTTGAATGCCTCGACCCCTGCCTGCACCAACTCATGCTTCGCATCGAGCGCCCACGGCGGATAGTATTTGCTGACCTTGAAAACGAACCCGGTGTACGAGGGATCGTCGTAGAACAGCTCTTCGACCTTGCCGTGCTGCTTCACGCTGGGCAGCGACTCGAGCTCGGCAATGGCGCTGGCTTCGTTTTCACCGAAGGTGAGCCGGCGATCGATGTAAATGGTGCACTCATCGGGAACCGCATTGAGACTCGGCGTCTTGCACTCGATCTTCGACACCACGACCGAACCCTTGCCGAGGAACTTATCGTCTTTGAACATGTGGCTCATTTTGCTGATCTCTTCGATGATGGGAGCCATCTTGTAGACCGCATTGTCGCCGCGCTCTGGCGCCGATGCATGGCACGTCCGGCCCTTGGTGGTGACCTTCAACTCGACCCGGCCGCGATGACCGCGGTAGATGCGCATGCAGGTCGGCTCACCGATGATGACGAAGTCGGGTTTGATCTTTTCGTGGTCGACCAGAGCGTTCGGCGCGATACCGTCGCACCACTCCTCCATATTGCCAAAGTAATACACGGTCCAACCGTCGAGCAGGCCCAGGTCTTTCATGATCTTGATGCCATAGATCATCCCCGGCGTCGAACCCTTCTCATCGCAGGCACCGAGTGCATACAAGATATTGTTCTCGACCTTGCCCTTGAAGGGGTCCCATTTCCATTGGGTCGGGTCGCCGATGCCGACGGTATCGATGTGGCTGTCGAGCACCAACACCTTCTTGCCGTTGCCCATGCGCCCGAGGCTGTTGCCCATGGCATCGACGCGCACCTCGTCGAACCCGAGTTTCTTCATCTCTTTATTGATGCGCTCGACGACCGCCCCGATCTTGCAGTCGTAACTGGGAATCGCGCAGATATCCCGCATGAACTGAATGATGTCGTTGCGATGCTTCTCAACCTCGGCTTTGATCTTCTTGATGGTGTCCGTACTCATGCTGTCATTCCTTTCCGTCTTGGAGTTACCAACGTTCCCACAGAGCCGCCGCAAGTCTGCGCGACTCACGCATCAGTTGCCGTTCTTCGGTCTCGGGCATGCCCGTGACCACGCCATCTTTATAGATGACCTTTCCCTGGCAAACGCTCGTATTGACCGTCGCACTGGTCATGCCAAAGAGCAGGTGACCCAACGTGTTGCCGGCATGCATCGGCGTGCAGGGAACGTAATTCCAGAGCACCATATCGGCCGCGTACCCTTCGGCAAGAACGCCGATCGGCTTGCTGAACACGGCACTCGCCAGTTGTGGATTGTGCTGCGAGAACATCTGCCAGATCTCACCGTACATCTTGCGGGGGTCGCCGGCGTGGTGCTTGTGAATGAGATTGGCCTGGGCAAAGTCGCCCAGCGGCGACGCCGCCATCCCGTCGGTGCCGAAAACCACCGGCACCTTCTCGGCCATCATCGACTCGAGGTCGGCACAACCCACAGCATTGCCCATGTTCGAACGCGGATTGTGCGCCACCCATGTGCGTGTCAATGCCAGCGTCGAACGGTCGGCCGCATCGGTGTGCACGCAATGGGCAAAGATGCTGCGCTCGCCGGTGAGGCCATGCTTGTGCAGACGGTCGACCACCGAGCGGTAGCCCCGCCTGCGCGCATCTTCCAGATCGGCCTTGTCTTCGGCCACATGGATGTGCGCCCCGGTGCCGAGCCCCTTGATCAACTCGGCGGCCCGGCGCAGCGTCGTATCATCGAGGGTGAAACTCGCATGCAACCCAAACAGCCCTGCCACATCGGGATGCGGATCGAGCTTCAATTGGCGGATGAATTCAGCGTTTTCCTCGAGTCCTTCGTCGCGCTTCTGCGGCCCGTCTCGATCAGATGTTTCGTAGCACAACGCGCCCCGCACACCGACCTGCCGGAACGCATCGCGCAACTTGTTGAGCGATCCGCGAATTGCAAACGGGCTCGCGTGGTGGTCGATCAGGGTCGTCACCCCATTGCGCACCGCGTCGAGCAGCGGCACCAGCGCCGTCAGAAAAAGATCGTCGAGGGTCAACGCCTTGTCGAGTCGCCACCACAAACGCTCGAGAATCTGCACGAAGTTCTCGGGCGGAGCATCTTTGAGGGCGATGCCGCGAGCGAACGTCGAATAGAGATGCATGTGGCCGTTGATCAAGCCGGGCAGCAACGTGCGACCGCCCGCATCGACGAACGGCGCGCTGGGATACTTCTGGCGAACCTCGGCCGTATCACCCACCGCCAGGATCTGATCACGGTTGTAGGCAACCGCACCGTTCTCGATGACCCGGTGCTTTTCGCCCAGGGTCACGACCCAAGCATGACCGATGACCTGCGTGTCGAGTTTATGCATGCTGTTGATGATTCCCTTTCCACTCTGATCTGCCGACGCCCGCACACTATCACAGCGCGCGCCGCCTTGGCAACGAGAGCGATCACGGAGCCTGCCGCCCTCGGGAAAAAACAGCCGGCACACGAAATTGTGAAAATCTGCCGTTGCGTTCGTGGATTGTTTGTGCTTCAATCGGAGTGTTGGGCTACCTATCGCGGATTCATCCCCGGAGGCGAAGTTGATGCAGATCGCAGAATTGATGAAAGAGAACCTCATCGCCCTCGATTTTGCCGCGGCTGATAAGAAAGACGCGCTCGATCGACTCGTGCAGGCAGTCGAGAAAACCGGCTACATCGAAGACATTCAGGGCTTGAAGAAAGCGCTCGAAGAGCGCGAGAAGCTCGGCACGACAGGTGTCGGCGGCGGTATTGCGATCCCGCACGCACGCTGTTCGGCCGTCAAAGACCTGACCGTCGCCTTCTTCCGCTCGAAAGACGGCGTCGATTTCCGATCGATCGACAACAAACCGGTCCATCTGATTTTCCTGCTTCTTGCGCCGCTCTCCTCGGGTGGCCAGTATCTCAAGCTGCTCGCGAAGATTTCCCGCCTGTTGCGCCACGACGATTTCCGCCAGGCGCTGCTCGACGCCAAGGTGCCCAAAGAAATCGTCGAGATCATCCAAGAGCGCGAGTAGGGCCAACGGGCCGCCAACCATGGTGCGGCCCGGCCCGATCTTCACTGTGAAAAGCCATACAACGTATTGCCGGCCGGCGCCCACGGGCGCCGGCTTTGTTTCGCCGTCGCCGGTTCGCGGCACGTCGCGGGTTTCCCCGATGTTGGCCGGGGTCTTCTGCATCGGTCTGCTCACGGCCTTCACCGTCGACTGCCTCATCCCTCGCGCGGTGCCAGCCTTGACGTCGGCCGAACGCAAACAGCAGGCCGAGAGTTCGGCCGCGGCGCGCAAGCGCGAACGCGAGCGCAAAGGCGGCACCACCGATCCCAAGAAAGACAAAGACGCCAAGAAGGCCGAGGCCAAAAAGCAAGACTCGGTCTTTCTGCCCGAAAAAGAAGAGACCGAGCAGTATACGCCCGACCTGTGGCGTTGTCCCGATTGCGGTTACGAACAAGACGAAGCCGGCATCTGCCCCGATCACGCTGAACTGGTGCAGGTTCTCGCCAAGGGCAAGAACCCGTTCGAAGCCCCCGAGCTCGACGGCAACGAAGATCTCATTGTCGATATTCCCCTGCCGACGATGAAATACTATGCCACCGCGAGTCGCGCCGCCGATCTCGCCAGCGGCACGGCTCAGCAAACGGGCGCCACGCCCGGCGGCGGTGGCGGGGCGAACCGCAGCGGGCAGCCACCGCGCGACACCCAACGCTGATCCCGCTCCGCCCCTTCTTACCGTGGTGAAAGGTCGCAGCCGCGTCCACCATAGCACACCGCCCGTTCGACCAATGCGGAACAGGGCGGCCT
>CAZADH010000196.1:5305-11824 GCA_964483805.1 uncultured bacterium
CCCACACCTTCGATCCCGGCAATCCGGTGGGCGAACGTCGAACCCTGTGGGTCATCGCCATCACCGTCGCCACCATGCTCGCCGAGATCATCGCCGGCAGCCTGTTCAAATCGATGGCCTTGCTCGCCGACGGTTGGCACATGGGCACGCATGCCCTCGCCCTTGGCGTGACCGCCGGATCCTACGCACTCGCCCGTCGGTGGGCCGGCGATCACCGCTTCGCCTTCGGAACCTGGAAGATCGAAGTGCTTGGCGGGTTTGCCAGTGCCATCGTTCTGGGCATCGTTGCGCTGCTTGTCGCGGTCGAATCGATCGAACGCCTGATCAATCCGCAAGTGGTGCAATACAATCAGGCACTGTTGGTCGCCGTCATCGGCCTGGTGGTCAACCTGGTGTGTGCGCTGCTCCTCGACGATCACGGGCACCATCACGGCCACGATCGTGGGCATGCCCACCCAGATGAACACGCGCATGACCATGACCACGCCGATGAAGACGACCACGCGCATGCGCATGCCGACGACCACGCCTGCGAGCACCACCACCACGACGCGCCCGAGAGCGGTCGCCCTCATCGCGACCTCAACCTGCGCGCGGCCTACCTGCACGTTCTCGCCGACGCTGCCACATCAGTGTTCGCCATCGCCGCACTGTTGGGCGGCAAGTTCTTTGGTCTCACCTGGCTCGATCCGTTGATGGGCATCGTCGGCTCAACATTGATCGCCATCTGGTCGATCGGCCTGGTGCGCGACACCGGGCGGGTTCTCCTCGACAGCGAAATGGATTCACCGCTGGTGAACGAGGTTCGCCGGGCCATCGAGGCCGACGGTGATGCCCGCATCAGCGACCTGCATCTATGGCGGGTCGGCCGCAACACCTACGCGTGCATCGTCGTGTTGGTGGCGGCTCGACCCCGCCCCGTCGAGGAGTATCGCGCAGCCCTGGGGGTTCACCCCGAACTCGGCCACATCGTCATCGAGATTCACCGCTGCCCGGATCCGCACTGAGGCCCGGCGCCGCCGTTTCGCCACCGGCATGCGCCGGCGGCGGCCGGCGCAGATCGGGCATCCGGGTCCGCGCCCAGCCAAGAATGTCGTCGAAAAGCGTGTAGGCCACCGGCGTCAACAACAGGGTGATCAGCAGGCACAGCGTCTGCCCCCCAATGATCACCAGCGCCATCGAGGCGCGCGTCGCCGCTCCAGGCCCGGATCCCAGGGCCATCGGCAGCATGCCTGCCACGAGCGTGATCGTCGTCATCAGGATCGGCCGCAGGCGCGCACGATTCGCTTCGACGACCGCCCGATTCCGCTCGACACCCTGCGCCCGCAACGTGTTGGTGTAGTCGATCTGCAGGATCGCATTCTTCTTGACGATACCAAACAACATGAACACCCCAAGCGCCGAATAGACATTCAGGGTGCTCTTCATGACCAGAAGCGTCAACAGTGCGAACGGAATCGACAACGGCAACGACAGCATGATCGTGAAGGGGTGCAGAAGACTCTCGAACTGCGATGCCAGAATCATGAACATGAACACCGCACTGAGCAAGAAGGCCTTGGCAAAACCCTGGTTGGTCCGCTCCATTTCTTTGGCCTTGCCCGTGTACCCGTAGGAATACTCGGGCGGAAGATTCATGTCTTTCACGGTCGCGATGATCAGATCGATCGCCTCGCCCAGCCCCTTGTCTTTCGCCAGGTTGCCCGTCAGGCTGACACTGCGTTGCCGGTCTTGCCGGGTGATCTGGGCCGGACCGAAGCCCATCGACACCGAAGCGATCGAATCGAGCCGGATCACCCCGCCACCCTCGATAGGCAGCAACAAGCCGGAGGTGGTGATCACGCTGTCGCGGTCCTCGGGCCGAAGACGCATGCGCACCTCGTACAGTTCGTCTTTGTCTTGAAACTGCGAAATCTGGTCCTGGCCGCCGATCAGTGCGCGCAACGAGGCAAAAACATCGTCGAGCTGCACGCCCATCTGCCGCGCCCGATCACGGTCGACCACGACATGCACTTCCGGTTTACGAGGTATGAACGATGTATTTACGTTTCCGAAGATCGGGCTCTTGCGCAGCGTCGTGGTCATGTGATCGATATAGCGGCTGATCTGGTCGAGATCCGGCCCGCGAATGAAGAACTGCACATCGCCGCGGCCGCCGCCCATGATTTGCGGCCCCGATCCCGACACCGACGGTCGGAAGTTCGGATACGCCTTCATGATTTTGCGGGCCTCGGCCATCGAGTCGAACATCGAGAAGTCGCGCTCTTTGATGTCGACCAACTGCACGAGCACCGAGGCCTGGTTGACCGCGTCTTTGCCATCCTCGGCGATGGCCACGTAGACGTGAGCCACACCCGGCAACGCCCGCACCTTCGCCTCGATGTCGCGCAACACCCGGTCGGTGCCGGCGAGCGAGAAGCCTTCAGGAGTGCGAAACGAGATCTGATACTCGTTCGTATCGTCGGGCGGCAGGAAATCGGTGCGCACTCTTTCGGCCATCGGCACCACGGCCGCAACACAGGCCACCGCCACCAGGATGATCACCCAGCGCCGACGCAGCGAAAAGCGCAGCAGGCTGCCGTACACCCGATCGATGATGCGAAAGAACGCGGACTCTTTGCTCGACCCGTGACCGACGGCAAAGCGGTACTGAAACAGGCGTGAGCACAGCATTGGCGTCAAGGTGAACGAGACAAACAGCGACACCAGAATAGAAAAGGCGATGGTCAGGCCAAAGTTGTTGAGCAGATTGCCGATGATGCCGTAGATGAAGGCGATCGGCACGAAGATGACCGCCAGCGACAGACTGGTGGCCGTCACCGCCAGATAGATCTCGGCGGTTGCCTCCTGGGCCGCCTTCATCGGGTCGGACCCCAGCTCTTCCATGTGGCGGAAGATGTTCTCGAGCACGACGATCGCGTCGTCGATGACGATGCCGACCGCCAGCGTCATCCCCAGCATGGTCATGTTGTTGAGCGTGAACCCGAGCAGTTTCATGAAGAAAAAGGTGGCGATCAACGACACCGGAATGGCGAGGGCGGTGATGAAGGTCGACACGAGGTTGCGCATGAACAGGAACACGACACCCGAGGTAAGCAGGGCTCCCAGCAACAGATGCAGGTTGAGTTCGTGCATCGATGCCTTGATAAACGCCGACTGATCGCCGATGGTGATGATCTTCATGTCGGCCGGGAAGTCGCGTTGCAGCTCCTCGAGCCGCTTCTTGACCCGGCTGATGACATCTAATGTATTGCAGCCCGTCTGCTTCTGCACGGTCATCGACAGACAGGGCTTGCCGTCGAGCCGCGCCACCGACCGCACCTCTTCTTCACCGTCGATGACCCGGCCGATGTCACGGATCCGCACCGGCGTGTTGTTGTGTTGCGACACGATGATGTCGGCAAACCGCTGTGGATCTTTGATCTTGCCGAGATTGCGCAGGACGAACTCGTTGTCACCGGCGGTGATATTGCCCCCGGGGATCTCGAGATTCTGCGTACGCAGCGCCGTCTTAACCTGGTCGGCCGACACCCGCAGGGCCGCCATCCGCCCGCCATCGACCTCGATGCGGATCTCGCGATTCCGATCGCCGACCACACTGATTGCGCCCACCCCCTGGATCGCTTCGAGCGGTTCCTTGATGCGTTTTTTGGCGAAAAGGGCCAGGTCGCGCGGCGCCATCGCGGTCGAGATAATCATGGTGATGATCGGCCGCGCATCAGGATCGATCTTGTCGACCGACGGCGGCTCCATGCCCTCCGGCAGTTTGCGCACGATACGGGCCACCTTGTCGCGCGTCTCCTGCGCGGCCACATCGATGTCTTTCTCGAGTTCGAACCGCACCATGACCATGGCGTTGCCGAACGTGCACCGCGACGTGATCGTGTCGATACCGCCCACGGTATTGACGGCCTCTTCGATCGGCCGCACCACCTCGATTTCCATTTCTTCGGGGCTCGCACCGGGAAACGAGGCTTGAATGCGCACGTTCGGATAATCGATCTTCGGGAACAGGTCGAGCCCGAGATCCTGGTAGGACATGAAGCCCAGCACGATCAACGCCAGGTTCAACATCAAGGTGAACACGGGCCGGCGAATGCAGATTTCGGCAAGATTCATGGTGTATGCAGCGTGACGCAACCGTCACGGCCCCCTGGTTGTTCAAATGGCAAAACGGGTCTACGATACGGCGTTCGGCCCGCGGATGCAAGCCATCAACGCCCCGCCTCATGACGTCAATACAAGATATTTCTCGTCGCCGAGGTCACGCGGCAGGCCCACCCGACCTCGACGGCTTTGCCTGTTAGACATGCGGCCCGACACAAAAGTTGCCGGGAATAATGCTCCGCCGACGCCGCCCCGACAAACCACCCCAACGGGCGGACCACGGCCACCCCCGGCCACGGCCGGCTCACTGGATCGGGCGCACCTGGGCCTTGGGATCGTCGGGCGGATAGAGAATTTTGCGCAGGTGCCGCAACGAGCGCAGGAAATCCTCGGCGTGCATACCGACCAGTTCGGTCAGGATCACGGCCTCACGCTCGTTGTAGTTGCGCAATACATACGAACACAGAATGCTCTGACAACCCGGATCACCAAACAACTCGATGAGTCGATCGTAGTAACCCCGATACAACCCCTTCAGGTGCTCCCGTTCGGCCGGGGTCAGCTTGGCCTTGCGCCAGCGCTCGAACCACGACGGCTGCTGCAACAGGAGTTGTTCGAGACAGGTGTTGCCGCGCGGCTGCCGCGCCCAGATGTAAAGAATATCGAGCATCGTCGTCAACCGCACGTTGCGGTCGACCGACTGCAGCAACGGCAGCAGTTCGCTCAGATCGCGTTTGCGCAAGCGGAACCGCTGTTGATACTTGCCGGTCCCTTCGATACAGGCAGCCACACACTCCGACCAGAACTTGGTCTGCACGATCGACGGCACGCCCAGGGCGTTGCCCAACCACGAAAACGACGCAGCAAACGGCCAGGCGAGCATACTGCGGAAGAAATTGGCCCGTCGCACCTTCTTGTCGAAGCCACGCAGGCGATTGTGGGTCATGATGTAGGTACCGTTGGCCGTGCACAGGAAGAAGAACTTGACCGTCTCGAACAACGCCCCCGAGTTCGTCTTGTACAGGGCAAACCAGATGATGTCGAAATGTTCCTTCACGAAGGTCAGCAGCGGCACCGAGAAGCCGGTCCAGAAAAGCGACTGCGCCACATTGTCAAAGTTGATGTTCTGATACGACCAGGCCTTGATCTCGATTCCCGAAGCCGACAGCAGATCGACGATAATGTTGCGAAAGGCCGTAAGCAGGAACCACAGGATCGCGAATTTGATGCCGAACTCCGCGGTTTCCGCGTAAACGCGCGGGTCGATCCCCATGCTGACGATGACCTGCTTCAAACGCTCGACGATCGGGGTCGACCAGGTCGCAATCGTAAACCCGATGGCGACGCGGATCAGGTTCTTGATCAGCGGATTGAGGTAGTTCCAGAACCGGTCGGGACCGATGACCTCGACCTCGGCCTCATCGCCGACCGAGTTGCGAATCGGTTTGCCGATCTTGCCCATGCAGATGATGTCGTGACTGCTGTCGGGGTTCGCCGCCGGCTGGCTCTTCTTGCCACGACAGATGATCAGATCGGCAATCGGGCGGGGCAGCTTGTAGTGGTGTTCCTTGAACTTCGGCAGCATCTTCTCGGGCACGTTGGTGACCCGCACGAAACCCATCCCCGGGATGCTCGGGTCGCGCCCGGTGGCATCGCTGCCGCACACCGGCTCGAGCGGCCGTTTCTGGAAGATCGCCGCCGCCGCCTCGACCTCGGCCCGTGACACCTCGTTGACCTCATGCTGCTCGAAAAACGCCATCACTTCGTCGACCGAGACATTGTTGATCAGGTAGACGAACTTGTTGAAGATGTTTACATCGGTCGGATTCCGCCCCACGCTATCGCGCAGATTGAACGTCTCGACATGGGTGATGTACTTTGCGTTCTGGATGACATGCCGCATCGACGGCCGCAAACCCATCTCGAGCGGGTGGATGAAGACGATGCGGCCCCCCTGTGCCGCCACCAGCGGCAGGATGTCGGCATCGGTCGGAAACGAACTGTCGTAATCGCCCACCTCATGCGCATCCATGTATTGCGCCAGCAACGATTCGGGGGTCATGGTCTCGAACTGATCACGCAATATATTGTATTGCGAAGTAATGTTCTTCAGTTCCCATTCGCTGAAAATGCCGCGTTTGAACCGTTCGCGGGCGGCCAGCACCTGGGCCTTCATAAAGAGGACCCGCCGCTGAAACACCTCTTTGAACCGCGTGAACAGCAACTCACCGACGTGCAGCCGCGACACATGGCCGAAGGCGCCCAGCTTGTCGAGATCGTCGATGCTCAGCGCCGGGAAGAACAACGGATTGTCGGCTTCCAACCCCTGATTGAGCTTGGTCCGCTGCGCCACGTTGAAACGTTCGATGGCTGCCGTCATCGTCTTGCGTCGCAGCGCCGCGTTGGCCATCA
>CAZADH010000197.1:0-11775 GCA_964483805.1 uncultured bacterium
CCGGCATGCGCACGGTTACCGACGGGTTCGGCAACTTCCGCATCGACTTCGTCGCGTCGGGCGCCCGCTCGATTACCATTTCCAAGCCGGGAATGGCCGCATATTCAGTCGCATTCCAGGTCGGCGGATCGATCGCCACGCAACCGTCAATAGCGGCGCATGTGATCTACAACGGCGCAACATACACGCCCGTGATCTCAACCACCAACGGCGTAACCCGGGGAGTGGTCACTCTTCCCCCGTTCCAGGCCATCTTCAACCTCCATCATTCGGGGGCGCTGTCTGGAACAGCGAAGCAATACTCGGTGGTGCAAGGCACCGCGAACCAATTGCAGCTTGTGCCATGGGCAAATCAATCGTTCCAATTGGTTAAGAGCGACAACACCGGTCGCATTTCCTATGCGTTCACGAATGTTCGCACCGATGCAGCGGGTTCATTCCTCGTCGACAACATTCCTCCCAAAGAGGACGATAATGTCTCGTTCAGCGCAGTATCTGCCGATTCGGTCATTCGTACGCGTGTCGAAGGCACCACGGTAATCTATTACGTCGATGGCCAGGTCTATAACAGCGGTTATCAGGTGCAGGCGGGACAAACGACCATCATGGATTTCGTCGTGCCGAGCACGGCTGTCGTGAATCCGGGTTCGACGCTTCCCCCACCCGACCTCAGTGTCCCAACCGACGGGCAAGTGTTCACAAGTCAATCGCAGATCGAGTTCAGGTGGACGGAGGTGGCCGGGGCAAATGGGTATCAAGTCTCTATCTTCGGAACAAACCCAAATCAGACGGTCGACGTGGCAACAAACTCGTATTTCATTTTGCCCAGTGCGATCGGCATGGGACCTGGCCGCTACTACTGGACAGCCGGAACAAAGCAGACACAAAACGGCACCGATACGCTTCGCTTCGCGAATCCGGTATCGTTCTTGATCCGTCCGCGAGCGGCCGACATGACACCCTTTGGCGGACAAGTCTTGGCGACCAGTCAGACCGCTTCCAGAACGGTGAATTTTGCATGGCCGACGGTCGCGGGGACTGTCGATCACGCAGTGTTCGAACTGTATGATGCAAGTAACTACTTGATTTACTCGGCGGCGCTCTCCGGTTCTGCAAATAGTACTCAGTATGTGTTCCCACCCACGCCACGGACTGGCACCGACGACACCTACAGTTGGCGCGTGCGCTTCTATTTCGCCGGAATGACCGGGTCTCTTGACACCGAAACTGTGACTTTCAGCGTGACGCATCCCTAGTCGGGAATTCGCAACCACGGGGCCTTCGGAACAGACGCCGATTGCTCAACGCTCGGGAATTTGAAAATTGAGGTTTTGCACAATGAACCAACGAGCCTGTTCGAGAACAGTGGCCGTGTGTGTCCTGCTCGGTGCCATCCTTGCGTCCTTCGGTTGTGGGGGCGGCGGCGGCGGCGGCGGTGGTGGTGGCGATGGCGTGCCAGCACAGGTTTCGGTCGGATCATCACTGGTTAGACCAACACTGACAGGTCGCATCGTCTCGACTGCAATGGCTGGGAGTCGTCGGGAAGGCAGCGTCTTGGCAGACATGGCCGGCATCGGTGGTGCCGAGGTGTGGCTCGACGACGGCTACGCGCAACGTGGATTCACGCAGGCGGACGGCCGGTTCACACTGATCGACGTGGTTCCGGGCCAACACCGCATCGTTGCCAGCAAACAGACAGCCATGGGAACCTTCCGGTACAGTGCGTTAGTATCTGTTGCCGAGCCGTCTGGCGGTGTTTCCCAGGATCTTGGCACGGTTGATTTGCCAGCCGCGCGCAACTGTGTCCAAGGAACACTTCGAGACATACAGGGGAATCCGGTTCCCTTTGCCCAGATGTCGGTATGGGGTGAGCCCTTTCGAACCGACGCTGCCGGCGCTTTCGTCACTCCGGCAAACCCCGACGGGGTGCCGGACATTCCGATACGTATCGACTCAGCGGGAGCAATGCAGTTGTTGGCTTTCACCGCCCCTCTATTGCAGGGGACGACCCCCCAAGTCGATCTCGTCCTGGCCCCCGTGGGCGAGCGACAAGGTCCGGTCGTGACCTTGTCAGCCACACGATCGTCTGTGCAGACGGGGGAACTCATTGTATTGACTGCCAGCGCGACGTCACTGTATGGCGACCGTTTGCAGTATCGTTGGTCACGTACCGATGGATTGTTCTCGAGCAACGGAACCGCGGGCAACGCCTGGACAGCCCCGACCGTGCCTGGGTTGGCAACGGTTTCGGTCGAAGTCGGCGATGGCCGGGCAACCAGCTCCGCGCGACTCAGTTTTCGGGTTGGTGGAGGTACCGAACCAACGAATCGGACCCCAACTGCAACGATTGTCGGTCCCGATGCCGCTCGCGTCGGCGTTCCGACTTCCTTGTCGATTGCGGCGACGGATCCTGACGAGGACGCTCTCGCCTACAGTTGGAGCGTCAACCCCAATCAGGGTGAAATCGTCATCGACACACTTTCACAAATGACCTGGACCCCTCCGTCGGGCGCGGCAACTCCAGCCACGTACACCGTACGATGCCGCGTGACCGATTGTCGCGGTGCGACCGTCGAGGCATCCCGCCGCATGGCATTGGTGGGCGCAGGCGCGACCCCCATCGTCACAATCACGACCCCACTGCCAAACGCATTGGTTCCCCAAGGGCCGATTGTTCTGTCTGGTTCCGCCGTCGACGCAACCGGTCAGGCAATAGCCTCAACCGGGAACAGCCTCCAGTGGTTCGAGACCGTTGGTGGCGCGAATGTTCCGCTTGGGTTCGGCAGTCGTGTCGTCCTGGCGGCCCCGACGCAGGGCATACACAGTATTACACTGCGGGCAACCGACTCGTCGGGCAACTCCGGCGAAACTACGACGAGTTACCGGGTGAATTCGACCCCAAACCTTCCACCGATCGCGATTTCTGGTGCAACGCAGGTTGCAGCAAACAGTTTTGTCGCGACCGCCGGAATACCGCTGACATTTTCTTCGACAGCCAGTGACGCCGACCCAGAAGACAACCCACCGGTGGCAACGCGCTACCGTTGGTCTGTGAGCAACTCGGGTGATGCGGCGGGCTCGGGCGCGAGCTTCGCGTTCACCCCGATCTTCCCTGGCACGTTCACGGTGTTGGTGACCTACATGGACCACTCGCCGGGTGGGGCAATCGGATCGCGTTCAGTGACAGTGCGTGTGCCGCCACGCGCGACCACCAGTACTCCGTCGATGGGAACGGGTGCTGGCACCGGAGTTTCTACCGGAAGCGGCACCGGAAGCGGAGCGACGGCCAACCCTCCGGTCATGGCTATCGTTAGCCCGGTACCGGCTGCGACAGCAACCGTGATCCCCGAGGCAGATCTATACGCGACTCCCGTCCAGTTCCGAGGAACCGGAAGCGACGTTGAAGATGGCCCGGTGTTTGGTCCGGCGAGCTTCGCTTGGTACGCGAACGGACTACTGTTCGGCGGTGGGAGCAACACGGTCACCTGGCTTGGCGAACTGGGCGAGCACGTGATCTCGCTGCGCGGTTTCGACTCAACGGGTTTGGCGGGCGAATATCGGCTCAGCGTGGTCATCAATGCCACCCCGACCATGGCCATGACAGCGTTGAAGGTTGGCTCTGGCGCGCCTTTCGCCAGCGGGGCGGTCTTCGTGCCCGGCGAGGCGGCCCGAATGACCGTGTCGGTCTCTGACCGCACGCGGCCTGGCGTCACGGAAACCCTCTCTGGGACGGCAATCGAGTGGTTTGAAGCGCTCGCGGGAACCGGAACCACACCGATTGTTGGCACTTGGCGCAAGGTCGGTGTCGGTGACACGCTCTCGCCACCGGTGTTTCAATCGACCAACTATGGGTGGCATGTCTACAGGGTCGTCGCCACCGATCGCTGGGGCTACCAAGTTTCGACAATGACACAGATCATCGTCGACAATATTCCCCAGCCCACCATCAACCAGATTCTCGGACAACAGTACGCTACGGCACCCGGAAACATTCCAGTGTTTCTGATTCGAGCGGGGACCCAACTCGGCTTCACGGGTTCGGCGACCGACGTCGAAGACGGGGCGATTCCTGCCGCAAGACTGTTCTGGTATGATCCGTTCCCTGTCCAAAGGGCATCGAGCACGGCGGTGTACCGCCCGTACTGGGGCTCGGTACAAACCGATTATGGACTCCATCACATCGTCCTGCGGGCGGTCGACTCGCTCGGAGTTTCCGGAGCAGCGACCTTCCCGATCTACCTGTGGCGTATGGATCTTGCGTATGACGAACGCTACACCGGCGACGAGCTTGGCGGACTCGAGTTTTACACCAATCCACCCACCGATGCCGTACTTGCCGACACAAGCAACAAATGCGTTTTGCGCTGGCGGTTTGGATGGCATGACCTTTACGGCTATGGGTTTGGGGACATGGGAGCACCTCAGTTTCCGATAGCAACACCGCCCGCATTTGATGGAAATCAGGGAATTCAACTGTCAGAATGGAACGTTGGCCTCTCGGCATTCAATCGCGTTACTGACATCTCGATTCTCGGCGACTCAAACATCATTCGAGCGCTTGATGCGGCTGGCGGCACGGTTAGAGCTTGCGTATTGGGCAAGGGAGAAAGCCGTCTTGCCAGCCCTGTGAATGACAATTACGATCCTGTTTATTATACGAACGTATCAAATGTCAGTGCTCAGTCCACCAGTTTCGCGTGCCACGCAGCGGTTTCCTCAAGTTGGCCAAGCGGCAGGCTGACAGATACCTACTTCGCCGACCCTGGCAAACCCGGGGTCATTTTCGCCCCAGAGTCTTGGTTGCCAAGTGGCGTTGCGCCTGGCGTTCCGTTCACGCGCACCGAACCCGGACTCGTGAACCCGGTGGCGCTGAGTGCCCAGTTCGATGCGCCTCATTACGTCTATGTGGCCGACAAGGCTCCTGGCAATGCTCACATTTACAAGTACGATGTAAGTCTCAGTTACACCAACATCTCATTTGGCAGCAACGACCCGACGCGGGCCGATTACCTGCCCAGTCCGGTGGCCCTGAAGGTCGATCGCAAACTGAACGATGTGGTGTGGGTGGTTGATTCTCAACTGAAGAAGGTTAAGGCCTTTGACGGCGGCGGGCGTTTCCTGATGGAGTTCGGAGGCCCCGGCGACCAAGTGGGATCGTTCACAGAACCAGTTCGGATTACGACAGACACGCGCGGCAACCTGTTCGTCGTCGACAACATGGGACCGCTGGTCGGTGGGGCCGGCAAGGCTCGAATCTACTCCGTCCTGACCGGCGGCATCCTGCAGGTTCCTCCGCAATGATGCCGCAACCTGTCGCGTTATTTTCGGCAATGCCGTCGAAATCCGTATTCGGCGCAACGAAAAGAGCCGACGGTAGGTGCTGACATTTCGAGACTCATTTGCAGGTCACAGCAAAGGCCCCTCCTGCGTGAGGGGCCTTTGCTGTACGGTGTTGCGGCCGAGACGACAGGCAGCCCCGCGCGCTCAGACAACGGCACGGCCCCTCGACCGGCAGACGAACAGGCAGCGAAGAGCCAGGAGGCCCAAGCAGTGCAAAAATACTCTGTAAATATGCGATCGAGACTGAGGGGCATGAACCCGATCTGGTTGGGGATATTCATGCTGCTGACGACGGTTTTCCCAGTGGATGCCCATGAGCACGCGCTACCGGGTTCGCCCACGGGCATACTGAACGCTGGTGCGCCCGCGACCGCACCACTCTCCGTCCATCAGACGGTGCAGCTCGACGAGAAGGCGTTGGCTGCCGAGTTCGCCCAAACGCGCTTCGCCCGGCCGCTCACGTTTGCCGAGTTGGTCCCGTGGGCTGCAGGGCAAGCTGCTCCGACCGCCGACCGGCTGCGCAACCTGGTTGGCACCGATGTCGTGATGCTGGGCTTCATGCGACCGTGTCCGGAAGCAATCGGGTCGACGTCGGTGTTCTGGTTGTCGCCCTCGACCGAGATCTGCTGTTATGGGCCACTTCCGGACGGTCAGGCGCATGTCCTGGTGAACTTCGCGGAACCACTGCGCTGGGTGCGCTACAACATCGCCCAGGTTGCCGGCAGGTTCAGCCTGAACACCGCCACCAATGCAACGTATGCATATTGTATTGATGCTTTGAGCGTCGACGACCATGCGGTGCCGCACGTGATCTGGGACGACGACGCGCGGGCGTTGCAGACTCAGACAAGACTGTTCCCGTGGGCCTCCTTCGGTAACGCTGCCCAGAAGGTCTACGAAAACCAGGCATTGGCATCGCTGACCACGACGGCCTTGCCGGCCAGCCTGACCGCATGGGCCGGCACCTTGGTGACCATCGAGGGTTTCCTGGTGCGGCCCCCAACCGAGGCGGCCCAGAAGGCCGGCAATCCGTGGCGACTCGGCCGATTCGAACAGAAGTGCCACTTCGTGCAGGCGCAGCCGACCAACGCCATTACGCTCAACATGCGCCGCGGTCGCGAACCGGCCCTCGACGCGCTCGAGTTCGCGACGTTCGCCGGCCGGCTGCGCATGAACCCTGGCGAATTGTGGGATTCATGCGGGATCTTCGAGCTCGACGATGCACTGCTCGTCGGCTTCGCCGGCCACGAGGATCACTGCACCCATTGTGGGCCGCAGCCAACCGGACGCTAACCCTCCGACCGTCACGTGGGGGAGCCCCGCCCGCGCGGGCGGCGGCGCATCCAGCAACGCTCAGTGGGCGAGCGCCACCATCTCGATTTCGACCTTGACGTCTTTGGGCAAGCGAGCGACCTGAACGGTCGAGCGGGCCGGCGGATCGTGCGGGAAGGACTCGGCGTAGATCTGGTTGACCGTGGCGAAGTCGTTCATGTCTGCCAGAAAGATCGTCGTCTTGACGACGTGCGAGAAGTCGGTGCCGGCCGCGGTGAGAACGGCATCGAGGTTCTTCATGACCTGACGGGTCTGCTCGGCGACACCACCGGCAACGATGTTGCCCGCAGCGTCGAGTGGAATCTGCCCCGAGGTGAACACGAAACCGTTGGCTTCGATGGCCTGGGAATACGGACCGATCGCCGCCGGCGCCTTGGTGGTCGATACGACCCTACGCGCATTGGGACCGCACATGGATGAACCTCCTGGTTGTGGTTTGATCGGGTGCGGCGATACCTTACCACGTTCGCGGCCGCATGTCATCGACCGGTACGGCAGCCAAAAAATCGGTGTCAGGAAAACAACGACATCGACCGATGAAGGCGATGGGAAATCGCATCGTTTCATGCCGACAAGGAGTAAGCCACATGCCGCAACGCACCGCCGCCCGCCCAAACCTCTGGATCGCGCTGATCATCACCGGCGTTCTCGCCACCCTGGCCTGCCCGGCGCAGGCCGCGATGGACGCCCGTGAACTGCTCCTGCTGAGCGACAACCTGGGCAAGACGTTTCGCCGGGTGCAGATCATCAATCACATCAGCAGCGAGATGGAGCTCGAAGCGAAGCCCTTCCTGCGGGCCCACTATGCCCGGTGTTATCGCTTCCAACCGTCGCAAAACAATGCCCGCAACGTCTTGAGCGAAACCCGCCAGATCGCCGAGCGCATGCGTCTGGTCATGGGAATCCTGTATCAGGCCCCGATTCCTGAACTCGACAAGATGTTCAAACGCTTCTTCAGTTCGAACGACGCGATGGTCACCTTTGCCAAACGGTCGCTGCGCGCGATCAAAGACAACAACCATGCGCTCTACATGGCCTCGGCGCAGGCCATGGCCAAGGAAGCCCGGGTGATGGCCGATGTGCTGTCGGCGTTCGAGACGGCCATCAATGACGCCACCGAGAAAGCGAACGACAAGCGGGAGAACCTGTAATCACCAGCGGCCACCCCTGAACGTTCGCCACCGACACGTTCGCCGACGAAGCCTTGCCCTCCCACGGGGCAAGGCTTTATACTGTTGAGACGCATACGATCGCCGTTTCAGAAGGGGTCTGCCATGGTCATGACGTCGCACTCCAGCAACAGCCAAAGCCAGAAGAGGTTCTCGCCCCGTCACGCCTTCGTCGGCGGTATCCTGACCGCTGCGTTGGTGTTCCGACGGGGCGCCGCCGTTGCCGAGTCTCGCCACGGTGCAAGCCGCGGCGGCGCCGGCCAAGAACGCCTCCGAGACCGTGAATCCGGCGGTCGCCACCGCCAAGGAGTTGGTCGGCCAAGGCATCGCCAACCTGGTCATGGGACAGGAAGCGCAGGCCGAAGCCGCTTTCGTAAAGGCTCAGAGCCTCGATCCGTATTCGGAAGAGTCGTATAACTTCCTGGGTTTGTTGTATTTACAGCAGGGACTGCACCAGAAGGCCGAGATGAGCCTGAAACAGGCGGTTGCCATCGAACCGATGTATGTCGAGGCGTTGCGCAATCTGGGCAAATTGTACTTGCAGCTCGAGCGGTTCGACGATGCCGTTCCCTATTTGAAGCGCTCTCTGGCGTTGAACCGGCACCAGCCATACACTTCGTATTTACTCGGTATGGCACTCTACTTCAGCGGTCATGCCGAGGAAGCGATCAAGGCCTATGAGGCAGCGTTGGCCGAAGATCCGCACATGCCCGAAGACGTGCACTACAATCTGGGCGTGGCGTATCACGAGACGGGCCGACTGCTCGAGGCCGCCCGCGAATACGAAACCGTGTTGAAAGTGAAGCCCGACCATCTGAACGCCCTGAACAACCTCGGTTTGACCTTGGGCGGCATGGGCGATCGCGAACGGGCGATCGGCAATTTCGAACAGGTGCTCAAGCTGAACCCGAAGCACGCCAAGGCGCACATCAACCTGGGCAACGTCTATCTGAGCACGAAGAACTACGTGGCCGCCGAGAAGGCGTATCGCGAGGCGATTGCCCTCGACGACAGCGACATCAGCGCGCGGATGAACCTGGGCGTGATCTATTTCGAGCAGGGACGCCTGGCTGACGCGGAACGCGAGTGGGATGCGATCCTGTCGCGGCAACCGAACAATCTACAAGTGTTGTCGGTCATGGGCTCGGCGTTCCTCGAAAAGAAACAGGTCGACCGGGCGATCGACGTGTTCCGCAAGATGGTCGATCTGCTGCCTGACAACGGCAACATCGCCAACACGCTGGGCTATCTGCTGGCCGATGCCAACCGCGACCTCGAACAGGCCAAGACCTTGATCGAGAAGGCGATCCGCCTCGATCCGTCGAACCGGGCGACCTACCTCGATTCGTTGGCCTGGGTCCATTTTCGCAAGGGCGATCTCGAGCAGGCCCGCACGTTGCAGGAGCGTTCACTGGCGCTGTTTAGGCTCACGCACGAGCCGGCGAGTTCCGAGGTGTTGCTGCACATGGGCAAGATCTACGTCGGCCTGGCGCAGAACCGCCAGGCCCGCGATGCGTTCCAGGCTGCCATCGACCGGGGCGACGACCCCGAGATGGTGCGACTGGCCTCTGAGAGCATCGCGTTGCTCGAACCCACGACCACGCAATGACCGAACCGCCCGCGCACGAGGCGCGCAGTGCCCCGTTGCCGCAGGGATGCGCGCCCGAAACGCCAGTTTCGGGCGATGCAAGGGGGCCGTCGACCGGGGAGGCGGGCGCACCGGCTGGGGTCGGTCCCGCCGCGCCGGGTCCGACGGCGCCACCCACCGAACCGTTGTGGCCGGTGCCCGGCACCCTGGTGCCGCTGGGCATCGCCGTTCCGGTGTGGCTCGCGGCCTACGCCGGGGCTGCCGCGGTCTTCCCTGCCCTGCCGGCGTTGCCGCGCGAAGCCTCGGTGCTCATCGCTGCCTGTCTCATGACGGCGCTGGCTCTGGCCTGGATCATCGCCGCGGCGCAAGCACAGGCACATCGCACCGTTTATCTGGGCATGGGCGCGCTGGGCCTGGTCGGCGTTTTGCTTCTGGCCGGCCCTGAGGTGACGCGGGTGCGCACGATCAATCGCACGGCCTCGATCGCCGGAACGGTGGCGACCCTCGGTCTGGGCCAACTCGGCCTGCCGAGTTGCCGCCCACTGGTCGGGGTCACCCTGAAGGTGCGCAACCAGGTGTACGCGGCAATGAGCGACAGTTTCGCGCCGTTGTGGCCGCCGATCACGACCCAGCGACTGATGCTGCTCGCCCTGGCGCAACTGACATTGGCCACCGGCATCGGCCTGTGGATCGGGCGCGGCATCGACGAGATCGGGTATCTGATCCCGGTGGCGTTGGTGGCCGGCCTGGCCGACATCTGGAGCGTGTTTGCCGGGGCAACGCAGATGATCGTGCGCAACGCCGAGATCAACTATTTTCTCATGCGCTTTCCCGAGCCGGGCACGACGCAGTTGCCGATGCTGATCGGGTTGTCGGATTACCTGTTCGCGGCCATCTTCTATGCGAGCGCCGTGAAGTTCAACCTGGCGGTGCGCCGTACGTTGGCGCTGGTCTTCGCGTCGTTCGTCATTGCCGTTGGCCTTGCCTTCGTCTGCCAGAACGGGTTTCCGGTATTGCCGATCATGGCGCTGCTGTTCGTGGTCGGCAACCTCGGGCGCCTGACGGTCAGCCGCCGGGACGTTGTCACTACAGTGTATGTATTGATCGGCATGGGGCTGGTGTTTCTGCTGGCCACGAATTTCCTCCGCTGAAACCATGGAGAGCGCACGATGTTGAAGTTCGAAAAGATGCACGGGCTGGGCAATCACTTCATCTTCGTTACCGACGACCAGGCGGGTGTCGGCGATCTGCACGATCCGACGATCATCCGCGGTCTGTGCGACGTGCGCCGGGGAATTGGCGCCGACGGCATCGTCCTGATCGGCGCCCCGCTCGACAGTCAGAACCACTGCCGCATGCGCATCTTCAACAGCGACGGCAGCGAAGCGGAGATGTGCGGCAACGCCATACGTTGTGTTGCTCATCACCAACTGCGGTTGCACCCGGAACACCGCGACGCGTTGCGGATCGAAACCAAGGGCGGGGTCAAAGTGGTCCGCGCCGATTCGGGGTTGTTCGGGGTCGGACGCGACACCCGCTACCGGGTGGCGATGGGGGTTCCCGACTTCGACCTGGTGAAGCGCGGCGAACTGCTCGACCCCGTGCGGGCCGAACCGCTGGCTTGGCAGGGGCGCACATTCACCCCGATCTATGTGTCGATGGGCAATCCGCACGCCGTGATCTTCGCTGACCCGCCGCTGGCCCTCGACGAGATCCGCAGTGCCGGGCCGCTGTTCGAGACGCACCGCAACCACCCCAAGCGCATCAATGTCGAATTCGTCCGCATCGAGAACCCGCACCGGGCGATCATGACGGTGTGGGAGCGCGGATGCGGCCTGACCGAGGCGTGCGGCACGGGCGCGTGCGCCACCGGGGCGGCCGGATTCAAGACCGGGCGCCTGCAGTCGCCGGTCGATGTGGTCATGCCCGGGGGAACGCTCACCATCGAGGCGGCCGACGACGGTCAGATGTTGATGACCGGACCGGTGCAGGTGGTCTGCCAGGGCACCCTCGACGCCTCGCTGCTTGCCAGCCTGCGCGCACCCGGAGCGTGACCGGGCGGCGGAAGGCCGGCACGTATTTACATTGTAGTTCATGCGGAGGATCGCGATGACCATCACCGGACGAATCCTCGGATTGGCAGCCCTCGCGGTGTTGCTGACGTGCCCCGTCTTTGGCGGCGGCGAACGCGAACCGGTGGTCGCCGGCCAGTTCTATCCCCAGGACGCCGCCAGCCTGAACGGCATGGTGCAACAGTGTCTGCGCGAGGCCGCGGCCCGGCCGATGCCGATGAAGGCACCGGCGGCGGCACAGTTCGTCGGTCTGATCGTGCCCCACGCCGGGTAT
>CAZADH010000198.1:0-11673 GCA_964483805.1 uncultured bacterium
ATCCCTGGCGGCAAACGCCCACTGCGCCATCCATGGCGGGCGGCTTCCCCGTGGCCACCGCGCGTCGGCTTCACGGCGCACCCACCCGCGACGTCACCGAAGCGCCAGCACCGAGGGTGGACGACGCCGTGCCGCTGGCCAGTCGCGCTTGCATGCGGGCCCAGGCCCGGCTCTGCCGGTGACTCGTCCAGGCGGCCCCGGGTTGAGAACGTGGCACCACCGGGGCCAACGTGGTCGGCAGCGTTTCTCGGTGCGACACCCCGTCGCGTGCCGGCCGGTGTGCCCCTGGGACCATGGCCTGATAAAGCAATACAATGACAATACTTGCTGCGATGCCGAGCACGAAGGCACGGGTCGTCTCGGACCACTGCGCCCAGAATGCCATCGGCCCGGCTGCCGCCAGTTCGGCCGGGGTCGGCGCCGGTGGGCGCACGCGGCGATGGGCGTAAACCGGCCCCGCCGCCGCCCGCTCCGCGAGGGCCGTTTGGGCGGCAAGCCGACAGTCACGTTCGAGCGCGGCAACATCCGGGGCGAGCAGCGGCACCGCGGTGGCGACGGCGGCTTCCCACAACTCCTGCCATGCAGCGCCGACCCGACCGTCGTCACCGTGGGTGCCGGCGTAGAGCAGGCGCAAGATCGGCAGCGACGGGTTCGCCGCCAACAGCAACCCGGCTTTCTGCCGGATTTCCGGCGCCGGGTCCCGGGTGAACACCTCGGTCAACAGGGGTTCGGCCGCGGCCAGATCGATGCGTACCAGCAGGCCCAGGGCGTAATGCCGCGCCGCCACCTTGGCCGTCATTAGCATACTTCGTAAATATGTTAGCGCCGCTTCCTTGTCGGCCTGCACGTAACATTTGAGTGCCGCCGCCTGCACCACAACCTCCCGGTGTTGCAACAGCGCCCCCAGTTGTGGCTGCAGACCCTCCGGATCGAGCCGGCCGAGCGCGAGAACGACGCGCGCCAGCAACCACGGATCGGTGGTGTCCAGGCCGCGCTGCAGCCAGGCCCCGTCGATCCGGGTGCCGAAACGGCCGACGGCATCGGCGATCGCCGCGCGCACCCCCGGAACCAGGTCGGCCTCGAACCAGGTCCGCAACCGGCCGGCCACGTGGCGATAGAATTGCGCATTGTCGATCATCGCCAGAAGGTGGCGTTGCCGATCGACCGCCCAGGTCGCGAACTGGTCGAGATCGGACGAGGGCGCCGCGAAGGGCAGGGGAGGGGACGCAGCCGCGGCGTCGCTGGTCGCTGTCTTGGCGGAGACGCTCTCGCGGCCGACGGGCCCGGCGTCCGCGGGCGCAAACGGCGCCAGGGTCGTGCGCAGCTCGGGATCGGTTTCGACGGTGGCATGGTGACGCAAGGCGGCGGCGACCTCGGGCCGGCCCGCGAGATCCCGGAGGCGTTCGATGGCGGCGGCGCGCACCTCGACTTCCGCATCGCCGAGATCCCGCAGGGCAAGCCGGGTCAACAGGTCGTCGCGTTTGTCCTGCAACCGGACCTTGAGCTTGCTGATGTATTGCTCCTCGGGTTCGGTGAGGATCCCGGCCGCGCGAATCGCGCCGATCAGTTGTTGCAGAACGCCTTGAAGAATATGGCGTTTGGCACCCTTCGCGAGCAATACAATGTCAAACACCTTGGGCGGCAGATCGGGGTGTGGATTGCTGACCAATGCCAGGCCCGCGGTGACCAACAACAGCGGCCACGTCTCGGCGCTGATGAACGACAGGTATCGGGGCTCGGCCTCGGCCGGGGGGAACAACACCAACTCACCCAACGCCCGCCAGCGGACCACCGGGTCGGCGGCGGTCAGCAGCTCGTCGAGATAGTTCAGCGCCTCGCGCGGATCGAGCGGGCGCAGCAGACGGGTGGCATGCAGGCGCACCGCCAGGTCGTCGCCAGCGAGACACGGGACGATGCGCTGCTTGAACAGCTCCACGTCGTGCACACGCAGCAGTTCGAGCGCGGCCATGACGACCTCGGCCGGCGCGGCGTCGAGATGCCGCCGGGCCAGGTCGGCGTCGCCGGCATGACCGAAACGGGCCAACAACAGCAACCCGGTCTGAATTTGCGCCGGCGTCGACGGCGCCGCCAACCGCTTGCGCCACGTGTCGAGCACGGCCACATCGGGGGCCGGACGCAGCCCACGCACGAGGATCTGTCGCGACGCGGGATCGACCTCGTCGAGCAGGGTCTTGATCCCGACCGGCGAGGTCTCGAGATTCTGCAGCAGCGCCAGCACCTCATGCCGCCGCCGTTCCGCCGCAACAATCTGGGCGGCGCGCTCGCGCACGTCGGCCGCCGGATCGGCCGCGGCCAAGCGACCGACGGTCGCGAGCGACGCTGCGTCGAGGCCCCCGGTCGCGAGCGCCTCGAGGGCCAGGCGCCGAGCGGTGGGTGCACTGCCATCGGCAATGCCCGCCGCAAGCCAACGCGGCAAATCGAGCGGTTCCGGCCAGGGTCCGGCATTCGGCCGGGCATCGACCATGCGTGCATCTCCTCGCATCAGGTTGGCCCCGTGGCACTGCGCCAAACTGGCGTTTCGCGGGGCCATCCGGGGCGGTCGACTCGAATCATAGCACGGCGACGCCGTCGATCCCAAACCATTGGGTTCACCAGGTGCGCCGGCAGAGAGGCCGTACAGCAAAGGGGGAGCCGGCCAAGACCGCGCACCTTCCGGAGTTCACCCGCGGCTCAGAGTTGCCAGGTGCGGCGGGTCACCACCGTGTCGGTATCGAACTGCGACCAACGCATGACCGTGTTGGGTACCGGAATCAGCCAGGGTGGGCGCGGTCGGAAACCGAGCCCGACCAAATCGGGCAGGCCGTAGCGCCAGTCGACGATCTGGACCTCGAGCGGGAACTCGGCACCCAGGTCGACGACAAACGACGCCGGCCGGTCGGGAACGACACGCCAGTTGAGGGAAAAACCGCGTTGCCAGTCGAACGCAGCCGAGGCAACCGGCAGGCCGGCGCACCACGCCCCGAGAACGGCGGCCGGCGAGCGCACGCGCAGACCGATGCGGGCAACGGCCGACGCCGGCACCACTTCGAAGCAGAGGCGTCGCCCGCCCGAGGCCGTCGTCGTGACGGCGATACCGGCCACCTGGGAACCGCCAACGTCGAGTGTCGCCGCCGAAGCGGCCAGCACGCGATCGGGAAAGAGAAAGTCGGGAAAAAAGCGCGCCGACGGAGCGACGAGAAACTGACCGGTGAACTCGTCGATCGCCTCGTCGCGCGAGACCCACCACGCGTGACCGGAATCGAGGTCGGTCAGGTGCGCCAGCGAGTTCACTGCAGGCCGCGCCGCGTCAGGCCCAACACTGCAGAGGCCCGTGGCATACAGCACCGCGCCGACAACCAGCGCCCAGCGGGTTCCGCGCACGGGCAGCAGCGAGGCGCAGAGGTCGCCACACGGCAGGACCAACGCCCCAATCATGACCAGCCCGAGCAGCAAGGCCGGCAGGCCGAGAAAGGTGATGTCCTGCAACAGGCTGGGAACCATGGGCAGAAGCATGGTCAGTGCGGGCGTGGCGCCGATGGCCACGGCCGGCATGAAGACCGCCGATGCCGGGCGAGAGAATGCCCCGGCCACCCACCAACCGACGGTCGCGCCGAGCAGCGGCCATTGCACGGCGTGGGCCGCCATCGGCCACACCACCGACAACCCGGCCACCGCAGCCAGCCACCAGACCAGCGCGCCCACCGACAATGCCGAATCGCCCAGGTACCCGCGCCACCAGCGCCACTGCGGAACCACAACGGCGACCGCGAAGGCCAAACCGGCCGCGGCAAACCAGGTGCTCGCGTACAACGCGTAATGCTGATGTATTGCAATTGCCGCGAGCACCTGCACCGCTGCCGTCAATACAACAGACAACAGCGCCCCCCCGCATGCCACGGTCGCCAGCAGAAGATCGACACCCGACACGACGCGAAGCCGCAAAGAGATGGCGAGCCCCAGCGCAGCGAGAATCAGGGTGATCGCCGAGGCCACGGCCTGCCAGGGGAGGGGGTACCAAACCAGGCGCCCGCCGATGGGGTTGAAGAACACCACGTCGGACGCCACCCGTTGCCCGGGATACTCGAGATTCGCAAAGTGCCGCGCCAGGCCGAGGGCGTAGGCACCGTGGTGCTGCAAGCTGTGCGGACTCAAATGGGCCGGGTCATCTCGACACGTGTGGTAATGCGGAAATCGATCGATAAACGCCACGTCGAACCCGGGAACGCGGTCGCGGATCGCCGAGAAATCGGTGCGAAAGGGCAGCGAACGGAACACGTCGAACATCAGCGACGAACTGATGATGGGCAGGTCGATGCGGGCCAGTTCGGCCACGAGCCACCCATTGTTGACGCTGGTTTCGAAGAGAAACGACGGGCCGCAGACACCCCGCGCCTCGAAATTGACCATCGCGCCGACCTCGGCGATCCAGGGTTCGGAGGCCAGGGTCCGCGCGCCAATCAGGCCGCGCTCCTCGGCATCGGTGATGGCAAAGATCACATCGTGGCGCGGGCGCGGCCCCGCGGTGAGCGCCCGTGCCGTTTCGAGGATGGCGGCGACACCAGCCGCGTCGTCGGCGGCACCGGGTCCGGTCGGCACCGAATCGTGATGGGCCATCAACATGAACGCCGGACTCGCCGTCACCCCGCGCAGCCGCGCGACCACGTTGACGGGGTGGGCAAGATCGAGCCCATCGAGCCACACCGGTTGGTGCACGGTCGGCTCGAGCCCGAATGCCCGAAATTGACTTATAATGTATTGACGCACCCGCCGGATCGCCGGCGTGCCCGACCGATGGTGCTCGGCCGCGATCGCCTGCACGTGCGCCATCGCCCGCCCGGCCGAAAACTCGTGACCGGGTGCATCGGCCGGCCGGGCCCGCGGGGGCAGATAGGCAGCGAGCGCCAGAACTCCCCAGAGCAGGAGCCAACCGCAAGCGAACGCGCGCCCCAGTCGTTCAGCCATTGGCCGTCTCTGGCGCCGACAGCGGCAGGCGGCGGGCGATGAGGAACGACAGGTCGTCGTCGGGCTCGACGCCGGCCCGATGGTTCTCCCACTCGGCCACGAGGATGCGCCCGATTTCGCCGGTCGATTTGCCGGCGAGGGTCGACGCAAAGGTGCGCAACCGGTCGATCGAGTACATCTCATGCCCCGGATTCTGAGCCTCGACGAGGCCGTCGGTATACATGAGCAGGGTGTCTCCCGGGGCCAGCGAGGTCGTGTGTTGCTCGAAACTGCCCCAGCGCGCCGATGATCCGAGGGGTGCATGCACGATCTCGAGTTCGTCGACCCGCCCGTCGGCACGAACCACGAGCGGGAACGGGTGACCGGCGTCCGACAATGTCAATACATGAGATTGCACATCGAGCAGTCCTGCCAATAAGGTCATGCGCTTGCGCCGCCGGATCAGCTTGCTGATCATGCGATTGAGCCGGTCCATCAAGGCAAGCAACTCGCCCCCCTCTTCGGCGAAACGGAACACCACGGCTTTGGCCATGGCCGTGAGCAGGGCGGCGCTGACGCCGTGACCGGTGACATCACCGAGCACGAGCAACGCCCGACCGTCGCAGGTCGGCACGGCGTCGACATAATCACCGCCCAGGTCGGCGGCACTGATGTTGACGATCTCGACCTCATAGCCCGGCCAATCCGGGGCCTGCCGTGGGATCAGGCTTTCCTGAATGCTGCGGGCCAGCAACATCTCTTTGACCTCGTCGATCATCCGGTTGAACAACAAGGCCAGATCGCCCAGTTCGTCACGTTGATACGGCCGCAGGCGCACCGAGGTGTCACGCCGGTGCAGCGCCACGATGCCCCCGGTCAGCTCGCCGAGTGGCTTGAGAAAGGTGTCGGCCAGGGCCGCCCCGATCAACAACGCCGCCATCAGCGCCAACGCCATGCCCCCAAGCAGGTCACGGCGGATCAGGCTGATCGGCCGGGTGATCTCGTCGAACGGATACAGCGCCACCGCGACATGGCCCTTCAGGTTTCGTCCCGGCATGGCCATGGCCAGATACGACCGCCCCTGCCAGTAGATGCGATCGGTGACCACCTGCCCCGTGATCCGCGCTCGGTTTTCGAGCGGCACACACGGCACCGGTTCGGCGACTCCCTCGGGGAACCACATGTTGGTCGCGGCCCGACGAGCGAACAAGCGAAAAGCGCCTTGCCCCATGCCATGACGGGCCCGCAGCGCGGTGTTGAGATAGGCCCGGATCGCGCGATCGAGGCGTTGATTGCACTCCATGAACGCGACCGGGTGGGTGGGGTCGTGCAATACATCCCAATACCAATAGAGGTCGTAACCGCCAAACTGGAACTCGTGAATCTGGTCGGGACGATCCATGATGCGGGAAAAGCCCATTGCCGGACTCTCGATGGCGCCCCGCAGAATCATTTCGACCTGATCGGGCATCTTCTCTTCTTCGGTGGGCGGCAAGCGGTCGCCGAGGTGTCGCTCGATGCACATCTTGCTGAAAACGGCAGCGACCGGACCAATACGTTGTGTTACACGCGCGTCCTCCGTCGTGGCCAGGATCCTGCCACGGATGTCGCGAACCTCGAGCCAATTGAGCTTGTCGCCGTGCTCCATCGCCAGGGCGACCGGACTGAGATCGCTCGGGTTGGTGCGCATCTCCGGCCGATCACGAAACTGCCGGCACAACGAGAGAAACCGTTTGCGTTCGCGGGTCATATCGAAATCGAGGCCGTCGAGCACATCCTTGGCGCCCTTCATCGTCTCGGCGGCCAGCACCGCCTCGCGATCGCGCAACGTCCGCCCGCTCAACACGCCCAGGCCCAGCATCGGCAGGGCCACAGCAAAAACGAACAGCACCATGAGACGCGCGCGAATCGACAACCCGAACGTGCCGCCTCGTTGCCATCGGCGACCGCCGATGACCCCGACCAGCAACGCCAGGAAAACGGCTCCCACCCAGATGGCCCGCTCGACGCGCACGGGGTCGAATCCCGCACGACGGCAACCAATCACGAGACGCATCGAGCCTGCCGTGCCATTCAACCAGAACCAGTCGCGATCGCTGAACAGACCCCGCACCCGCTCTGCGTGGGCCAGGGCATCAATGGTGGCCGTCGCCAACCCCTTGGCGGCCCAGGCGACGTGCAACGGTTGGCCGCGCACCGCACCCAGCAGCGCCAGACGCTGATGACCAGGCCTCCGCGCCAGACGGGCGAACATCGTCTCGACGCTCGACAGTTGCCATTGGATCAACAACAGACCACTGTGGTCTTTCGTTTTCGGGGCATCCCAGAAGATCAACCGCTCGCTTCTGCCCACCGGCACCTGCAACACACTGCCCCGACGAGCGCGCAGATCGTCGAAGCGCAGATCGTTGCCCACCACATTGCGCAATGTCGCCTTGTTGAGCTGATAGAAATCGTGCCCCGCCTGCGCGGTGTTGCGCGTCAACGCCCACATCACCTGAACCACCGCTGCTTCGCGCGACCGCATATTCGGCGGATTGATCAACACCCCGGACGCGTTGAACAGATAGGGCACGAAACCCATCACCCCACGCCGCTCCGCCGCGCGCGTCACTTCAACGAGCCGTTCGGGCGTTAACGGGCCGGCCAACAGGGTGCGGGCAAACGCGCGAAACCGACGTTGATAGACTTCTTTGGGGTCGAGGTAGGTGACGGTCCGGCGCAGATCACCGTCGAGACCACGGGCAATCGCCGCTTCGCGCTCGGCCGTTTCGATCGCCAGCGCCTGCTGCAACATCCACGCCGCCGACAGGCACGGGACGACAACGAACAACGCCCAGAAAATGAGGAACCGTCGAGGACCGGCTGGACGCCCGCTCAAAATGCGGCGAGAGCTGCTTCCTCGGTCTCGTGCACCGCCGCCAGCTTCAACAGGCCGACGACTTTGAACACATTCTTGTGCAGGTCTTTCAGACCGACGAAAACAAGCCGGGCCTTGCGCTCATACACCAGCCACTCGGAAAGTTCGAGCAGTTCGGTGATCCCCGGGCTGTTGATGACGGGTGACTCGGCAAAATTGAAGACAAACTTGACCGACCCCTGGGTCGCGGCCGGTTCACAAGCGGCACGAATCGCGCGCCCGGCTTCGTCATTCAGATAGCCTTGCGTGCGAATGATGCAGACATCGCCCTGTTTTGCAGATTGAAGGGTGAACTGGGCCATGCCGATACCCTAGCCCAATGCCGCCGGGATGTCAACGCCCGAAACGGGTGAAACCCCGCATCGGCCCCTGTTTCACGCGGGCAGGCGATGGACGATCAGCAGGCTGACGTCGTCGTCGAACGCTCCCGGACCATGATGGGCCCGCAATGCTGCGATGATCGCCTTCTTCATCGCGGCCGTTGTCCCATGCCGGTTCTCGCGCAACAACTGTTGCACCCGTTCGTAACCGAACGGTTCTTCGGTCGGAGCACACGCCTCGACCAGGCCATCGGTGTAGAGCAACAGCCAGTCACCAGGATCGAGCCGGCATTCACGCTCAACGGGGTTGCGCACCCGCGCCGTCGACCCCAGTGGGAAGTTGATCTGCTCCAGCTCGCACACGGCACCATCGGTGGCCCGACAATGAATGGGGAAGTTGTGCCCGCCGTTGATAAAACGTAATAACCCCTGTTTCGGCGCGAGCGCCCCGGCAAACAGGGTCATCATCTTCTTGCGTTTCATGACTTCGAAGATCACCCGATTGAGGCGCGCGAACAAGACCGACACCGGCCCACCGTCCTGCACGTACTCGAACACGACGGCCTTGGCCAGGGCCATGATCAATGCTGCCGCCACGCCATGCCCGGTCACGTCGCCGATGAGCAGGAGGTGGCGCCCGTCGACCATCGGCACGGCATCGCAGTAATCGCCGCCGAGATCCGACGCCATCAGCGAGAACCAGTCGTTGTCGTACCCTGGGATTTCCAGTTGCAGGCCTCCCAACAGCTCCTCCTGCACGACCCGCGCCAGTTCCATTTCTTTGAGGTCGCGCACCATCGCGTTGAAGGTGCGGGCGACCCGGCCCAGTTCGTCCTCCTGATCGGCAAAACTCAGTTCGATCACCGACCGCCGCGCCCGCAGCGCTTCGATGCCGGCCGACAACTCGCCGATCGGGGTCAGCAGCATATCGGCGAGCGCCAGACCGGTCAGGAGCGCAACGGCAAGGGCGATGAACCCGCCGAGAATCAGGGCCCGGCGCAGCTTCCCGACATCGTTCTGGATCGGGGTCTCGGGGAACATGGCGAACAGACTGTGGCCACGCAGATAGCCGCCGGGCAGCCCCACGATCTGCCAGTTCTGGCCGCGAAAGCGCACGCTTTCGTTGCTGGCCTGCTGACTGATGCGCACGCGTTCGGCCAACCGCATCATGCCGGGCACCTGTGCAGCCTGCGCGGGATACCAGCGATCGAAATCGTCGTGTCGGGCCATCAACCGGCAGCCGGGCGGATTCGTGCTGCGCTGCGGCCGCGTGAGGTTACGACGCAGATACCGATCGCTCGAATCATCGACCGACTCAGCCAGACCGACATAGCCCAACGGTTCGCCGGTCTGGCGATACACATCGAAGTACCAGATCATGCGCACCGGACCGAACTGCAGAATGTGCGCGCGGTCGGGCGCCGCGATGATAAATGGGAACCCGATTTCGGGACTCTCGAAGACCATTTTCAGTACCGGGTCGATGGTCAGCGGTTTGGTGTTGCCGGCCTCGCGGCGGCGTTCCTCGGGCAGATGACGCTCGATGCACATCTGGGCAAACGTGCCGAAGATGGTCTCGAAACCCTCAAACAGAAGCGGATCGGAGCCGTTGAACAGCACCTTGCCGGCGGCACTGCGCACCTCGAAACGCAGCAACCGACGCGGAGTGCGGCCCCGCGCGGTCTGCGCAAACACCTGTTGCGGGTTCTCCCGCATGGTGGGGTCGTCGCGTTGCCGTCGGAACCAGTGGCAATCGTCCTCGATGGCGGCGGTGAAATCGTGATCGAGCGCGTGCAACGCCTCCTTGGCCTGATTCAGGCTCTCGGTGCGCATGGTCATCTCGCGGTCGGCCGGAGTGCGCAACCCGAGAAACACCAGCCCAACCAGCGGCACGAAGACGGCAAAGGCGAACAGGGCGATGAGCTTGGTGCGGATCGACAGATACGGCTCTTCGCCGCGAACCACCCACCGCCACCAGTACAGGCCACACAGCAGTGCCATCGCCCACGCCGAGATGGCCAGCGGCGGCCGCAGCAACCACAGGTCGGCCGAGCCCGCACTGCGCCCGGCCACCAGCGTCAACTCCTCGGTGGCCATGACCACCCAGAAGTGCCCTGCAACCGCCAGAGTCGGCGTCGGTCGCACATCGAGGCGCGTGAGCAACTCACCCAGCGAAGCAATTCGCGGCACCGACGGCCCGAGCCACTCCGCCCGTTCCAGGCCCATGCGCAGCAGGATTCGCGGGGCCCCGGGGCGCAACCGTTGCCGCATGACCTCGAGCGCCTCGCGACGCCCCGGTGTGCGCCACGCGACCACCACCACGCCGCAGTCGCCCGGATGCCGCGGCAGATCCCAGAACAGCGCGCCGTCGGCCGCGCGCGGGTGGATCAACAGCACCGTGCCGCGATGGGCGCGCGCGTTGCCCAGGTTGAAATCGATGCCGAACAGGGTCTGAAACTGTTTGCGTTGCCGGCGAAACTCGGCCATATCGGGGTTCTCGGCGCGCAACAGCTTCCACAGTTTCTGCATCAGAAAGCGCGATCGCAACGGGACCTGGCCCGGTGTCAGCAGGCGATCGTGACCGTCGAAGACATAGACATCGACCGCCCAAGGCCACCGCCGGGCCGCCGCCGCACAAATCGTGGCCAGCCGCGCTTCCGATGGCGGCCGCGCCCACACCGATTGGCGAATCGTCCGGCCCATTCGTCCAAGCACCTGGCGTGGGTCGCTCTCGTCTCCCAGCCGCGTGAGGTCACGATCGAGATCGGCCAGAATCGCGTCACGGCGCCGCGTCTCCTCGAGCGAGAGCGCGTAATCGATCAACGCATAACCCGTCCACAGCGGCAACACCGCGAACAGGAACCACGCCACGGCAAACCGCAGCAGGCGACGCACATCGAAGACCGGGCGATCCATCATGCCGGAGATTCTACCATCCCCGGACGATGGGCAAGGCTATTTCTCGAGCTTCGGGGCAATGCGCCGAAAGAAGCACATAATATCGTCAAAATAGGAGTAGGCAACCGGCGTCAACAGCAGCGTTATCAACAAACATAATGTCTGCCCGCCGATGATGACCGTCGCCATCGACGCGCGCGTTGCCGCGCCCGGCCCCGTTCCCATGGCCATCGGAATCATGCCGGCCACCAGCGTGATCGTGGTCATCAGAATCGGGCGGAACCGCGCCAGATTGGCTTGCAGGATTGCCTGATCCCGTGGGATGCCACGTTCACGCAACGTATTCGTATAGTCGATTTGCAGAATGGCATTCTTCTTGACGATACCGAACAGCATGAACACACCGAGCGCCGAATAGACATTGAGCGAACCGCCCGTCAACCACAACGACAGCAACGCGAACGGAATCGACAACGGCAGCGACAACATGATGGTAATCGGGTGAATCAGACTCTCGAACTGCGAGGCGAGAATCAGGTACATGAACACGGCACTCATTTGAAAGGCTTTGAGGAAGCCGACCTTGGTGCGTTC
>CAZADH010000199.1:0-11666 GCA_964483805.1 uncultured bacterium
CAAGGAAGAAGCCGTGTTCCAGAACAGTCGGATGAACCTCGGTTATGCGCCGATTTATCAAGACGGCAAACTGTGGGTTTCGCCCAACGACGTCACCCGTGTATTCGCCCAGAAGAAAGGCACCCCCGAACCCGCGCCCACCGTCGGTCCCGACACCCCAGCCACCGAACCGGAACCGACGGGCTCTCCGGCGGCCCCCGAGCCCCCCACCCCCCCCGCACCACCAACAACCCCCCCCCACACCCATCCCACCCGCCTGCCCCGAGCCCGGCAGTGGCCCCGTGCCCACCGTCACACCGCGTCCCGAGCCTCCCCCCAGCATCGTCGTCAACAATGAGCCCGAACCAGGTTCTGCGAACGAAACCGAAGAAGAAGGACCGATCCTCAAAGACGTGCGCAAGAGCGTGCGCGAAGACGAGACCCGCGTCGTGCTCGAGTTCACCGGCCCAACCGGCGTCAAGGAAAGCACCCCCGACACCGACGTATGGCGGCTGTCGATGCCCGATTGCCGCAATGTCATGCCCAAGAAGAAGACCAACCTCAACGGTCGCGATGCGCGCGGCTTGGCGATCAACAGCGGATCCAACCGAAAAGGTCTGATCTTCACGTTCGACCTGCACCCCGGAGGCACCAAGCCGACGTATGAGAAGGTCGACAACCCGTTCCGCGTCATCGTGCGCATCCCGCTCAACAAGAATGCCTCGGCGACCGTGAAGCTGGCCACGACGACGACGCCCCTGCCGCCGACGGCATCCACAACCGCCGGACTCGGCAAATCGGGCAAGGACCCGAAAATGCCAGGACTGGCGTCTGAACCCACCGCGCCGCCAGTCGAGACCATCGCCGAGTACACGCGCGAGGTTCCGGCCGCCAGCTTGACGCAGGACGTCTTCCGCGGTCGCCGAATCGTGATCGATGCGGCCCATGGCGGCAACGACACGGGCGCCACCTACAAAGATCTGGTCGCCGAAAAGACGGTGGTGCTTGGCGTCGCCCAACGCCTCGAAAAGGCGCTGCGACAGCGCGGGCTGACCACTTTCATGGTGCGAGGCACCGACAAGGAACTGTCGGCCAGCGAACGCCTCAATCGCATCAACCGCGCCAACGGTGACCTGCTCATCTCGCTGCACGCGGGAGGCAGTCTCGATCCCGAGGTTCAGGGGCCGGCGGTGTACGCCTACGACAATGCCGGCGTCGCTTTCGACACGATGGTGGCAGGGGCCAAACTGTCGCCGCAACTCGTGTATAACGAATGGTGCCGGGCTTATCGGTTCGACCTGGCCCGTTATCTCGCCCGGTCGATCCACGATCGGATCGTCGCCGACCTCGGTTTGACTGGTCGAGGCAATCCCAGTTTGCCGATGTTGTCTCTGAGGTTCACCAACATCCCGGGAGTTCTGGTTGAACTGGGCATGGTAACGAACCCTGATGAAGCCAAACGCCTCGGTGCATCCGGTTTCCAGAAGGCCGCTGCGGAATCGATCGCCAATGGCGTCGTCGACTTCTTCAACGCATTGAAGCTCGGAGGCTCCAACTGAGATGACCAAATCGACGCGAGGTCAGCGCCGCCAGGAACGGTTTCTTTTTGTGATGATGGGCGTCATTCTCCTGGGCCTGTTCATCAGCGGTTACTTTTTGTTCGTCGACAAGCTGCTGCCGTCGCTGATGGGGGAAGGCGGCAAAGGCGCCGCTCCCGCAGCCGGCAAACCGCAGACGGCGGGAACACTTGCCATTGGCGCCGAAGCAAACAATCCCTCTGAAAACCCTTTGATCGAGCAAGGAAAAACGGTGACGCTTTATTTTGCCGGCAAACGCAAAGAGGAGTTGGTGCGCGAGTTGCGAAAAATCCCCGACGAGACGCAGCCGCTCAAACTGGCCAAGGCATTGATCACCGAGTTGTTGCGCGGCCCGTTTGCCACCGATGCCCGGGCGGTGATTCCTCCAGGCACTCAGTTGCGCGCACTGTATTACAGTCGCGGCGTGTTCACGGTCGATTTCTCCGATGCGCTGGTCAACGGCCATCCCGGCGGCATCATGGAAGAGATGCTGACAGTGTATTCGATTGTAAATACACTGACCGAACTCGACGTCAAGGCCAAGGTCCAGGTGCTCGTGAACGGCCGCGAGGTCACGACCTTGAAGGGCAATGCCGGGCTGTCGCAACTGCTCGTGCGCGACGATGCATTGATCGCCAAGTAGATCAGAACGCGCCACAGACAGCGAGCCCGGTTCGACCTCGTCGAACCGGGCTCGCTGTCAGATCAGGCCAGATACTGCCTTGCGGAAACGTCAACCACCAATCGATGCACTGGCGTACCCGTGGCGCGGACACAGGACACGGTCAAAGCCATCGAGGCAGTACATGCTTTTGTCGGTACCCCAGGCATCCATGGTTGGACAACGGGGCAGGCGCCCCCCGGCCATGTACGGCGCCAGGTCTTTGATGTCTCCGGGATAAACCCCCCGGTGATCGATGTTGTAATACTCGCACATGCGGGTCAGTAGCGAGGAGAATTCCCAGCACTTCTTCTGGCGAGCCTCTTCGCGGGCCTTTGAATAGACCGGTGAAGCAATGGCCGCCAAGACGCCGATGATCGCGATGACGATCATCAATTCGATCAAAGTGAAACCGCGGTCAGAACGTCGCGCTCGTCGATATCTTTCCATGCCTCAATTATACCGATTGGTCACGGTCGGTTGCAAGAAAAAACCAGCAGGGCCCGTACTCTACGGCGACGAGAGCAGAGAGAAGCGACCAATGGCACGAAAATGTTGTTGCTTCACTTTCAGCATTCGATTATACTGACCCCAATGAGAAAGCTGGCAACCCTCACAGTTCTTCTGTTGGCGCCGTTTTTCGTCGGGTGCGTTCCCGAAACTTACAAGTTTTCGCGTGAATTCTGCAAACCGGGCAATGGCCGCGGCGAAATCATGAGCTGCACCGATCTCGCGATGGGCGACAAGGGCGAGATCGTCATCGGCGATGCCGGCAATTATCGGTTCCAGATGATCGACCCCAAAGACGGCAAGCCGCAACTGGTGGCCGGCTCCTATGGCACCGACCAGTTCTCGTTCAAATCGATGGCCGGCATCGGCGTGAATGCGCTGACTGGTGAGGTCCTCGTCTGTGATTTCCGGGGCGACAAGGTGGTGCTGTTCGACAAGGGCGGCACGCCGAAACTGCGCATTTATAAAGACGTCAAAGGGCCGACCGACGCCGCATTTGACCGCAACGGCTTTATCTACGTGGTCATGCGCAACGGTGGGCCGATCTACAAATACGATATTCTCGGCAAACTGGTCGAGAAGATTGGCGGCACCGGCAAATCGGCCCTGGTTGCGCCATCGTCGATTTTCGTCTGGAAAGACTTCTTCTTCATCACCGACACGGGCAGTCGTCGCTTGGTCAAAATGGACATGAAGGGCAACACGATTCTCGAGATCACCCAGAAGGGCGAATACGAAATCATGCGTGGCCCTTCGTCGGTGTTTGTCGACAAAGAAGGGTTCATCTATCTGACCGATCTGGGCGAGGTTCCGGTCGTGAAGTTTGGCCCCGATGGCCAATTCATCAGCAAGTTGGGTGACCTGGGCGAAGGCGAAGGGAAATTCATCTACCCGCGCTCGCTTGCAGTCAACGACAAGGGCGATGTCATCGTCCTCGACAACAGCCGCAACTGCTTGATCGTCTTCCAGGCCAAGCCGCAGTAACTCGATCCGCGTTACCGCGCCGCGCGACAATCGCCCGCCCATGAACCGTCGGCTCATTCTCGCTGCCGTTCTCGGCGTTCTCGGCGTTGTTGTGGGCATTGGTTACGGGGTTCACCGTGCCTACTGCGATGCCATCGCACCCGTCCCGCTCAGTCAGCCCGTCACCCTCGAAGTTGCCGAAGGCGCGTCATCACGCCTCATTGCCGCCCGCCTGAAACAAGAAGGGGTCGTGCGCAGCGCTTTGCTTTTTCGCATCATGGTCGCCTGGTACGGTCTCGAGAAGCGTCTCAAACCAGGCGTATATTCGTTTTCGGGTTCCATCGCCATCGAAGGTGTTCTCGAGAATCTGCGCCGCGGTCGCGTGGCCTTCGTGAAGGTCACCGTCCCCGAGGGGTACACCTGCAAGATGGCCGCTCAGCGGTTCGAAAGCGCCGGCGCGGCATCGGCAGCGGCTCTCCTCTTGGCACTGGCCAACCCGGCACGCCTGCAGCGGGTGTTTCCAGACTGGGAGAACCTCGCCGTTCCTGAAGGACTTATTTTTCCCGACACCTACACCATCGATCGTCAGATGTCGCCCGATCGACTGGCCGATCTGCTGCTCGAAACCGCGCGCACGCGGTATGGCGCAATTCTGGCAACAGCGTCCGGCACGGCGGCGACATTGTCTCCGTATCAGCGGTGCATTCTCGCCTCGATCATCGAAAAAGAAGCCCGGCATCCGGAAGACCGCCCCCTCGTGGCCTCGGTCTTCTACAATCGGCTGGCCCGCGGCATGCGTCTCGAATCGTGCGCAACCGTTATTTATGCGCTTCCGCGCGACACGGACCGACTGACCTTTGCCGACCTGACCCTGGAGTCCCCGTACAACACCTACAAGAACGCGGGATTGCCGCCCTCGCCGATCGCCAACTTCGGCATCGACGCGCTGCGAGCGGCCAACGCTCCTGCAACCACCGACTACCTTTTCTTTGTCGCCGATGGTCAGGGTGGTCATCGGTTCTCGCGCACCAAGGCAGAACACGATCGTGCGGCCAAAGACTATTTCCAACAGCGCCGTCAGAACAACTCACGCTAGCCCGCCCGAAAACCACCACCAACAATCCCTTGCGAATGGCCGAAACTGTGGTATTTTGGGCCGTCTCCGTATGATCAACACCAACCGATACTTGCCCACGTTCAACGGCCACCCGGCGAGAAAACCGCAGGCCGGTGCGCGCGCGTGCGCCGGCTCGTCGGTACGCCCGGCGGTCGCTCTTCTGTTGCTCGTGACGTTCATGCCGCTCTTCGCGGCCACGACACCCGCCAGCGCCCCACCCCGACCCAACGATCTTCGCCTGGTGTCGCTGGTTCCATCGATCACCGAATTGGCAGCGGCCATCGACCTCGGTTCCAGCCTTTGCGGCGTGTCGAATTACTGCAACTGGCCTCCCGACGTCGCCAGTCTCCCGAAGGTCGGTGCCCTCGACCTGAATCTCGAGGCCATCGCCAAGCTGCAGCCAACGCACGCGCTCGACCTCAATGCCATGCACGAACGGTGGTATCCCACGCTCGAAAAACTGAAAATCAGCGTGGTCAACGTCCGCATCGACCATCTCGACGACATCCCCGCGGCGGCTCGGCAACTGGCGCAGACGCTGGGCACGCCCGAGAGTGCCAACAACTTTCTTGCTTCCTGGACCGCCGAGCGGAACCGTATCGCTGCAGGTGCGATCGCTTCTCGTCGACGATGCTATGTCGAGATCTGGAACAGCCCTCCCCAGGGCGCGGGACCGACCAGCTTTCTTGGCGAAATGCTCACTCTGGCCGGCGGTGACAACGTTCTGGCGAGCGGTCCGCAGACATTCCCCATGGTCAATCCCGAGTCGATTGTCCGCGGCGACCCTGAACTGATTCTGATGATCTACCCCGGGGCACGTCCCGACGAACTCGCCAGACGGCCCGGCTGGTCGGCCGTCACCGCCGTCGCCCGCAGCAGGGTGATGGCCCTCGATTGGGATATCTTCGTCCGCCCCGGGCCACGCAGTCTCGAGGCCGTGGCCCGCCTTCGCGACCTATTGGCCAGCGATACGCCGACGCCCGCGCCAACCACACGCTGAACCGCATGGCCGCCGCACTCCACTCCCGAGTTTTCGCCCTCGTGGTCCTCCTGGCGGTCGCTACCCTAGGCCTGGTGCTCATCTGCCTCGGATTTGGTCCCGGCACCGGACCAAGTGCCTGGCCGACCTGGAGCGGCAACTACCTGGCACCCGACTTCAGCGCCCGTGAGTGGAGCATCATCACCGATATTCGTTTGCCTCGGGTGGCCCTTGGTTTCCTGGTCGGCGCATCTCTCGCTCTCGCCGGCCTGCTTCTACAAACGCTCATGGCGAATCCGCTGGCCGACCCGTATCTCATCGGGGTTTCCGGCGGGGCGGCCCTGTGCGCGGTTCTTGCCCAGGAGTTTGGCGTGCGTCGACCACTCTCCATCACCCTAATCGCGTTTGTGGGCGGCATCGTCACCATGGTCGTGGTCATGCACCTCGCACGATTTGGCGGTCGCCTTCACCGCGGAACGCTCATTCTTGCCGGCGTGGTCGTCAACGCGTTCCTCGCCTCGACCATCACATTCATTCTATTCTGGCGACAAAGCGAGCAGTCACGACTGCTCGCATGGCTCATGGGAAGCCTCGCCACGCCCCACGAAACGGGCGTGGTGGCTCTTGCGGGCAGCACCGTAATCGTGGCCATCGGGGTCTGGATCTGCGCTCATCCGCTGAATCTTTTGGCCATGGGCGATCTCGCCGCCCATCACCTGGGCTTGCGGGTAGAGCGGGCCAAGTGGCTGACGCTGATTGCCGCATCTTTCTTGACTGCGGTTGCCGTCGCGCTGGCGGGCATGATCGGCTTCGTCGGCATGTTCGTTCCGCATGCGGCGCGAATCCTCTGCGGCGCCGATCACCGGATCCTCATTCCGACGACGGTGATTCTTGGAGGCAACCTACTGGTTGGCACCGATTCGTTCGCGCGATGCGCGTTCCCTGGCGGAGAGCTTCCGGTCGGTGTCCTGACAGCTTTTCTCGGAGCTCCGGCTTTCCTGTTTCTGCTGATTCGCAACGACAAGGTCGTCCGGGTGTGACACGAAATAACTACTATTTTAGTAATATTTCTTTTCGAATCATAGATATAATAAAATTATGATGATATTATTATATTTCTATTCAATACATCGATCTTGCCTTGGCTGATCGCGAGTCAACCGAGCCTCTCATGACCTCAACCACTTCTTCGGTTCTGCCCGAAACGACGGGGCTCGAGGTTGCCGACCTGAAGGTTGGCTATCTCGACCGGTGTGTCCTCAACGGCATTGGTTTTCGTCTCGACCCCGGCGATCTCGTGGCCCTGATCGGCAGGAACGGGTCGGGCAAAACCACGCTCCTGCACGCGCTCACCGGCTACTGCCCAGCATCCGGGCGGATTCTCTGGGATGGCGCCCCGATCGCCACACTGTCGCCCGCATCGTTGGCCCAACGAGTGGCTCTGGTCGACCCGAGCGTCGCCCCCCCTTTTGCCATCACTGTTCGCGACTTCGTCGCACTGGGTCGAAGTCCACACCTCGGTCTATTCGGGGTTCTCGACAATGACGATGAAGCGCGCGTCGACGCCGCCCTGGCCGGTTGTGCACTCACCCACCTCGCCGGCCGCTGGTTTGCCGAACTGTCGCAGGGCGAACAGCAACGGGTCCGCGTCGCGATGGCCATTGCCTCGTCTCCGCGATACCTGCTTCTCGACGAACCCATGTCGCATCTCGACCCCTCGCACCAACGGGAACTGTTGCTGACGCTGCGGTCCATGGCTCGCTTCGGAGGCACAGGCATCCTTGCGGTCATGCACGACATGAACCTGGCCGCCCGGTTCGACCGCCTCCTGCTCCTCGATGGCGGCCGGATCGTCGCGGCCGGTTCGCCCGACGCGGTGCTGCAAGCCGAGATTCTGGCACCGGTTTACGGGACCGGGGTCTTCGACATTCAACGCAGCGGAAGCGCGATTCACTGCCAAATCGCGGTCCCCGATACCACAGACGCACCGACGAGGTCATAGACGCACGCGGCGAAGATTGATATGCTGGACTTGGCCTGAAACCAAGATCGTCCGGGAGCAAAGCATGATCAAGACTGTGTTGTGGCCGCGTTGTCGCGCCTGGGCAAGAGCCTGCATCGTCGCGCTGATGGTCGGGGCCGCGGCGCTCCACGCCGAGCCAGAGATCCGCACCACCCCGGCGACACCCACACCCCCGGCCACAATCACCGTGCAACTGGCGGTGGGAACGGACACCGCGACGTTTTCGCTGCACCTGCCGACCGCGGGCTGTGTAAGCATCATCGCTCCGGTCGAGGGGCGTAATCACGAGGAACGACTTTTTGGCCCGACGTGGTACGAGGCCGGCCATCAAGCGATCCGGCTGCCCGCCGGGCGCATCCGCGCCCGCCAAGGGCGCATCGAGGTGTTCACCGTTGCCCTGGAGCCGGCGGCGACAATCGGCCGGCAGGGCGCGGGCGAACGCGAGTTCGTCCACCCCACCGGCATCGGTTGGGATTCGACCATGAAGGAACTCTACGTGGCCGACACCGGCAATGATCGGATCATCCGCCTCGATGCATCGGGACGCTTCATCGCCCAGTATGGCGGCTTTGGCGTGGCCTTTGGTGACCGCGGCGAAGAGCGCGAAGACTCGCTTTCAGAGCCAATGGACGTCTGCCTGGGCGGCTTCTCGAACCTCTACATCACCGACTACAACAACAACCGGGTGGTCGAGTTTGACGCCTATCGCAAATACGTCGGGCCGTTGTATCCCAAGCCAACCGACCGCAGTCAGCGCCTGAACCGGCCTCACGGCATTACGGTCGACCGGGAAAACGCCGTCTGGGTCGTCGACGGCCGGGCAGACCGGGTTCTGAAGCTGACCCCGTCCGGGGCCAAACTGCTCGAACTGGGCGGGTTCGGCTACAGCCGAGAACAATTCCACGACCCGACCCAGGTCGCCGTCACCGACGACGGCAAGGTGTTCGTGGCCGACCGCGGCAACAAGCGCATTCAGGTCTTCGATCGATTGGGGCACCACATCATGGAAATCAAAGACGGTTTCCAGGCTCCGGTCGGCGTGGCCATCGACCCGGACGGCCTGCTGCTGATTGCCGACGAACGACTCGACAAGATCGGTCTCTACACCGACACCGGTCATCCATTGGCCCGCTATTCGGGGCTGTCAAAGACCGATCGGTTTCGCTCCCCCACCGATTTTGTCGCCCTGCCCGACCGTGTGTTCGTTCTGGACTCGGGGAATCACCGCCTCTGCGTCATGACCCGCGAACGTCGCGGCTGTTCCGTCTCTTGGCAAGCTCCGGGGGCTGTGTTAGACTGATGTGCCCTGGGCACCGTGCCCCGTCGCCTGCCCGTGTCTTGTCGTGCACCGCAGTCCGAGCAGGGCTTTGACCAAAGGTTCCTGGGGCACACGGCGAACTCCGTGCAGACGACCGCACGCAGCCCCCGTCGACAAACGACCGACCAACACCACGTGCCAAGCACGGGAGATCAAGCAAATGAATGATGTGGCAAGAAGCGTAAGAGATTACCGTTACCGGCGATTGTCCTGCCTGGTCGTCCTCCTGATGGCCGGCGGGATTCTTCTTTCCGGATGTTCCGACAAACGGGGCGCAAAGAACACCGGACGCCGCACCAAGCCCATCATTCTGCGGATCTCAGACCAGACCAAGAACATTCCCCTGGTCGACCTCCTGCCGAAAACGACAAAACGAACGGGCCGGATCGATCGGGAAGTGGCTTTGAAAGCAAAACAGGAATACGAGTACGGCACGCTGGCCGCGCAATACGGCAAACTGGACACGGGTGTTGAGCATCTGCTCGCCGCCCTGAAGATCGAGCCAACGTTCATCGACGCCCACCACAATCTGGGGCTGGCCTATTACCGCCTCGGGCGGGTCGACGACGCTATTTCCGAATGGCGCTACACGCTCGAACTCGATCCGGGATATGCGGAAACGTATTACAACCTGGCGGTGTTTCTCAACGAGCAGGGCCGCGAGAATGACGCGGTCGAGATGCTCAAGCGCACCCTCGGCATCGCCCCCGACCACCAGAAGGCCCGCTTCGCGCTGGGCAAACTCTTGCAGAAGCAAGGCAAGAACCAGGAAGCGGTGCAGCAGTTTCGCACGTATCAACGCCACGACCGGGGCAATCCCAAGGTTCACGAGGCCCTTGGCTGCCTGTATCTGCTCGATGGCCTGCAGGATGCAGCGCAACGCGAGTTCGAGGCCCTGGTCCGCATCGAAGACAAGAGCGCACTGGGCCACTACAATCTCGGGGTCATCTTCCAACAGAAGGGCTTGGTGACAGACGCAATCAAGATGTACCGGCGCGCCATCGAACTGGACCCCAATCATATCGATGCCTACATCAACCTCGGCGATCTGCTCGCCGCGCGACAGGAGTGGGTGGCCGCCCTGAACACCTATCACGCCGCACAGGGGATCGATCACGCCAATCCCTACGTTGCGCGCAAGGTCACCGAGATCGAGACACGACTGCGCAACGCCAAATAGCGGCGCCGACGACGTCGTCCAGACCACTTTCCGCAGCCCGGGGAGTGGTCTTTACGTTGTATGGCTAACTTATTTACAAGCGCCACACTGCGTCGCCTGGGCAACTGGGCGTTGCCCCTTTTTCTTCTCGTCCTCCCGATCCTGGTGTGCCGGTGGCAAGCCGCCCGCGAGACCGAGCAAACCCGGCAGGAACTCGGTCGCCGCTGGCGCCAGGAGGCGCCCCGCGTGGCCGAGGTTCTACAGCAATGCAGTCGGCCCCAGTTCTGGGTCGAGGAGGCCGTGCGCCGCACGCGCCGCCAGTTCTCCCGCATGGCGCAGGCCGTGTCCGCTCCGGCGGCACTGGGCGAGCGCCTGCGAAGCGCCTGGCATCATCGGTTGCCCCGGGCTTTTCCCGAACACCGGTTGTGGTGTGTCCGGCTCGACAGGGCCAACCTGAGCTCGCCCGGCAGTCTCGAGAGCGGCGCAGGCCTCGACAGTCAGTTCGGGTATTTCATGTCGCGCCTGGCCTGGCAACTCGCGCGGCGACTCCATCGGTTGCCGCATCAACTCGACTCCACCGACTGGCTGGGGCGGTTGCGCGGCATGTTCGGTCCGGGGGTGTTTCCCGACCTGTTCGCCCCTCAGCAACGCGGCCAGGCCTTCGCCGTCATTCTGCAAGGCCGCCAGGGATTGCTGTGCTGGGACGTCGTGCATGAGCGCCGGGTCCCGGTGGCGGCGATCATCACCTTCGTTCCGATCGACCGGGACCAGTGGCAACGCACACTCACGCTGACGCGTGCCAACTGGCGCGACGTCGTCCCAGAGACCGGCGTGGGCCAGGCATGGCCGGTCTTCCTGCCGCTGCCGATCGCCCCAGGGCCGACAAAGCGCCCGTCGCTGGCCCCTCTGCCGGTCAGACGAAACCGAGCCGCAACGCACCTGGTCACCCAACTCAGCCGACAACTGCGCATCGATGCCCCGCCAGCCGGCGCACGACTCGTGCCGGGAAAGCCGCGACTGCTGAGTTGGGCGACCGGTCGGGTGTTTCGCTGCGGGCGATGGCGCGCCGGGATCGTACCGCGCGACCCCGGCCACACTACGCGCCCTCGAGGCGCGCGGCCTTGTCTCCAGGTTCGAGCGGGAACGCTACCGCATCCCCGAGACCGGCGCTGACCCCCGAGCCGCCACCAAACACATTCTGAACGCTGAACAGCACGCCGCCTTCGATGCCATCACCGCGGCGCTAGCCACCGGGTCATTCAAGGCATTCCTCCTTCAGGGCATCACGGGCAGCGGCAAGACCGAGGTATACTTGCAGGTGATCGAGTCCGCGTTGGCGCTCGACCGCGACGCCATCATGCTCGTTCCCGAGATCGCGCT
>CAZADH010000200.1:0-11529 GCA_964483805.1 uncultured bacterium
ACTGCCCGAAACTGGCGTTTCGGGCCGCCATCGTGGCGGCAAACGCCCACTACGCCCATCGTGGGCGGGCGGGTTCGTTTGGGCGGTGGCAGGGCGGGGCGACGCGGACGTGGCCGTCATGGATCGGACCTCCAGGGTACCGCACTGTAGCAGAACCGGGAGCGACGAACAACCCCCGTGCCGGGGCGTGGGTACCGGCAGTGGCTGGCTGCGCCCGCGGGGGCCCGAGCCACAGTCAAGTGTGGTATGTGGCCTGGCCGGAGAGAAAACAGGGGTTGCCCCGGGCGGCGAGATGACGCGCACGGGCGGTGCGACCGGTGGTCAAACAGAGGGGGGTGGACGGTCGAGGCGGGCGATCGGTCGTAGGCAGACCGGTTCGTCGTTGCAGTAATATGTTGTATTGACGACACCAGAGGCGAGCAGTTGCAGCGCCAGGGGGGGGCCGACAATGCCGAGACGGCCCTCGTCGCTCTCGATGCGACAGATCTGACGGGTGCCGTCGATGTCGACCGACCAGCGTGCCTCGGCTGCGCGAGCGGTCGCGCGCAAGAACGACAGATATGGGCGGAACGTGCCGTCGCGCGCGACCAGGTTGGCGGTGACACCGTCGAGAAAGAGGCGCATGTCGCATCGGCAACAACCGAAGGTGGCAAACCGCGGCCGGCGGTCACCGGCCTGCACGATCAACGGCAGCAGTTCGGTGAACTGTTCGGGGGTGATCGACCCGGCGCGCGCATGCTGCACCAGGGCGACAAGCACGTCGTTGCCCGGCCGGCAGTTGAGATAGGTGCGCTCTTCGTTGACCACGTAGGCGCGTACCGGGACCGCGGCGACCTCGTCGGGAAAAGCCGCGAGATAGGCAGATAGCAATACTTCATATTGACGTGCAAAAGCCACGGCCCTGGCGTCGAGGCTCGCCAATTGACGCGCCGAGCCGATCACATGGTCGCGTTGCAGCGGTTTGCGCACGGCGTCGGGCATCTCGGGATCGAGGGTTTTCACGTTCTCTCCGCGCGGATTCCGCAGGAGTTGCAGCAGCGCGACGTCGGACAGCGTGCCGGCCGCCCGGGCCAACGGATAAAGCCGGAAGAAGCGGGAGAGATCGTAGACCGCCAACGCTGCGTTCCCTTCATCCCATGGGGCGGTGGCGCGGAAATTCGGGTAGATCTTCATGGCCAGTGTCTGAAACGCGTGGGCCAGATCGGGCACCGGCGCGGCATCGATCGGGAACCGGGTGACGAACCGCTCAGAGTCGAAGCCGGCGAGGTCGAGCCAGCGGTTGGTGAGTTGTTGGCGTCGGGCCTGATCGAACGCGGCCGAGGTGGCGCCCAGGGGTGTGCTGTCGCAGTTGATCGGGTGCTGCACGATCGACTTCAGCAATCGCTTCTGGCCGAGTCCCTCGAGACCGAAGAAATTGCTCAACCAGTTGGATCGATACGAATACTGCGGGCCGCGTCCGCGCACGGCAAACACCGTGTCGTAGTCGATGAGATGGCCGGCAAGCGAGGTATTGCCCGCCGACCAGCATCCGTGCAAAACCCGTTCGATGAACTTCTCGGCATCCTGGCGGCCAAGGTTGGCCGCGAGTTCGAGCAGGTGCGGGCCGGGGACCGGTTCATTTTTCTGAAAGAGGTGCGTGGGCCGGTAGAGTTCGCCACAGCCGTCGATGCGCACGAGATAACCGCGCGGGAACCACTCGCGGCGCCATGGCACCTGCATGGTTTCGTGTAGATCGACCACCGCAAGCACCGGCGAAGTGCCGGTGCGCAGATTGTCATACAATGTATTGGCGCAGAGCATTTCCCACAGGGCCGAGACCAGGTCGAGTTTGCCGTTCGAGTGGTTGGGGTCGGCCGAGGTTGCCAGCACCGTCTTGCCCAGGCCCTTGATGTTGAACCGATCGCCGAGGTACGCTGCCCGGCCCGAGCCGAGGTTGTTGTTGAGCGACATGCGGGTCGGGTCGCTCTGCCGATCGACGTAGACATCGACCGGTGTGGCTCCGGGAGCGGCGTCGGCCGGGTCGAGAGTCAGCAGCAGGCGATCGGCGATGGTCGCACGCGCCACGGCAAGATCGGCGTCAGGTCCGGCGATATCTCGGATCAGCGTTTCGTTGAGGTAGACAATGCGTGCCCGCCCGGGTGCGAGCGGCCAGGCGGGCATGACCGCGAAATGGTCGCGGCCGAGGCGGCCGAGTGCCGACGGCGGCCGGGCGATGGCGTCTTCGAGCGCCGCCCGGGTGGGGTGCCGGGCCGCACAAACACCGGAATTGGGGTGCATTTTCACGGTCATCGGGTCTCCATTCGACGCGTCGAGTGTACGTCGGGATGCGCCAATGCACAAGGCCAGGGTGTACCCTCTGCGGGTCTCGGTCGGGTGCCACGCATGGCGGTGCCATCGCCGCAATGTCTTCTGTGTGCGGAACGACCGGTTTTCTTGACAGTGGCGGAGGGTGACGGTAACATGACGCAGTTCGCACGAACGACCGTGTTGTCGGGCACTCAGGCTGGTGGCAGGGGTCGTGCGGCATATACATATAGTGTATGTATAAATCCTGACGGGGAGCCGACGGTACGCCGGTGGTGTCGGGTCCAGGTCAGGGTATCGTTGGGGTGTACACCGTGTGACAACAGACGATGGTCTGTAAGCGCACGGTTTGGCCGAAATCTCAGAGAATCGGGAGGGATTACTCGATGAAGAATGTTCGTTTTCTGGTGGCGTCCTTGGTGGCGGTCTTTGTGTTGGCCGGGGTGGCGGCGCATGCTGTGCAGCCGGTGGCCGATTGGAACGGTTGGTTCAAGGTCACCGACGGCAAACTGTTTACGCGGGCCCATGCCCAGAAAGCCGCCGGCGGACAGGGCGTGGTCTGGATGGTGGCGGTCGAGAACCGCACCGGCAAGCTGGTTCGTGTCGCCGCGAACCTGACCAAAGAGGCCGAGCTGAATGCCCCGGCCAAGGGTTGGCAGACCTGGCCCATCGATGGTGGCTTCCGTCATTCTTATAAGAACTTTGCCGTCGATGCGAACCCGGGCGACAACGTGCGGGTGTGGTTGAAGATCGCCGGTGCCGACAAGCCGGTCAGCGTCGTCGTGTCGAGTTTGCATTACGAGAACCTCTTCAACAAAACGGCCGCGCAGCCGGCTCCTGGTGCCAAGGTCGGGAAGGTCAACGGCAAGCTCTTCAAGGCCGACGGCAAAGAGTGGTTGGTCGGTGCGGCCGACGTCGACTGGAACCAGACCCAGAAGTGGCTCGCCGGCCTGGGCAACGGTTGGCGCATGCCGACCAAAGACGAGTTGGTCAGCCTGTACAAAGAAGTCGGACAGAAGTCGCCGATCGGCATGCAGTTCGTGTGGGCCGAGAAGCGCGATGCTCACAGCGCCTGGCACTTCAGCTTCTACTATCGCGAAGTGCGCTGGGGCTACTTCGACGATCACAGTCGCTACGGCAGCGCCGTAGCGGTGCGCAACCTGTAATTCGAATTCCGACATCAACGGTGCGGGGGTGGCAGGGTGGTCCTGGCCACCCCCGTTTTGATTTTTCGGCGGCCCCGGGCAACGCCCAGAGTTGCCGTTTCCGAAAACAGACGCCCGCTGCGCCTTGGTGTGCGGGCGTGATGCACAGGAAGCGACTCCCGTGACCGACACGAACCGGCGCGTCGAGATCGTTCTGGTCTCGCCCCCGCTACAATGGGAAGAAACGCTGCGTCTGAGTTTTCAGCCGCCACTGAATCTTCTCTACCTGCATGCGTATCTGCGCGCCCGCCATGTCGACGCCGTCCTGCTCGACGTCGTGGCCACGCAGTGTTCGCTCGATGATGCGGTGGCACGGGTTGCTGCCCTCGCCCCGTCGACGATCGGATTGCCGTTGTATTACGCCTCGTTGCCCAACGCGATCGCTCTGGCGACGCGGTTGAAGAAGCAACTGCCGGGTTTGCGCACGATCGCCGGTGGGCCGTGCATGACGATGGAACCCGAACGGATGATGCGCGAGGGTGGCTTCGATTTTGGCGTGCTCGGGGAGGGCGAAGAGACGCTCGCCGAGTTGCTGGCAGCGCTGCGTGCGGCGGTGACGGGGTCCGACCATCCAGGCGCGGCGATGGCGGGGATTGCGGGCCTCGCGTGGCGGCGGGATGACGCGATCGTGGTCAACGCGCGCCGGGCACCGATCCCCGCGCTGGACCCCCTGCCCTATCTCGATTTCACCGGACTCGACAACGACTACTATTTTCGCGCCCAGGAGCAGGCGAGCGTGCCGCGCACGCTGTTTCTCAATTCGTCGCGCGGTTGCTCGTTTCGCTGCACGTACTGCTGCACGCCGGTGCTGTGGCCCGGTCCGATCCGGCGGTATTCGCCGCGTCGCCTGGTCGATGAGATCCGCCACCAACTGGCGCAGTTTCCGGGCGTCGAGATCGGCTTCTGCGACGACTCGTTCTTCGCCGACCGGCGCTGGCTGCTCGAGTTCCTCGACCTGGTCGAACCGTTGCGCATGCAGTTTCAGTGCATCGGCCGGGCCGATCACCTCACCCCTGACCTCATCGCGCGCCTCGTCGGTGCGGGCATGAACTACATCGCGTTTGGCGTCGAGACCGGCACCGCGCGGCGCCAGGCCAGTCTGCGCAAGCACCTCGATCTGGCTGCGCTGGTGACGGTGATGCGCGAACTGACGAAATACAATGTCAAGACAAAGTGTTTCTTCATGCTGGGTTTCCCCGACGAGACGCTCGACGAGATGGCCGACACCATCAACCTGGCGGTCGCGTTGCGCGAGGCGGGAATGACGTTTTTCAGTATTTTTCCGGTGACGGTGTACCCCGGCACCGAGTTGGCGCGACAGTTCGCCGAGGTGCCCTTCAACTGCGGCATCGATGCGCACCTGCCCGAGATCATCCGCGACGGTCTGGGTATCGGCGATAAGGCGGCAGCCGCGCTCGATTCACCGTTCAACGCGTTGCTCACGCAGCGACAGATGGTCAACGCCGTGACCTTTGCCTATGATTGTGTTGGCAAAGGACGGCGGGTCTCTGGCGGAGATCTGAAACGCGCGCTACAATAATTAGAAACCCGGTCGTCTCGACGACCGGTCTGGGTCCAGATCCGGCACCGACGCACTCTTGCCGACGCCACACTCGAGGAGACTGTATGGTTTCACCGGCCGATGTCCAGAATCTGCGCTACGATACGTCCGATTCGCGCCAACCGCGCAGCGTCAATCTCTATTTCGACCACTATCGGGGTGAACCGATCTATCGTACCGTGGTCTACCTGGCCAACTCGGGGTGCGAGTGGTCGCGCAAGACGGGCGGTTGCACGATGTGCGGCACCAAGAACTCGGCCCTGCGCCGACCGATCAGCGATGCCGATTTCATGGCGCAGCTCGAGATCGTGCGGCGCGACCTCACGAGATTCAATGCGTCGTTGCCCTCGCCGGTGCAGACCCTGCATGTGTACAACGACGGGTTTTTCTTCAACGATGGCGAGTTGTCGGAGGGAGTGCGCGAGGCGGTCTACGCGTTGGCCCGGTCGTTCGGCATGCGCAAACTGGTGATCGAGACCAATGGCCTCGACATCGTGCGCGACGACAAGACGCACAACTACCTGGGCAAGGGTGTGGCGGCGCTGGGCGAGTGCGAGTTCGAGATCACGCTGGGCCTCGAATCGGCGAACCCGCTGGTGCGACAACTGTATGGCAAACCCGACTCGATCGACGAGGTGCGCAGCGCCCTCGACATCATCCGCCGCAAAGGTGCGATCGCCAAGGGTTATGTGTTGGTCAAGGGGCCGCTGTTGACCGAGGCCGAGGCGTATGAAGACTGTGTAAATACAATCAAGACGCTGCAACAATGGAGCAACGGCAAGCGCTTTCGCGTCGAGTTCCAACCGACCTGCATGTTGCCCAACACCCTGCACGAACAGTTGGCGCTGCTACCGCGCACCGACCCGTACTTCTGGGAACCCCCTCTGTTGAGCACATTGTTCCGCATTCTCGCCAATTTCCCGACCCTGGGTGAAGACCTCTATTCGGCGCTGTTTGCCCGCATCGACGCCGATTCGCCGTGGGATTTCTGGCTGACGCGGCCGCACGACGATCCCGCATCGACCTATAAACTCTACCTGCAGCTCGTCGAGCACTATCTGCATCGCAGGTTCTCGACGATCGAGGGGGCACTGAAGATGGCCAATGACCGTCTCTGGCAGGAACGGCGCCAGGTCGCCGCCCCCCACCCGCTCGACCTGCGGGTCAGCATGGTCAAACGCTTGCAGGCGTTGGCGAAGAAGAGTGAAGTGCACCTGAGCGAGTATGTGAAGAAGCACATCGCCGGCCCGGGCAGCTTCGTCGACAACGCGCTGCGGCATCTCGAGAGCCTGCCGGCCTGACCGCGCGCTGAAACCGCAGCGATGAGCAGGAGTTGCCGACCGGTTGCGCCGCGGTACGCTGTACGGTGGGATGGCGAGGGTCCGACGTGAGTTCGCCACCCGGCCCCGGGGTCCTCGACCTGCTCCTGGTCGCGCCGCCACTGGTTTGGGGCCAGGAAGACCGGGTCGACATGAAGCAGCCGCTCAACCTGCTGTATCTGGCCGGTTGGCTCAACCATAAGGGGTTGCGCGCGCGCATTCACGACGTGACGTTTTCGCGAACCTCGCTTGCGGGGGTGCTGACCGAGATCGAGCGTTTGCGGCCGCGGGCGGTGGGGGTGCCGTTCTATCAGGCCACGCATGAAACCGCAGCAATACTATGTAATGCCGTTCGGGCCCGGTTCCCGGCGGTCTGGCTTATCGCCGGCGGTCCGTTGGCGACGACCGATCCGCAGACCGTACTGGCGTGTCCGGCCGTCGATCTGTGCGTGATCGGCGAGGGCGAACAGACCACCGAGGCGTTGCTGCGCGGTCCGCTGGCCGCACCGCGTGTTGACGAGCCGCCCATCCTCGCAGGGTCAGCCCCCACAACCGCGCATGATGTGGCCGGCATTGCCCTGCGCCGGGATGGGCGTTGCCACCTGACGCCGCCGCGCGAACCTCTTGCCGACCTCGATGCCCTGCCGTATCTCGATTACCGGCTGATCGACATCGACGGATACTTTGCCTACCACCGGTCGATCGAGATGTCGTCGTGGCTGTTTCTTACGACGTCGCGGGGATGTCACGCGCGCTGCACCTTCTGTGCCACGCCGGTGTTGTGGCCGGGCGGCCTGCGCCGGCAGTCGGCGCGGCGCATCCTCGACGAGATCGCCCATCAGCGGCGTTTGTTTCCGCAGGCGCAGTTCGCCTTCATGGACGACTCGTTCTTCGCCGACAAGGCTTGGTTGGCCGAGTTCTTCACCGGCATCGCGACCATGAACGTGCGTTACTGTTGCATCGGCCGGGCCGACCACCTGCGCGAACAGGAGGCGCAGAACCTGGATGCAACCGGTTGTATTTACGTGGCCCTGGGCATCGAGACGGGCAATGCCGACCGTCAGAAGAAGATGAAGAAGTTTCTCGACCTCGATCGGGCACGCGCCTCGGTGCGCCTGCTGGCCAAGCACCAGGTGTTTTGCAAGTGCTTCTTCATGCTGGGGTTCCCCGACGAGACGCCGGCGGAGATGGCCGAAACCATCAACTTCGCGGTCGAATTGAAGTGTCTGGGCATGAACGAATGCAACTTCTTCCCGGTGTCGATCTATCCAGGCACGGAACTGGCGGTGCAGTATCCGCACCACCAAGCCGGCTCGACCGTGTACCAACCCGCTCCGGCGGTTGCCGACGCCGATCCGCTGGCGGCACTGGGCGATGGCTGCACGCACATCGGCGAAGCGAAACTACGGCGCTACGCGAACATTCCGAAATACAACGTCAATATGCACTTCTCGACCGCCGAGGTGCTCGAGATCGTCAAGCTGGCCTATGGCAAAGTCGACCGGGGCGAGATGGCGACGGCGGCCGAGTTGCTCGCCCTGAAGCAGTGAAGAAGTGGCATCTGGCGCTCGGTTGCGGTATCGTAGCGACGAGACTCGGGAAGCCAAGGTGGCAACAATGAAAGATCTGCAAAGCGAACGCGACGGTCGGCGCATGCCGATCGACCAGGTCGGGGTGCGCGATCTGCGCTATCCGATCGTGGTGCTCGACCGCGAGAACAAGGCACAGAACACGGTGGCGCGGTTGACCCTGGCCGTCAATCTGCCGCACCAGTTCAAAGGAACCCACATGAGCCGGTTCATCGAGGTGCTCAACCGCCATCACGGTGAGCTGACGATGCACACGTTGCCGGCTATTTTGGCTGACCTCAAGAAGAAGCTGCATGCAAAGAGCGCGCGTGTCGAAGCGCGGTTCCCGTATTTTCTCGAAAAGTCTGCCCCCGTGAGCGGTGAACGGGGTTTGATGGATTACGACTGCACCTTCATCGGCCTGTCGTCGGCCGAGCGCGGCGATGAGTTTCTCATGGGGGTGCGGGTGCCGGTGATGAGCCTGTGTCCGTGCAGCAAAGCGATCAGCGATTACGGGGCCCACAACCAACGGGGACATGTCGACGTGTTGATCCGGCCCCGCCCCGATCGCCACGGCAAACCTGCCTTTGTCTGGATCGAGGACCTCGTGGCGCTCGCCGAGTCGTCGGGATCGTCGCCGGTGTACCCCCTGTTGAAACGCGAGGACGAGCGCGCGGTCACGATGAACGCGTTCGATCACCCGGTCTTCGTCGAAGACATGGTGCGGCATGTGGCGGTGCGCTTGCGCCGTGACCGGCGGGTGGCGTGGTTTCGCGTCGAGGCCGCCAATCAGGAGAGCATCCACAACCACAATGCATTTGCGCTGATCGAGTGGCCGAAACCCGTGGTATCATGAGCGTAACGGTGGGTTTTGACGGCGTGGGGCAAGGAGTGGGCGCATGAGCGACGAAAAGTCCAGCAGTTGGTTGCCGTGTCTGAGTATCGGGTGTCTGACGGTTCTGTTGTTGACGGTCGGCACCGGGTGGTATGCGTACAACCGCTTCACCACTGCGGCACGTGGGTTTGCCGCCGACGGCATCGAGTATATCGTCGACGCAGCCGCCACCGACATGAAGCTTTCAGACAAAGACAAGAAAGAGCTGCAGGGGCCGATCAAAGCGTTGTCGGCGCGGATCCGCTCGGGGGAGATCGGTCTGACCGCGGCGGCGGCGATCGGCAAAGAGATCGTCGAGAGTCCCGTGGTTAACGTGGTGTTGATCAAGGGCTTCGAGGCCAAATACCTCGACAAATTCAAGCTCGATGACAAGACGCGGCAGCAGTCGCATGTTATATTGACGCGGTATGCACAGGCGATGAACGAAAAGAAGGTCGCCGAATCGGATCAGAAGCCGATCGAGGCGATCATGTTCGAAGAGAAGGTCGACAAGCGGGGCCAGAAACGCCGGTCGTTGCGCGAGACCCTGAGCAAAGAAGAGATGCAGAAGTGTCTCTTACTGATGCGTGATGCCGCCGACAAAGCCAAGATTCCCGATCAGGCGTTCGATTACGATCTGGCGAAAGAGCTGCAAAACGCCATTGACAAGGGCATTGCGGCGGCGGCGAAACCGTAGACCCGGCGATCGCGCCCCCGCGCGTCGCTACGATACTTTCGGGCGCCCATGGCGGTGACCCCACGAGGAGGACGGCATGGATCTGCATGCGGAGATGGTCAAAACGATCGATTTCATCAAGAAACTCAAGACCACGCATCAACTCGAGACGAATTTCGATGCGCTGGCGCCCTTGCTCTACGTCGGTGTGGCCACTGCCGAGAAGATCAAGAAAATTCAGGCCGAGTTGATGGCCGAGTTCGGCGAACCGTACAAGCCGACGGGTAGCACCGCGTTCTTCATGAACCTGTTCAACCCCTTCGTGCGCGGCATTGGTGGGGCGAAGTCCGACCAGACCCTGTTCCGCCGCGATATCACGCCGACGGTTACATTGTATTGCGCGTTGTGGCCATGGGGGTCCGACCCGAATCGCACCTCGGTGCGCATCGGCATCTACTGCGAAAAAGAAGAAGAAGCAGAGCCTTTGGTCAAGGAGTTCGGCCACAAGTTCGACTGATACCCCGGGGCTGCCCGCCTGGGGCTGCCCGCCCGCGACTGCCGTTCTGGACGGCGGCGCTATTGGGGTGGCCCCTGGACGGTGGCACGCACCGATTTCAACTGCCGCCACGAAAACAAATGGCGCGGGCAGCAGGTTTCGGCCTGCCGGCCCGCGCCATATTCACAAGGTAAATACTTCGTTGCCTTCCCGGAGTCCCGCCGTGGTGCTTTTCGTTCGCCGGGGCTCACGCCACCTTCGCGGTCTCCTCGTCGGTCAGGACCATCGGGTCGCGGCGTAGGGCGACAGTGGTCGGCACGGCGGCCGCGTCTTCCGCAGGGGCAGTGCCCGCGGCGGTCATGACGCCGGCTTCGCCGGGTTTGGCGGCGGCGGTTGCGTCATCCACGCTGGCGTCGTCATCTCGAGTTGCCGGTGCTGATGCACTCTTGCTCAGGTACTCTTTGACCAGATCGATGAACTGTTGCAGCATTTCGCGCTCGTGCGCCCGGTGATGCGCGTGTCCATTGGCCCGTCGGCCCAGATCGGGAGCCGAGCCGGCCTGCACCGAAAAACTCGCATCGACGAGCCGGACGCCGCTGGCCTGCAACCACAGGGACGGAATGGCCGTGGAGCGCGGGATCGATGGCGCGGCGGTGGCCGAGGCGCTGTCGGTTTCGGTGCCGCTGGTCGCTGTTGTCGAACTGCTGACGACTGCGGTTCGCGCACCGCTCGTTGACACCGATCCGGTGGCGCCGGCCATGCTGAGCGGGTTGTCGGTGGTGATCGTCGACAGCCGCACCGGCGTCGAGATCATGGCGATGGCCTGGCCCGAACGGTTGCGCACTGGCGGCCGGGCGCCACGACTCATGCCGCCCAGTTCGGTCATGCTGCCAAGGGTGTTCGGGTCGAAGCCCGGAACCGACAGTTCGCCGAGGCCATACGAATCGGCGTCGGTGTTGTTCGCGCCGGTCGAGGAAAACAGGTCACCCAGCAGGTCCAGACCGCCACGTGCCGCACTCGAAATCTGGGTGAACAGCGACTGACTGGAAGCGCGACCGGTGCCAAGGGCGGCCTCGACACGCTCGAGCAGGCGTTTCATCAGGACCGACGCCGGGTCATTGGCGGCGCCCCGCTCGTCGTTCTCGCTTTGGGCGCCCGTGTTGGCCGATGAATCGCCGCCCGTGAGGCGCTGCAGCAGCGAGGTGCTGACGTCGAGAACGGCCGGATGAAGGCCGGTCGCCAGTTGGTTGCCGCCCACAGTGGCGACGTCACCGGCCAGACGCGCATAGAACGAGAAGTTCACAAACCAGACGCCGTCACCGGGGGCAGTCGACGGGGCGCCGTTGTTTGCGGTCGCTGCCGTCGCTGCCGTATCGGTGGGGGCCGTGCTCGCCGTGACCGTTGCGGGCGTCACCGAGTCGGTCGCCACGGCTGTCGTTGCCGCGGTCGATGGGGAGGCAGTGTTCGATACAGCCGCGGCGGACTGTGCGGTGGTCGCGGCATCGCTGCCGCTTCCTGTCGTCGCC
>CAZADH010000201.1:0-11511 GCA_964483805.1 uncultured bacterium
GGGGAGGGACTGTGTCTCCGGGGTTCTGGCAGGCGGGCCAGGGGTGGGTCGTGCCGCAATAAATAGTCGTCGGTTTCTCGAGACGGCCTTGCCATTCCCACTATCTGAATCAAAACGGCGTCCGAAAACTACTCGACTGGCACGATAGAAGAAATTGTGGCACAAATTCAGGCATTCGTGGCGACCAAGAAATACCAACGCAAGCCAGCACCCAATGCGCGTTACATCGTCAAGTGACGTTGACCAGTTATACCCATTTCGCTCAAATTTGCGCGGCGTGCCCGTGATCTGCTACCATAAAAACAGGCTCAGGAAACAGCGGCGAGACATATCGCAAAGCCGCACCGTCATTGAACCGCCGGGGATTTTGCCCAGAAATTCTTAGGTATAACCTTCGGTATAACTATCAGTATTTACGCGGTATGACAACCGCATGGCAGGCCGACGCGCGATGTATAGTTCAATGGTTGTACTGCCCACCCATCAAACCCCGATCGACACAGAAATGTGGCGGTCGGGGTTGTTGCATTGGCCGAATTGTTGTCGGTGCCGTTAGATTCAACCGTGCGGCCAACGAAAAGCAGATCATTGCGACAGCGGGGCAACGATTGCAGGTCGAGTTGGGTGATGCGTTCGGTTCCCTCATCGCCTACCCGGATGGTTCGTTTCGCTGGCGTGATGCCTCGCCCGAAGTAGTGTTTCCTTACCGTCACTTGCCATCCCCCGAATTGTCGTGGATAATAAACTCAGTAGATATAGATAAATGAAGGTAACTCTATCCATGGCTCGAACAACACAAACCGGACGTTCGGTGAAGCTGGCCAAGAAGCTGATCGCTGCGCGCGGTGGTCTGATCCGCACGGCGGAAGCGCTGCGTGCCGGCATCCACCCCCGGACGCTTTACCGCATGCGCGACGAAGGCTCCCTCGAACAACTCTCTCGGGGTGTGTATCGCCTGGTTCGTGGTCGCCGGCTCGCGAATCCAGATCTCGTCACAGTCGCGGTGCGTGTTCCGCGTGGAGTTGTTTGCCTGGTCTCGGCGCTGGCATTTCACGAACTGACGACGCAAGTGCCTCACGCAGTATCGCTGGCAGGAGCCAACGGGAGCGAACGGCCCAGGCTGGTCCATCCACCCATAGAGTATCACCGGTTTTCCGGGGCCGCGTTCACCGAGGGCGTCGAGACGCACACCGTCGATGGTGTGGCGGTCAAGGTCTACTCGCCGGAGAAAACCCTGGCCGACTGCTTCAAGTTCCGCAACAAGATCGGGCTCGATGTGTTCCTCGAGGCCCTGCGGTTCTGCAAGACCCGAAGAAAGTGGAATCCCACCCGCTTGCTCAAATTCGCGGAGATCTGCCGGGTCGAGCGTGTCATGCGACCCTATCTGGAAGCGACATCATGACGGCGAAGGCGAACCTGGCCGCCTCGGTTCACCAGCGACTGCTGAATCGGGCGAAGAAGGATGGGCGGCCGTTCAATGAACTGCTCCAGTATTACGTGCTCGAACGGTTTCTTTATCGCCTGGGCCGATCGGCCCACGCCGACCGTTACATCTTGAAGGGCGCATTGCTGCTATCAGCCTGGCGAGCCCCAGTCGCGCGCCCAACTATGGATATCGATCTGCTTGGCAGGACGCGCAACGATGAGGCAGTTATTGCGCGCCACATGCGTGAGGTGATCGAGGCGGAAGTGCCGCCGGACGGGTCTCGAGTTTCTGGCTGACTCAGTTTGAACCGAGCATATCGCCGAAGATGCGATATACCGGGGTGTGAGAGTGCTGTGCCTGGCGAGGCTCGGCAACGCCAAGATCGCGGTGCAGGTGGACATCGGGTTCGGCGACGAGGTTTTTCCGGGGCCGGTGATTGCAGACCTCCCGGTGATGCTCGATTTCGATGCGCCGAGGCTCCTATGCTATCCTTATGGCAGGCCGACGCGCGATGTATGGTTCAATGGCAGATGATGCGGGTCTTTGTGCTTTCTGGACGATCCTGGATCGAGGTGGATTTCGCCGGTCACCGTGTCACGGGCAATCGGTTTCCACCGACAACGACAGACTGGGCAAAAACCAGGTGATGTGACGGGCCGCGCACGATGTGCAGGAGCGGCATGTGGCCACGGGCAAGCGCCGATCGGGCGTGCAAGACCGGTCAGTCATCACAACTCAGTCTTCTCACGAACCAGAACCTCTAAAAATATCGACCTTCGTTTCGAGGCAAGGGCGCAGGGTCATGTCGGCCGAACCGACGCTGAACCAGTTGTCGGGCTTCTGGTAGAAGTCGAGGCCGCGCCCGATCTTGACCACCCAGCCGTTGTCAAAGCGGATCTCGCGATCGTGAATCGTGTCGCTGAACTCCCATGTAAATACAATGCCCGCCGGCTCGGCACTGGCCTGAAGTTGGGCGAAGCGATCGGACGCCTCGGCTTGCTGCACCTGATCGTCGCTGCCGGTGATGAGGTGAACCTTTTTCACGTTACCGCTGGTCACGAGCATTTCGAAGAAACGCACGAGGTTATGGATCTGGTGTTGCGAACGTATGTATGGATCTTCGATGGTGGCCGATGTCGCCCCCTCGAGATAACCGCCAAAAATTGCCTGGTACGAGAACCCGGTCTCGCCGTAGCGAATCGTGTAGTGGGCCTCGACGACCGGCACCGGCAGTTGAACCGGCGGGAAGGGTGGCAGACGTTCCGGCGTCGACACGCCCGCGCCATTGGCTGCGCCGCCCCCGGCCGAGGCGGCCCCGGCGTTTCCGTCGTCGGTTGCGGGCGGCACGGGGATCGATTTGGGCGCAGGCGTTGGCGCGGGCACTGGGGTGTCTGGCGTCATCCCCCCGTCTGACGTGCCTGCCGGTGGCAACACTGGCGCACCAGCCAACCGCTGCCGCGTCGGCCGCTGGGTGGCTGGCGAGTTCTTCGATTCCGGGCACCAGACAATCACTTCGTGACCCTCGCAGTTGTAATACGAAAGATTGATATTCGCATACTCGTCGTCGTGCTTGCGCTTGTTGAGCTGCTCTTTCACGCGGCGCCGACCCTCGACCGCGTACTCCATGTATTGATCGAGTTCGGCCGGCGTCGGGTCGCCGACCGGGTGCAGCAGTTTGAGAATCGCCGCGACGGTGCGCTTGACCGCCATCTCGTCGCGACCTTCGATCGCTGCACCAAAACGGCACCGAGTGTTGACGTAATCGTAGCGCGACTGCTTGCTCAGCAGATGAAACGCCTCGGCAAGATAGTCGGTAATAAAACCGTAATTGCCGGTCAGATAGCTGCTGCTGTTCTTCGGCATCTCCCAGCCGGGCAAAAAAGTGAAGAAGCGATCGAGCACCGCCAGGTCGAACTCCTTGGGCAGTGGGATAAATAAATCGTATTGCACCGAGTTGACGATCTGGTCGATGGCGTAATCGATGTTGCCGACGAACGCAAGACTGGCGTTGGCGACGACCTCGACACCGCGCGAAAACCGACCGCTGGCCATGTAGCTCTTGAGGATGTCGACCGTCTCGCGGTCTTTGATGCGCACCCGGCCGACCTCGTCGAAGGCCACCGTGTCCCAGAAGCTGACGATGCCGGGGCGGCGGCGGCTGTTGTTGTAAAACAATGTCGCGGTGCTCGCCTGGCTGACCAGCGTTGAATACGGCGAAAACTCGCTGAAGGTGAACGACTTGCCGGTGCCGCGTGGCCCCAGTTCGATGAAGTTGTAGTTCGCTTCGACGAGGCAGAAGAGGCGTGCGAGAAAGTGCAGCTTCAACCGGAACGTCATCTTCGCCGGTTCGAGACCGATGGTGCGAATCAGCGCATCGAGCCACTCGTCGCGGGTGAATTGCTGCCTGCCGGCGAAGAACTCGTCGCGGTCGAAACGCGACAATTGAATCGGCTTGAGCGCTTCGATGAAGAACGCGTAGTCATCGTCTTCGACCGGGTTGTGGCCGACCGTCACCTCGGCCCAGATGCCGCCTTCGAGCAGCCGGTCGTTCTCGCGGTAGAACTTCTCGTTGATCGCGATCCGCCGCGAGCCGAAGTTCTCCATCTCGGCCCAGTGCCGCTTCTCACGCTCGTTGAAGGTGACATGCACCTTGTCGATGAACTTGTGGCTGCCCTTCTGCTGCACCATCGACTGCGCCCGATTGGCCTCGTCGGGCCGCACGTAATTCTTTTGTAATGTCTCGAGCACGGCCTGAATGCCGTTCTCGATTTCGGCCACATCGTCACTGGCACAGAACTTGGCCAGCAGGAACTCGAGCACGAACGACGGAATGTTCGTGCCCTTCTTGATGCGATGCAGCAGGTCTTTGCGCACCACGCGACCGGCGAACGAGGCGTTGAGTTTCTTGTCGAGAGCGTCTTCCATGGTGTTACTCCGCGTAGTCTGTTTTGAGCGTGAGGCGCGCGTGGGTGATGTTGGTGACGGGGTCGGTGGCCCGGATCTCGAGCGCGCCGCTGAACTCGTCATTCAACCGGAACGGAATCTTGACCGCTTCGCCCGGCAGCAGGCCGATCAGACCGGTCGATGGGTCGAGGTGGTTGCAGGCGCCCACCTCGCCGACCTGCACCTTGCCGCTCCAGGCCGACAACTGGAAGGTAACGCGCTGCGGATCGGCGATCTCGTCGAGCGTCGTCGACGGCGCCACCGCGACCTCGATCATCGGTCGGGCCGTGGTGACCTTGGCATCGGTCTGACCGCGGTAGGTGAGTCTCAGCGAAACCCTGGCATCGTGACGCGGGGCGGTTCTTGCCTTGTCGATCTCGATGACCGGAATGACGCACTCGGGCAGTGACAACCCCGAGTGAAAGTAACCCACGCCCTTCGCGTAGGTGGCCAGTGACGCCGGCACCGCGTAGTTGGCGAAGTCGCCGCGCACGCCGACATCGGCCGCGCTGAACACGATCGACCCGTTGGCACTCGACCCGGACCCGAGCAGGCAGCGGTCTTTGGCGATCAGCCAGTCGCCCGGTGGTTTCGGGGCCACGTCGCCGACCTGATGCGCCTCGGTGAGAAAGAAGCCGTGGTCGGCGGCGATGACGATGCGGGTGAAGCCCTTCTCGACGACGCGCTGCACGCCGGCGAGCACCTTCTGCATCAACCCCGGCAACACGCGCCACGCCTCCGACGGCGTGTTCTCGCACAACTGGTCGATCTCGCCCGACGTGACGACGAGCAACCGCGTGGTATCAGGAATCTTGATGCGGGGCTTGAGCAGTTCGTCGAGGTCGCGACGGTGGCACAGGTCGCCGTATGTCGTCGCCAGGTGGCGCATGCGATCATCGGGCGTGCGAATCGGCGTGCCCTTCAGCGTGGGGATGACGGCCTCGTCTTTCACCGTGACGCGAAACTCGTTCGCGGCATCGGGCAGCAGTGCCGCCATGCCGACCGCGGTGACCGTCGGCAACTGCGCGCACGCGGGGGTCACCTTCACCGAAAAGTGTTGCGACAGACTGGGCTCGAGCGCGACGGCCAGTTCGAACCGCAGCGCATCGACCATGAAGAACGCCACCTTCTGCCGCGCTTCGAGCGACGGCGCGACGAACCGCCGGAAGATCTCGGTGTGGGCGAGCTGGCCATCGGCGGGCCAGCCCTGGCGGGTGACTGCCGCGAGAAACCGCCCCTGCAGCGCCTCGGCCAGGTCGAGATAACGCTTGCGCCCCAGTTCGACGACCGGCTCCAGTTCACCGAGATTGCCGAAGGCGTCGGCCACCGTCTGTTCGAGTTCCCGGTGCCGGGTATCGAGTTGGCGCAGGTCACGACAATAGAGATCGACGAGCGGCCCCACCTCGGCCTTCAGGTGCGGGATTCGCGGTTCGAGGTCGTCGGTGAGTTGCAGCAGCGCTTGCAGGCGGGTCGCGACCGACCACAGTTGTTGCCGGTCGGTGTGCCGCACCCAGATCGATTGCTCGCGATCGTGACAGATCGTGCTGGCCGCCGCGTAGTCGCCGGCGCGAATCCGAGCGGCATAAGCGTGCAGATAGTTGCGTTCTTCGAAGGCGAACGTGTCGCGCACGCCGAGGTCGACGACCTCGGAGAAATACTGCTCGACCTGGGTCTCGCGCGCCACCCGCTCGGCGAGTTCCATGTAGCGGTCCCACGTTGTTTCGGTGGTGCGCAGGCGCTGACAAACCGCGAAAACGAGTTCACGCGCGAGCGTGCCGGCGCGCGGCATGCTGCTCAATGCATCGGGCAGCGGCACCGTTGCCGGCAGATCGAAGACGAACTCACTGAACAAGACCAGCCGCGCCAGTTCGGTCTGGGCCGAACCCAGATCACCGAGGCCGGCCGGAAACTGCGCTTGCAGCGCGGTCTGCACGAGTTGCCGCAGTTCGGGCAACCATTCGGCACAGCGTGCGGCCAGGCGCGCTTCGCGCGCGGGGTCAGGCGCCAGCAGTCCGCAGAGAATCTCGACGGTCGACTGCGCCTCGAGAAGGGTTTGCAGCGTCGGGAACGCGGCGTCTTCGCCGAGGATCTGATCGATGACCGCGAAGTCGGGCTCGCCCTGGTCGAAGACGCGGTTGATCGCTTCGACCTTGTCGGGGGCGGCGCGCTGGCACAGCGACCGCCAGGTCTCGCCATCGCCGCGCGGGAACTCGGCGCCGCCCAGCGCGAAGATCTGAAACGGGTCGGTGCGCCGCTGCTCGTCGGTGCCGGGTTTGGCGATGGGCAGATAGACGACGAGTTGGCCGTTGCGGTTGGCATGCCGGCCCAGTTCGGCCCATGCTTCGACAGCTTCTTCGCGTGCAGCGATCGTCGACTCACTGGCGTCGACCACGGTGCGTCCGGCCTGCGCCAGCCCGAGGACCACGCCGCGGTAGCGCCGGGCCGGGTCGTAGACAACCAGCGTGCGTGCGGCTTCGAGACGGTCGACAAAATACGAACTCAGGAACTCGGCGATTTTCTTCATCTTTGTTGTGGCTCCAGAGTGATTGACAACGTGGTTACGAAATCTTTACTTTACGCAGGGGCGCATGCTCCGGCCGGCAGCGAGGGCGATACCGCGCCTCATTCCGGTTTTCCGCGGCGTCCGGTCACACGCCGCTTCGCCTCGGCATGGCTGATGCCTTGCTCTTGCTGCAGTTGCCTGCGGGCGATGTCGAGTTCGTAAGCCAGCGACGGCCGCTCTGCCAGCATGTTGGCGAGCACGGTCTCGCTCTCGGCGCCCTGCGCCTGCCGTTCACGGGCCAGGCGCACGGCCTCGTGCAATTTCCGCTGCAAGACTTCTCTGGGCACAATGTCGCTCCAGTAGGAAGCCACCTTGATGCCCCGCCGATCGAGGTCGAGCAGGCGTACCGTTTCTTCCTTCTTGCCGGCGCATAGGATCAGGCCAATCGGATGATCCTCGTCGGGCCGGCGCTCGTATTTGTCAAGCCAACGTAAATACAACTCCATTTGACCGGCGTCGCCGGCCTTGAAATCCCCGATCTTGAGTTCGATCGCGACCAGGCGACCCAGTCCGCGGTGGTAGAAGAGCAGGTCGAGATAGTAGTCGTCACCGTCGATGGTGATGCGCTTCTGGCGCTCGAGAAACGCGAAGCCAACGCCCAGTTCGAGGATGAACGATTCGATTTCGCGCAGGATCGCGGCTTCGAGGTCTTTCTCGGCATACGTGTCTTTGAGGCCAAGAAAGCCCAACAGATACGGATCGCGAAAGATCAGGTCGGGCGTGAGCCGGTCTTCATCGCGCAACCGCCGCAGTTCGCGAGCCGCCAACTTCGCAGGTTTCCGCGACAGCGCCGTCCGCTCGAACAGCATCGATTGCATCTTCTGTTCGAGGGTGCGCGTGCTCCAGCGCTCGATGCGGCACATCTCGGCGTAGAAGTCGCGTTGCAGCGCATCGCGAAGCGGCATGATCAGGCAAAAATGGGACCATCCCAATTGTGCAGACAGTGCCTGCACCATTTGAAAGTTCGCAAACACCTCTGAAAACCGGATCATATTGAACAGGTTTCGCCGGCTGAAACCGCGACCAAACTCGGTCGCCAGGCGCACGCTGAGTTCCGTGACGACCTGCTCGCCGTAGCCGGCGCGCGCATCACCCAGAATATCCTGACGGATGCGTTGGCCCACATGCCAGTAAAGCTGAACCAGCGCCGCATTGACCTGGGTCGCGACGCGGCTCCGTGCGGTCTCGATCAACGTGCGCAGGTCGGTCAGCAGGTCGCTCTTGGGAGCGGTGCCTGCGGCCTTGCGCGGCATGCAATGGCGCGGCCGCGCCGCTGTTTGGGCGGCCGCGCGGACGGCCTTGTCAGCCTGAGGGGTGGGCCGCGCTGCTTCTCGGTTTTTCGTCGCCTTCACGATTCTCTCCTTGTCGCGGAACCCACCGAACACCGCGCCACATGGGTCTGCCAGTGACCCGAACTGAATAGTGCACGCAGTGCGTGCACTATTCAGTTCGCGCCGACGTCACCACGACATTCGCATCGGTCAGAAAAAGTCTGCCCAGCTATTTTCAGAGGTCTCCAGCGACAAGAATACTGGTTTCACGAGTCGGAAGCAAAGCACGACGGTGCGCGACGGCGCCGCATTTCACAGCACGAGGCGCAGCTTGCTTCGTTCACTCATGAACCAGAAACTCGACCAGATTCTGCCAGTGCAGCCCTTTGCCATAGGCGGGTCCGGACTTGTCGAGCGACAGCACGTATTTCGGACAATGATCGGGAATCCTCTCGAGTGCGCCGAACTCGCGGGCCACCGTCGCTTTGTCGGCGAGCAGGTAACAAACCTGAAAGTAGCAGCGTTGCCCGTCGCGCTCGGCGACGAAGTCGATCTCGCGTTGCTCGAGTTTGCCGATGTGCACGGTGAACCCGCGTCGGACCAACTCGAGATAGACGACACCCTCGAGCAGGCCGCCGATGTCGTCCGAACGGTAACCCAACAGACTGTGCCGCAACCCGAAGTCGGTCACGTAGTACTTTTCATAGAGTTCGAGCAGGCGCAGACCCTTCAAATCGAGTCGCGACGCCTTGGCGATGAGAAACGACCGTTCGAGAAAAGACAGGTAGTTCTGGATGGTCTCGACCGACGCCGGGCGCTTTTGGGCCTTGAGGTAGTCGGCCATGCGCTTGGCGGTCGTGATGTTGCCGCAGTTGTCGAAGATGAACCGGACGACATTTTCGAGCAGACTGATGTCACGAATGGCGAACCGATGCACGACATCCTTCATCAACACGGTGTTGTAGATCCCGTCGAGATACTGGAAGACGACTTCGTCGCTCAACGAAAAAGCGTGAATACCTGGGAAACCCCCGTAGCGCAGAAAGCGGGCAAACTCGTCGTCGCGGTCGGCACCGTCGGGTTTCTTGCGGCGGAACTTCAGAAACTCGCGAAAACCCAGCGGCAGCATGCGGATCTCGACGTGCCGACCCGACAACCGCGTGGCCAGATCAGAGGCGAGCAGGTGCGCGTTCGACCCGGTAATGACGAGATCAGCAACCTCGTCGGCGAGAAACGACGCGATCGCCTTTTCCCAGTTTTCGATTTCCTGGATCTCATCGACGAACAGGTAGCACCGGCCCCGCTTCTTTGCCAGTGCCGTGCCGACGTGCCGCTGCAGGGCCCGATGGTCGGTGATGTGCTCGAAAGCGAGCGATTCCATGTTGATGTGGACGATGTTCGCCAGCGGCACGCCCCGCTTTTCGAGATCGTGCCGCAACAGGCGTAGCAGGCTGCTCTTGCCGCACCGCCGGATGCCGGTGATCACCTTGACGATCGGCTTGTCGATGAACGGCGCAATGCGGCGGAGATACAGGTCGCGGGCGATCAGTCGAGTTTCGGTCATATCTGAAACTATATCATGAACTACGAAAAGATTCGATTATATCGAAATGTCAATGTAGAGCACCGATCACCGTCCTCTTGCTTGAACGAGCGCCCGACCCCGTTTCGTCAGGTGGTAGCGTTGCAGGCTGCTGCGGGGCTTGTCGGGCAGCGTCATTTCGATCAAACCCAACTCGAGTGAGGGATTCAGATACAATTGCCGGAAGCTCTTTGCGTCCGTCAATTCGAGGGCCGTTTGCATCTGCTCCCGCTTCATCTCGCCTTCGATCACGTTGACGATCCGTTCAACTTGGGGGGTGATTTGGGGGGTCACATGAGGGGTGACGTGCCCGGTAACATGCTCGGTCACTTCCGCGGTGACTTCCGCGGTCACTTCCGCGGTCACTTCCGCGGTGTTCTCACCTGTCGATGCCGTGGAAACATCTCGGACTGTCGAATTTCTGGCCCTCTTGCGGTGTTCTATCAGGGCCACACCCTGGGGCGTAAGTCGATATCGCTGCCGATTCGACCGTGGTTTGTCGGGCAGGGTCATCTCGAGAAAATTCGCACCCAGTGCGGGATGCAAATACAACTCGCGGAAGCTTTTGGTGTCAGTCAGCTTTAGCGCAGTTTTGAGTTGCTCGCGCGTCATTTCGCCTTTGACAATGGCCATGAGTTGCTCAACTTGGGGGGTGACATGAGGGGTGACTTGGGGGGTCACTTCCGCGGTCACTTCCGCGGTGACTTCCGCGGTCTGGTCACCGATCTCGGCAGATTTCGCCACAAACTCGGGATGGGCCGGCAGGCGGACCTGAAAATAGCTGTGATCGTCATCGAACTCGAACTCCGGCGCCGGCGAACCGTTGTCGCGCATGGCCCGCATGATCTTGGGAATGCCTGGAACGAGATAGCAACCCCGGAGATTGTGGACGTCGTTGGCGAAAGCACACAATGTATGTAACGTCGCGAGCGGGTTCCAGCCGACCTTGAACTCGAGTCGCTCGCCCTCGACGATCTTGCCGCGCAGGAACTCATCGATGTTGATTGGGAGTGCGAACCCGGTCTTCATCTCTGGATCTCCTTGGCGCAGGGGGCCGAAATGCTCTGCCACGCGACCAACCGTGGATGATCGTCGCCACGCACGATGTCGGTCGCGCCGCTCTCGTCGCGGGCGAAACACAGCAACTGATCGGCGCGGGCGAGTCCGAGAACGACCGGGGAGTGGGTCGCACATAGCACCTGCGCGTCGTCGACCGATGACAGCGATTGATAGACGGTCTCGACGGCATGGGGGTGAATGCCGTTGTCGGGTTCTTCCACCAGATAGGTGCCGGCGACGTTCGGCGCGTAGGCGAGCAGGGTCAACGCCAGCAACCGGAGGGTTCCGTCGGACAGCAACCAGGCCGGCGCGACGAGTCCGTTGGCATACTCGATGACCAGATACCGATGCCGGTCTTCTTCGCGTTCGTGCGTCGTGATTGAGACGATATCAGGCAGTGCCTCGCGAACGTGGTGAATCCAGGCGGCGTGCCGCTCGGGCGACCGCGTCTCGAGGGCCTGAACGACCCACGGCAGATTCGATCCATCGGGCATGAAACCGCGGGCGTGGCCGGGCGGGCTGGAACGACGCATCGCTTCATTCTCAAGCGCAATACGATGTATGCCGTCGGTCAAGACCCGCCGCGCCCACGTGGCTACCGGGAAATTCTCTTCGTCTTCGGGCAGGCTGGCCAACGCCGATTTGCCGCGACCAATCTTGAATGGGT
>CAZADH010000202.1:0-11505 GCA_964483805.1 uncultured bacterium
CCTCAGGGTTCCGGCAGTGGTGAAGGCAGTGAGGCTCCCGGTTTCCTGCGCTGGGAGCGGGTCAACGTCCTGATCATCGTGACCATCCTGTTGCTGTTCGTGGGTGCGTATACGTTCAGCGCCCAACGCGGCAAGCAGCACTTCATTCGTCGCATCGGCGGTCTGGCTGCCGTCGATGACGCGATCGGTCGTGCCACCGAAATGGGCAAGCCGGTGCTCTACGTGCCGGGCATCATGGACATGGACGACATTCAGACGATCGCCGGCGTGACGATTCTGGGTCACGTCGCCAAGAAGACGGCCGAGTACGACACGCCGCTGTGGGCGCCGATGACACGGTCGTTCACCATGTCGGTGGCGCAAGAGGTCGTGAAGCAGGCGTATCTCGAGAAGGGCCGCGCCGACGCTTTCCGCGCCGACCGTATCAACTACCTGACCGACGACCAGTTCGGTTACGTCGCGGGTGTCGGCGGCATCATGATGCGCGAGAAACCGGCGGCGTGCTTCTACCTGGGCACGTTCTACGCCGAGTCGCTGATTCTTGCCGAAACGGGCAACTCGGTCGGTGCGATCCAGATCGCCGGTACGGCCGAGCCGTCGCAGATTCCGTTCTTCGTCGCCGCATGCGATTACACCCTGATCGGTGAAGAGCTGTTCGCGGCCTCGGCCTACCTGTCGCGCAATCCGCAGGAAGTCGGGTCGCTCAAGGGCCAAGACATGTCGAAGCTGCTGATCATGGCGGCCATCCTCGTGGGTGCCGTCGCGGCCAGCGTGGCGCCCAAGACGATGGGTCCCGATCCGAAGAAGGTTGTGCCCGCATCCGAGCAGGTCAAGGGCGATGCCCAGCATTCGCAGGCGAAAGCCGATGCGCCGAAATCGATCTTCCAGCGCGCGGCCGAGACCTACCTGAGCGCGTTCACGCACTGATCCAGGAGAACATAGACCATGTTGTTCGTAAAACGCACTCTGCCTCTGATCGTATGTTTCATCACCGGCATGATCATGATCGTGTCGTTCTTTACCGCGAATCCGAGCGTCAAAGAGCTCGAGAGCAAGCTGCCGGAGTGGGCGCAGATCATCTACGCGTTCACCATGATTCTCGGTGCACTGAGCCTGTTGGTGATCAACTTCAACAAGATTCAACGAAAAGTCGACGGCTACGGCTACAATATCGTACTGATTGTGGGTTTCGTGGTCATGGCGACGTTGGGGTTCCTGGCGCCGGTTCAACCGACCCTGACCCAGGGTGAGACCTACGTCTTCACGCCGACCGGCAAGCCGGTCAAGGTCGAGTTGATCAAGAACAACCCCAAAGGTGGCATCGATAGCGTCGATGTGGCGTTTCTCAAAGACGACGGCACGCCGGTGCTCGATGACAAGAACCAGCCGCTCAAAATGGAAGTGCAGCCCAACAGCTTGCAGACCGGGTTTTTCGCCTGGTTGACCAAGCTGTGGAAGGTGATGTTCGACGGCATCTTCAAGGCCGCGAGCGCGACGATGTTCTCGCTGCTGGCGTTCTTCGTGGCGTCGGCGTCGTTCCGCGCGTTCCGCGTGAAGTCGCAGGAAGCCGCGTTGCTGATGGTCACCGCCTTCCTGGTCATGATCGGGAACGTGCCGCTGGGCAACTACCTCGATCCGCTGTTGATGGGCATGGGCACGATGGCCAGCCTCAAAGAGTGGATCCTCAACGTGCCGAGCAGTGCCGCGCAGAGCGCCATTCTGATCGGCGCTACGCTCGGTTACCTGTCGGCGTCGCTCAAGATCCTGTTGGGTGTTGAGCGCTCGTATCTCGGCGGCGAGTAAGGAGACGAACCATGATTGACTGGTTGATCAACCTCAAGACCCTCGATCGCCGCATCATCTTCATTTTCGTTGCTGTGGCCGTTATCGTGCCGATGGTCAAACCGATCGGGTTCCCGATCAAGCCGTCGGTGAACGTGCAAAAGCTGTTCGACTTCGTCGATGGCCTGCCCGAGGGGCAGCGCAATCAACTGTCGTTCGATTACGATCCGGCCTCGATGCCCGAGCTGCATCCGGGCGCCATCGCCATCATCGCGCACATGTTCGAGAAGAAGCAGCGCGTGATCTGCACGGCGAACTGGCCGGTCGGTGGCGACATGGCCGATCAGGCGATCGAGTCGGGCAAGAAGATGTACGAGACCAAGATGCGCGCTGCCGGCAAAGAGCCGCGCAAGCTCGAGGCGGGCATCGATTACGTGAACCTCGGTTACAAGCCGGGCGTGTTGATTCACATCAAGCGTCTGGTCAAAGATTTCCTGGCGCCGTATCCGACCGACAAGGCCGGCAACATGACGCGCAGCATGGCGATCTTCAAGAACAACGTGCCCAAAAAAGAGGGTGAGCCGACCCGGTTCGGGTTCGATGACATCGGCATCATCGTAAGTTTCACTGCCGGCACGGGCGGCATCGAGGCCTACATTTCGCTGGCGTCGGAGCACAATCGGCCGATGGCGGCGGGGTGCACTTCGGTCAACATTCCGCGTTTCTACACCTACGTGCAGACCGGTCAGCTCAAGGGGATGAACGGTGGCATGCCGGGGGCGGCGGAATACGAGAAGCTCGTGGGTGTTCCGGGAACTGCAACATCGGGTATGGACAGTCAATCGGTCACGCACCTGGTCATCATTCTGTTCATTCTTCTTGGCAACGCGGGCTATCTGGCCGAGCGCAGCCGCGAGAAGAAACGCGCCTGACGGAATAGGAGAACGAAGCAATGTACGAAACAATCACTGTCTGGATTGGCGCGATTGTCACCATCGGCATCTTCTCGTTCCTGTGGCGCGACAACCCGTTGTATCGCTTCATGGAACATCTCTTCGTCGGTGTTTCGGCCGGCTACTACTTCAGCTCGATCGAGTTTCACCAGATCTTGAAGCCGCAGTTGTTGCGCAAGGTGATCCCGTCGTACTGGGGCCTGACCGATGAGCCGAACTACTACCTGTTGATCCCCACGGCGTTGGGCATCCTCATGCTGTTCCGCCTGGTGCCGTCGGTCTCCTGGATGAGCCGCGTGACCATCGCGTTTGTCATGGGGATGGGCACGGGCCTGACCATCGTCACCGGCACGCAGGAGTATCTGATTCCGCAGATGCGCAAAGCGATGGTGCCGCTGTTCGTGCAGGGTGATTCGTTCTGGCCGTCGCTGTTGGCCTCGGCTTCGAACTGGATCCTCGTCATCGGCTCGATCGCCTGTCTGTTCTATTTCTTCTTCTCGACCGACCACCATGGCGCGGTGTATGGCACCACGGCCCGCATTGGTATCTTCTACCTGATGATCTCGTTCGGCGCCGCCTTCGGCGCGACGGTCATGGGTCGTATTTCGTTGTTGATCGGCCGGTTCTATTTCCTCTTACACGAGTTCCTCTACGCCAAGATACTTGGCATGGGTTGACGGGGCAGGCTGCACGGACGCGCGAGTGAGTCGGCAGGAGTAACCGGTCATGGGCATGTGGACGATTCCGAAGTCCGGTGACACCGGTCGCTTCACCCCCGAGCAGCTCGACGCGTTCGTGCAGAGCCTTGCCCGTGGCGTGGTGCGGCGCCGCATGGCGGTGCCCGCCGTATTGCTTCTCGAGTTCTGCAAACCGCTCTCGTTTGTGGGAGCCTCGCTGGTGCAGTTCTTCACGCCGGTATTCGACATGTTGGTCGATCCCGACAGCGTCGAGAAGCTGCACACGGTGTTGGGAGATCGCGAACGGGTCGAGACCTTGTTGACGACCATCGAGACGATGGCCAGGGAAGACGAGTCCAAGACGCAGGCGGATGCTGGGCCGGCGGCACCCACAGTGGCGGCCGATCCTAAAACTGCGGCGGGTGGGGCAGGTTCCCCGACGCCGACGTCCGCTGACCAAGGAAGGTGACACAACGCATGAAGAAGCCTGAAGAGATCAAGAGTATTCTCGCTACCGACTGTGGCAGCACGACGACCAAGGCGATCTTGATCGAGCGTGAAGCCGACGGCACCTACCGCCTCAAGATTCGCGGCGAGGCGCCGACGACGGTCGAAGCCCCGGCGGAAGACGTGACCAAGGGCGTGCTCAATGCCGTCTCCGAGGTTCAGGAGCTGGCCGGTCGCCCAATCCTCGACGAGACGGGCGAGAACATCATCAAGCCGCGCCAGGGCGACAAGGGCGTCGATATCTACATTTCGACCAGTTCGGCCGGCGGCGGTTTGCAGATGATGGTGGCGGGTGTGGTCAAGACGATGACCGGCGAGTCGGCGACCCGCGCCGCGCTCGGTGCCGGCGCCATCGTCATGGACGTCATGGCCACCAACGACGGTCGTCTGCCGCACGAGAAGATCGCGCGCATTCGGCATCTGCGCCCCGACATGATTCTGTTGTCGGGTGGTGTCGATGGCGGCACGACCTCGCACGTGGTCGAGTTGGCCGAAGCGATTGCGGCAGCGAGTCCGAAAGCCCGTCTGGGCGTGGGATACGAGTTGCCGGTCTTGTATGCCGGCAACGTCGATGCCCGGCCGATCGTCAAAGACCGGCTCGAGAAGAAGGTGGCGCTCGACATCACCGACAACCTGCGGCCGAGCCTCGAGAAAGAGAATCTGATGCCGGCGCGGCACAAGATTCAGCATCTGTTTCTCGAACACGTCATGAGCCATGCGCCCGGGTATCCGAACCTGATGCGCATGACCGACGTCGACATCATGCCGACGCCGGGCGCGGTCGGCGACATCATGCAGTTGATTGCGAAGAAGAAGGGCATCACCGTGGTCGGCGCCGACATCGGCGGGGCCACGACCGACGTCTTCTCTGTGTTCCAAGGTATTTACAATAAGTCGGTGAGTGCCAACTACGGCATGAGCTATTCGATCAGCAACGTGTTTGTCGAAGCCGGCATCGATGCAATCATGCGCTGGGTGCCGTTCGATATGGACGAACGCGACCTGCGCAACCGCGTGAAGAACAAGATGATCCGGCCGACCACGATTCCGTCGCTGCTCGAAGAGTTGGTGGTCGAACAGGCCTGCGCTCGCGAGGCGTTGCGGTTGTCGTTCGACCAGCACAAGAGCCTGGCCGTCGGTCTCAAGGGCGTACAGCAAGAACGCACGATCGGCGATGTATTTACGCAGACCTCGACCGGCCAGTCGCTGGTCAACCTCAAAGACCTCAACATGCTGATCGGTTCCGGTGGCGTGTTGTCGCACGCACCGCGGCGCGCACAGTCGGCGATGATGATGATCGACAGCTTCCTGCCCGAAGGCGTCACCGACCTGACGGTCGACTCGATCTTCATGATGCCGCAGTTGGGCGTGCTGGCCAAGGTGCACGAGAAGGCGGCTCTCGATGTCTTCGAAAAAGACTGTCTGATTTATCTGGGTACTTGTATTGCTCCGGTCGGCAATTTGAAATACGGCGCACCGGCCTTGACCGTCGAATTAAAGTTGCCCAACGGGTCGACCGACAAGCGGCGCTTCAACTTCGGTGAGCTGAATCTGATCAAACTCGGGGTCGGCGAAACAGCCCACGCTGTATTGACGCCCGAGGGCGGTCTCGACATGGGCAACGGACCGAACAAGCCGTTCGAGGCCAAACTCAACGGCGGTGTCGTCGGACTGATCTTCGACACCCGCGGTCGTCAGCCGTTCACCCTGCCCGAGGACAAAGCCACGCGTATCGCCAAATTGCGCGAGTGGAACAAAGTTCTCGACCTGTATCCGGCGCTCTGAGCGAGGAGACACAACCATGGCACATGCATATACTCCCGGCCTCAAGGTCGTTGAAAAGTCGATGTTCAAGAAAGACCGCAAGTTGCCGCTGCAGGGCGACGTGCTGGTGAAAAAGGGCGAGATGGTCAAGGCCGAAACGGTTGTGGCGGCCACCTACCTGCCCGGCAACGTGCAGGCGGTCAACATTGCCAACCTGCTCGGTCTCGAGCCGCACGAGATCAAAGACTACATGAAGATGAAGGCGGGCGACAAACTCGAGAAGGGTGACATCATCGCCGAAACCCCCGGCCTGTGGGGATTCTTCAAAACCACGGTGCCGTCGCCGATCGAGGGATTGATCGAGAACGTATCGGATGTCACCGGGCAGGTCATGCTGCGCGAGCCGCCGATTCCGGTCGAGGTCAGCGCCTATGTCGATGGTCGCGTCGAAGAGATCTACCCGGGCGAAGGCGTCGAGATGGCGGCGATTGCGGCATACATACAAGGTATTTTCGGTATTGGTGGTGAAGTTACGGCGCCGTTGGCGATGGCCTCGACCTCGCCCACCGATGTGCTCGACGAGAGCCGCATCAAGCCGGAGTTTGCCGGCAAGATCATCGTCGGTGGCAGTTTCGTGACCGCCGGCGGCATCAAGAAGGCGATCGACACCGGGGTCAAAGGCATCGTCGTCGGCGGTTTCGATGCCCAGGATCTGATGGAGTTCCTCGGTCATGATCTGGGCGTGGCGATCACCGGTGCCGAGCAGAAGGGGTTGACCCTGGTGGTCACCGAGGGCTTCGGCAAGATCAACATGGCACGCAAGACCTTCGATCTGCTGTCGCGGCATGCCGGCAAGAAGACCAGCATCAATGGCGCCACGCAGATTCGCGCGGGCGTCATTCGACCCGAGGTCGTGATTCCGCTCGAGGGCGAGAAGCTCGAGTCCGACAAGAAAACCCACGAGATGCTGGGCATGGACGTCGGCAGCCCCGTGCGCATCATTCGCGAACCGCACTTCGGCAAGATCGCCAAGGTCGTGCGCCTGCCGGTCGAACCGGCAAAAATCGCGACTGAGGCCAAGGTGCGCACCGTCGAGATCGAGTTGCTCGACAGCAAGGAGCGCTGTGTGTTGCCGCGCGCCAACGTCGAGTTGATCGAAGAGTGACGATGAGTCATCCGGTAGACAAACGCCCGGCCGGCGAGGCGCCCCCGGGCGGCGCTGTTCCTGTGGCCGAAAAGGAAGAGCTTCAGCGCGTCCTGCGCGAAGAATTGCTGCGGCAGAAAATCGCGCTCGGGCTTGAAGACGACGAGATCGATCTGGGCGAGCTGTTCCGCACGGTCCTGCGGCACTGGAAGCTCTGGATCGTATTGCCTCTCATTGTGGCCGCACTCACCGCAGGGTACACCCTGACCCTGAAGAATCAGTACAAGGCGCAGACCACGTTGTTCGTGCATGCGAAAGGGCAGGGGGCCGCGGGTGGTCTGGCCGCGCTGCTCGGCGGGTCGCTGGGCGGCATGTTGTCGATGGGGGCGCCGGGCGGCAGCGGGGCCGATTACCTGCTGTCGCTGCTCAAGAGCGACACCATGACCGAACGGATGATCCGCGACTTCAACCTGGCGACGCATCCGGCCATCGTCGGCGAGAAACCGTCGCCCGATATGCGGCGTGACGATTTGCTAAAAGCATTCGGAACCGGCATTGCCAACATCACCAAGGATGCCAAGACCGGCCTCATCAACATTGCCGTCGAGACCACCGATGCCACCTTGTCGGCGACGCTCGCCAATGGGTACGCCGAGGTGCTCAATACGGTGACCAAGGGCCCCGAGAAAGAGAAGCGGCGCTTCATCGAGAAGCAGTTGACCAAGGTCTCGGGCGAGCTGGCTGCCGCCGAGATGGCGTTGAAGGCTTTTCAAGACGAACACAAGCTCGTGGTCCTCGATGAACAGACCCGCCTGCTCGTGCAGAAGATGGCCGAGCTCGAGAGCGACCGCACCCGCGGCGAGATGACCGTCGCCATGCAAGACAGTATGTTGCAATCGCTCGGCCGCATGGCGAATCTGGTCAAGGTCGAGTCCGAGCGCATTTCGGAACTCGCCCGGCAACAGGTGTTGCGGGCGGCGATCGCGAGTCTGTCGGCGAAGCTGGCGAACCTGCCGGAGTTGGCGCTGCAATACACGAGGTTGACGCGTGAGCTGGCGGTCAAACAAAAGTTGTTTGGTATTCTCACCGAGCAACTCGAGATGGCGAAAATCTCGGAATCGGAAGAAAGCAGCCAGTTCGAGATCATCGATCGGGCCGTGCCGCCGCAGCGCAAGAGCAAGCCGGCGCGGGCGGTTACCGTGGTCATGGCTACGGTGGTTGCCGGCATGTTCGGGGTCTTCGCGGCCTTTGCCCTCGAGTTCTGGCGACGGCAGAAGGCCAAACCGGCCATGGTCTCGCCATCGACCGTTTGATGCCCATTAAGTAGTTTACGCGCGTTCACTATACGAACCCGCCCCGGCCATACCGGTCGGGGCGTTTTTCTTGTTCGCGCAAATCGTCTGTTGATAAGGGTTTGCGGCGACAGAGAAAGAAAAGTGAAAAAAAGTGCGTTTTGCCTATAAAGAAAACGCATCGATGTGCCGATAACTGATTACAAGGACTAAACGATCGTTCGATCTGGCTCGTATTGCGAGTTGTTCAAGCAAGGTGGGGAGTTGTGTTGCACGAGATGTCGATTCAGCCGGTGTGTTCACATGATTCGTCTGATCTGCTGCCGACTACTCCCTCTCAGATTTCGCGAAACACGGACGTTGGGCAAGAAATCTCTCTGAAGTCTGGGCAGGTTGGCGCGATGGCGCCGGGCCGGCCGGGCGTGCAGAGATAAAGAAAAGAGGGTTTCAATATGGCTCCTATCATTACAGGGGTTACCCCGGTTCAAGTGTCTGCGATGACAACCACGCAGATCAGGGATTTAACGACCGCCGATTACAAGGTGATGACTACCGACCAGGTGGCCGCCATCGGCAGTCCCCTGGCGGGGGCCGGTGCCACCGGCACCGATCAGGTTCAGGCCATTGAAACCCGCGACCTGGTCATTCTGAACAGCACGCAGGTCCAGGCGTTGCAGATTTACAACATCAATGCGTTGTTGCCTTCGCAGTTGAAGGCGATGACGACCCTGCAGATTACTGCGCTCACGTCGGCGCAGGTCGCCCAGATGACGACCGATCAGTTGGCCTCGTTGACGACAGCGCAGGCCAAGGCCCTCGACGCGTCAGATCTGACCGGTCTTTCGACCGACCAGATTGCGGCTTTCACCTCCTCACAGACCGCGGTCCTGACTTCGGCGCAATTGCAGGCGCTGAGCACCGATCAGATCCGTGCCTTTGCGACCGAAGACATCGTTGCGTTGTCGAGCACTCAGGTCAAGTCGCTGTTGGTCGGGCAGGTTGCGAGCCTGACGACCGATCAGATTGCCAAAATGGAGACGCGCGACTTGGCGGCGATGACAACGGCACAGATCGATGCGTTGACGACCGACCAGATCAAAGCGCTGTCGACCGACCAGGTGCGCGCGTTGACCTCGGTGCAGGTTCAAGCACTGAGCAGCAATCAGATGCTGGCGCTGAGTACCGACCACATTGCGGCCATGACCACGGCGCAGGTCAAGGCAATTGACGTCGCCGATCTGGGCAAGTTGACCACCGACCAGATTGCGGCGTTGACCACGGCGCAAACGGCGGTGTTGACGTCGGCTCAACTGCAAGGTCTCTCAACCGACCAGATCCAGGCATTCGGGACCGATGACATCATTGCGCTGGGGACGACCCAGATCAAGGCGTTGACGACTGCCCAGGTGAACAACCTCACCACGAATCAGGTGGCGAAGCTCGAGACCCGCGATCTGGCAGCAATGAGCACCCTCCAGATCGAGGCACTTTCTACCGATCATATTGCGGCGTTGTCGACCGATCAGATTCGGGCGATGACGTCGACGCAGATTCGGGCGTTGAGCGCGGTGCAGATGCAGTCGTTCGGAACCGATGACATTGCCGCGCTGACGACGTTCCAGGTGAAGGTCATCGATGCGGCCGACCTGGCATCGCTGTCAACCGATCAGATTGCGGCGTTGTCGACTGCCCACACGGCAGTGTTGACCACGAACCAGTTGGCGGCGTTGTCGACCGACCAGATTCAGGCTTTTAGCACCGAAGACATCGTCGCTTTGTCGACGCTGCAGATAAAATCCCTGACCACCACGCAGGTGGCAAATCTGAGTACCGATCAGGTGGCCAAGTTGGAGACGCGTGATTTGGCGGCAATGACCACACTGCAGATTGCGGCTCTGAGCACCGACCACGTTTCGGCGTTGTCGACCGATCAGGTCAAGGCGTTGACGTCGGTGCAGGTTGCGACTTTGAGCGCTGCCCAGATGGCGGTATTGGGTACCGATGACATCGCGGCGATGACAACCGCACAGATTCGGGCCATTGATACAGCGGATCTGGCGACCCTGTCGACCGACCAGATTGCCGCATTGACCACGTCACAGACCGCAGCACTGACCACCGCTCAGTTGAACGGACTGACCACCGATCAGGTCCAGGCCTTCGGCACTGATGACATCGTGGCGCTCTCGACGATGCAGATTCGTGCCTTAACGACCGCGCAGGTCAACAACTTGACCACCGATCAGGTCGCCAAGCTCGAGACCCGCGATCTTGCAGCCATGACGACGGCTCAGGTCCAAGCCTTCACCACGGACGCGATCGACGCGATGTCGACCGATCAGATTCGTGCGTTCACCTCCACGCAGGTCGCCGCGCTCCAACAGGGCCACTTCCAGGCGATGAGCACCGATGACATCGCCGCGATGAGCACTTCGCAGATCAAGGCGATCGACACAGCAGATCTGGTCTCGATGAGCACCGATCAAATCGCGGCGCTGACCACGGCCCAGACCGCCGCATTGACGACCGCGCAGCTCTACGCATTGGACACCGATCAAATTCAGGCCCTGGGCACCGACGACATTGTGGCACTGGGGACGAACCAGATCAAGGCGCTTAGAACTGCTCAGGTGGCCAGTTTGACTACCGATCAAATTGCGAAACTCGAGACGCGTGATCTGGCCGCCATGACGACGCAGCAGATCGGAGCGCTGACCACCGACCAAGTTGCGGCATTGTCAACCGATCATGTGCGGGCGATGACGTCGGCGCAGATCCAGGCGTTGAATGCAGCGCAGATGGCGCAGCTCGGCACCGATGATATTGCGGCGATGACGACGGCGCAGGTGAAGGCAATTGACGCGGCGGACCTGGGCACGCTGACGACCGACCAGATTGCTGCGTTGACGACCGCGCATACGGCCGTACTGACCACGTTGCAACTGACGGCGCTGACGACCGACCAGATTCAGGCCTTCGGCACCGATGACATCGTCGCGCTGACGACCAACCAGGTGAAGGCTCTGTTGACCGCCCAGGTCAACAACTTGACCACCGACCAGGTCGCCAAGCTCGAAACACGCGATCTGGCGGCAATGACAACACAGCAGATTTCGGCATTGACTACCGATCATGTGTCGGCGTTATCGACCGATCAGGTCAAGGCTCTGACGTCGACCCAGGTCGCAACATTGAGTGCCGCGCAGATGGCGGTGCTTGACACCGATGATATCGCAGCGATGACGACCTCCCAGATTCGCGCCATTGATACAGCGGATCTGGCGACCCTGTCGACCGACCAGATTGCCGCATTGAACTCGTCTCAGACCGGTGCACTGACCACCGCTCAGTTGATCGTACTGACCTCCGATCAGGTCCAGGCCTTC
>CAZADH010000203.1:0-11458 GCA_964483805.1 uncultured bacterium
AGGCGGCGGTGGTTCCCTGGGCCTCCCTGCACGGCCCGCCGACGCCCCCACGGGTTCGGAGTTCATGGCCCGATTGCGGGCGATGCCGGCGGCCCAGCGGGAACGGGCGATCCTCGACGAGATTGCCCGCGGCAATGTCCCTGACTTCATGCGGCGGTTCCGCGAAGTGCGCGTGACGGCGCGCGGACGCGATGGCCGCGAACACACCGGGACGGTGCGGGTGTTGCCCGACTATCTCTGCGTGGGCACCGATGCCGATTTCATCCGGTTGCCGATGATGCCGCAGACGGCGCAGGCGATTGCCGACCGTGCCGGGTGCATCCTGCCGACGCGCCAGATCGTCAACGTTGTGGCTGCGCAAGCGCAGGTGCGTCTCAATCCGCAACCGATCGGCAGCGAGCGCGGGGCACTGGCCACGACCGAGCGTCACCAGCGGATGATCGAGACCCAACGGGCCGGTCAGCCGCTCGGCGCGTTGACGGTGGGAGCCAAGAAGGACGTGGTCATCAGCAATCTCATCCCCCAGCGGCCCAATCACGTGGTCATCTACGGTTGGCACTCGCCCAATGGTTCACACATTCAACCGTTGAGCAACATTCACGCGGCGAGTTACGTCGACTACAGCCATGGCATTCGTCTCGTGTCGGGAACCATGACCGTCGACGGCCGCGAAATGCCGGTTGCCGACGTGTTGCGCGACCCCGACCTCTGTCGTTTGGTGTCCGATGAAGGCGCGTTGCGGGCGACGCGTTATGGCCGCTGAGAATGGAGCAGAACCGATGAACCGACGTGGGCAATCGATCGTGATGCTGGTGGTGACCTTGCTGATCGTGGCCGGATGCATGGTTGGCGCGTTGCAGATGATGAACCGCGGGGTGCCGGCCGTGCCCGGCGCCGGGCCCAATGCCACCCCGATCGATGCGGCCAGCGCGGCCGTCTGCGGTGTCAACAAGCAGCAGATTCACAGTGCGCTGCAGATGTATGCCATCCAGAACGCCCCGATGAAGACTTTGAACCTGGCGGCGCTGAACCTCAAGTTGCAGATGCCGCCCAACAGTCCGTGCAGTTACTCGCTCGACGTCAGTGGCAAGGTGGTGTGCAAGGCGCATCCCTGAGCGCGCCCGACCATCAGGGCCATGCGGTGATGGTGGCCAGGGCGGTTCCCGAAGCAACCCCGGAGGCGACGCAGGTGACGTCGCCGCTGCCGGCAACAAACCCCCGCTCGAAGTGGGTCCAGACGAGGCTTGGCGTGGTGGTGGCCGTGCCGCTGGCGGTGCTGACAGTGCCGCTGGCGGTGGTGGCCGTGGTCAGGGTGGCAACGGCATACGACAGGAATACAGTGTATGGCTCGCCACGGACCAGTGCTGGTGTTGCCGTGGCTGGCACGATCTGGACCGTTCCGCTCGGAATGGTGCCCAAGGTTACCGGCCCGCTGACGCGGTGGGTGCCGGCGCGGATCTCCCAGACCGATGGCGTGCGCGCCGGCAGGTTGTTGCCCAGCGCATAGACCTGGTCACCTTCGTAGACGATGAGCCGGTCGAAACTGCCGCTGGCCCACGAGATTTGCGGGGTGAGGCTGTTGGTCATGCTGGCGATATTCAGTGGGGTCAGACCAACCCGGCCGAGGTCGGTGAGTGTGGCCACGATGGCTGCCGTCACGGATCGCGGTTGGTAACCGGAACACGTCAGTTGCGCGGTCAGCGTGGCGCCTGCCGGCAGATTTGTGACATAGAAGAAGCCGTCGATGCCGGTGGTCGTCGTTTCGCCCCAGGTCGTCACCGTGACGCCGGTGACCGGTCGTTGCGTCACCAGATCGACGACCGTGCCGGATGCATTGGCGCGGGCGAGCTTCAGTTGCAGCGGCACGTCGGGCAAACTGGCGACAGTGCCGGCAACGACAAGGACGGGTTGCGACATCGCCTTGTACCAATCGATGCCGGTCGCGGTTTGTGAGGCGAACGCACCAATCACCGTGTGCAGGCCCGGGTTCACCGGAGCGAGCAGAAACACCCCGCTGGCTCCGCTGTAGACGCGATTGGCTGGCTCGCTCTCGAGGTACACCGAGGCGCCGAGTACCAGGCCATAGGTGGCGGCCTGACCGGTGGAGCCGGTAACCAGCGCTGCGACGATGCCACGAATACCGGTGGCACCGATGACCGGCGGTGGAACGACGACGTCGCCGTAGGGGTTCCAAGGTTTGTCGCCCGGGCAACCGGTCACCCACAGTGTTGTCCAGCACGCGCACAGCAACGCGACCAGGCGCAGGCGCCGATGCCGCATGGTGGTCGGGCACCGTGCCGCGTCACCGCCTGCTGCGCAACGCTTTGTTGCCAAGACGTGTGTGTTGTTGACCATTCGCGTGGATTTTTGCATGGATGCAGTTCGGAAGAAGCCCTGCTGACCCTAGCCCGGCCTGCACCACGGTGTCAAGATTCGGGATCCGTACGCATAAACCGTGTGACGAGAGACGGTGCAAATCAGTTTGTGGTGCGGAGTACATCGGTCGAGAAATTATCCCGGTGCAACAGTTGCCAGTCGGGACTCCTGTTTGCTAAGATTACAGCATAATTCCAGCAGGTCGTTTTTCGTGGTTTGCGGCAATCGCCGCAGGGCCTGACGGTATGAGTTCTGGCGAGTATCACTGGTAGCGGGTCCTGGTTTCCAGGGCCGATAAGTCGATCAGGAGGAACAAGTCGTGAAGCGAGTATTGAGTATCCTGGCAGTCGTGGCAATGATCGCCGTGTTCGTAACCCCCAGCTATGCGGCCACCGAAAAAGAGTGGACCTTTGCCGTCTTTTTGAACGGCCACAACAACCTCGATCCGTTCGCCGTGTCGAACCTCGAGCAGATGGCGCGCGTGGGTTCGAGCGATATCCTCAATATCGTGTCGATGACCGATCGTGAGTCGAACACCTGCTCGTACCAATACGTCGAGAAGGGCAACATCAAGACCATCCAGGAGCTCGGCTCCGTCGATATGGGCGACTACAAGAAGTTCGTCGAGTTCGCCCAGTGGTGCAAAGACAACTACCCCGCCAAGCACTACATGTTCATCGTCTGGAACCACGGTTCCGGTTGGAAGAACGCCACCAGCGCGATCACCAAGGGCATCAGCTACGATGATCTGACCGGCAATCACATCACCACCGAGCAGCTCGGCATCGCCTGCACCGAGATCAAGAAGATCCTCGGTCACAACATCGACATCCTGGCCATGGACGCCTGCTTGATGCAGATGGCCGAAGTCGCTTGGGTCATGAAAGACAACTGTGACTACATCATGGCCTCCGAAGAGACCGAACCCGGCGACGGCTATCCCTACGACAACATGCTCGCCACCCTGAAGCCCGGCATGGGCGCTGAAGAGTTCGGCAAGGCCATGGTCAAAGAGTTTGGCAAAGCCTACACCGGTGGCTGTTTCGGCACCAAAGACGTGACCACCTCATTGATCAAGACCGCCGAGCTCGGCAATGTCAAAGATGCCATCGACGGTTTCGCCAAAGCCGCGCAGGCCGGCAACTATGCCGCTCAGTTCAAGACCGCGCTGCAGCAGGTCCAGAAGTTCTATTATCGCACCAACATCGACATGATCCATCTGGCCACCCTGCTCAACAAGAGCATCAACGATCAGGCGATGAAGACGGCGACCCAGAAGCTGATCGACGCTGCCAAGAAGAGCGTTGTCGAGAACGTGGGCACCGGTTACACCATGAAGAATGCATTGGGCATCGCGGTTTACTTCCCGACCAGCAGCGCCTCGTTCGACAAAGCCTATGGCAAACTGGCCTTTGCGGCAGACACCATGTGGGACGAGATGTGCTTCGATTACTACAAGAAGTCTGCGGTGAAGACCATTGTTGCCGACCTGCAGAGTGGCGACACCAACAGCCTGGCCGAGTTCGTTCGCACCAACAACAGCCCTGAGATCGCCCAGCACGTTGTGACCGCCATCAACTTCGCGGTCTACAGCGAGGGTGGTTTCGGCAAGGCCGTCGAGATGAGCGTGAAGAACCTCATCAACGAACTGAAGAACAAGTAATCCTTCAGTAAGGCAAAGCAAAACCCCCGGGTCATCGACCCGGGGGTTTTGCTTTGCCACGCGACCTGCGGTGCGGTTCGCCTCAGATCAGGCCGCCCTTGAGGGCGAGGTCGATCTCCTTGGCGATGTCGTTGATCGGCAGAATACGGGTCACCACGCGCTCCTCGAGGGCGGCGCGGGGCATGCCGTAGACGACCGAGGTCGCCCGGTCCTGGGCGATGGTCAATCCACCCAACAGATGGATGTTCTTGAGACCGCGGACGCCGTCGGCGCCCATGCCGGTCAGGATGACGCCGATGATCTTCTTGCCGAACACCTCGGTGGCCGAGAAGAAGGTCATATCAATACAAGGTGCATACTGTTGCGTCGGGTCGGCGCCGATGCGAAAGACAAACCGCCCGTCGCTGGTGCGCTCGAAGCGGGTCTGCAGGTCGCCAGGGGCGACGTAGACCACGCTGCGTTGCAGCACCTCGCCGTCGGCCGCCTCTTTCACCCGGATGGCACACAGGGCATTCAGCCGCTGGGCGAAAGTGTTGGTGAAGCTCTTGGGCATGTGTTGCGCAATGATCACCGGGGCACTCAGGTTCGGCGGCAGCGACGTGAGAATCTGTTGTATTGCCGGTGGACCACCCGTCGATGCGCCGATGAGCACGACCCAGTCGATCTGGGTATTGGGCTCGCCCAGGCCGGATCCCGATTTTCCTGATGAATAGGGGACGATGCGCAAACGGCTGACCTGCGGCTTGCTCTCGGCGGCAGCCCGCACCTTGATCAACAGTTCTTTGCGCAACCCCATGATGTTGAGCGAAACAGTCGACCCAGGCTTGGCGACATAGTCGACCGCACCCAGTTCGAGGGCGTCGAGGGTCACCTTGGCGCCGTCGAGCGTGAGCGAGCTGACCATCACCACCGGTGTTGGCACCAGTTTCATGATCTCCTTGACCGCGTGCAGCCCGTCCATGATCGGCATCTCGACGTCCATGGTAATGACGTCGGGGCGCAGACGCGCCGCTTTTTCGACGGCTTCCTTGCCGTTGCTGGCCGAACCGATCAGCTCGATGCCCGGATCGTCTTTCAACATACGCTCGATCGCCGTGCGCATGAACGCCGAATCATCGACGACGAGTACACGAATCGTTTTTTTTGATTTGGGGTCGCTCATGGGTTTTGTCGGCGCGGTGGTGGTGTGGTCGCACCGCCATTGGCTGTGGCGCGCTTGGTGTAAACGTAGGTGTTCATGCTGCGACAGGGCTGGAACAGCTCCTGGCGCATCGGCAGGGCTTCTGACTCTCCGAGATACATCACGCCGCCGTCATTCAATAACTGATGAAACACGGCCAGCAGCTCGAGACGGAACGGTTCGTCGAAATAGATGAGAACGTTACGGCAAAAGATGATATCCAACCCCCGCAGCGACTGCAATGCGGAAAAGTCGCGAAGGTTGAGCCGTTTCCACTGAATGTGGGCAAGGATCGCCGGATCGACCTGCCATCCGTCGTTTCTCGCCGTAATGAATGGGGTTTCCGAAAACTGCTGGAGGATCTCGTCGGTCTGGGTTCGGCTCGAGCGCTGACGGAACAACCCGGACTTCGCTTTGTCGAGGCTCGTGCGGTTGATGTCACTGGCGACGATGCTGATGCCGATTTCGGGGCGCCGTCTCTTGAACTGCTCGACCATGAACGCCATGGAGCAGGGTTCCTCTCCGGTTGAACAGGCGGCACTCCAGGCTCGCAACCGCGCCGGCACGCTGCCTTGGCTTCGTTGGCTGGCGAGATTGGGCAGTGTTTCTTCCAACAAATGCCTGAACTGTGCCGGGTGTCGGAAGAAGTAGGTTTCATTGACCGTCACCAGGCTGATCAGTTCGTCGCGCTCCTGTTCCCCTTGAGGCGACGTCAACAGCGCGTAATACTCGTCGAAATTCGTGAACCCGCGGGTAGCCAGATTCCGGTTGATCTTCTCGATCAACCCTTTTTCTTGAATGAGATCGAGGTTGATCCCGGCATAGCTCTTGATCAGAGATTTCACTTCGCCGAAGGCGTGGTGGGAGAGGCGTATCATGCTTTGTGGTAGGGCTCGCCGGCCAGAATACTGAACCCGCGATAGAGTTGCTCAACGAGCACCAGCAGAGCCAGTTGGTGGTTCAAGGTGAAGGGTGACAACGAAATCGTTTCGCGTGCCGTGTTCCGCACCCGTGGGTCGAGTCCGGCCGCACCGCCAAGACAGAAGGTCAACCGCTGCGTGCCGGCATTGAGCCAGGTGGTCAGCCACCTGGCGAATTGCATGGAATCACGGGTTTTGCCGTGTTCGTCGAGAGCAACCACGGCGCCCTGTCCGGTCGTTCGCCGCGCCATTTCGTCTTCGTCCCGGCAGTGCACGATCTGGCAGCGGGCCCGGTCCTGAAATCGGCGCAGATAGCCTTCGGCAAGATCGCGGTATCCGCGTTCGCCGATCTTACCGATCATCAGGATATCGATCAACACAACGGTGGCTCCGAGGGCGCGTGGATGGGCATATCGCAGCTAGAGCCGGCACTCAGTCGGCCCCGTTTGCTCATCGAATGGTAACACAGGTTGGCGGGGGCGCGGGTGTTTGCCAGGGTGCACCAGGGCAGGTGGCGGGGCTTCCCGTGTTTCGATCCAGACGGACGGTTCGTCCTGGCTGGCGATCGCCCATGCTGTGCGGGCGAGCACTGGTTGCAGTGTCGACGTGATCTGCGCCGGCGTATTGGCTTCTTCGCTGACGTGGGCCAGCAATACGCTGTATGGCATCTGCCCGAGCCGGGCGAGCGCGTCGCGAGTCTCGCTGTTGGCGAGGTGACCACGGTAGCCGCGAATGCGCGCTTTGAGCCAGTCGGGGTAGCGGCAGCGCTGCAGCAATTGCAAATCGTGGTTGCTTTCGATGCACAACAGGTCGCAGTGATCGAGGTGCTCGAGAATCTCGGGCGTCATGCGACCGACGTCGGTGGCCAGTGCGAGCGTCGCTCCGCGGCACTCGACGCGAAAACCGAGGGGTTCGAAGGCATCGTGTGGGAGGCGGAACGGTGTCAGGGTCAGGCCGTCGAAGCTGCCGCTCTTGCCGTCTTCGAGACGGATGAAACTCTCGATCTCGACCTGGCGGGCTCGCAACGCCGAGATGGTGCCCATGCTTGCGTAGACCGGTGCCGTGCACCGTTGGCGAAACCGCGCCAACCCCGAAATATGGTCGCTGTGGTCGTGCGTGAGCACGATCCCGGCCAGATCGGTCGGAGAGAAACCGCATTCGCCCAGGAGTATGACCAGTCGCCGGGCGCTGATGCCGCAGTCGAACAGCCACGGGCGACCGTTGGCCACCAGCAGTCCGGCGTTGCCTTTGCTTCCCGACGCCAGCCAGCGAAAACGCAGGCGGGGTGCGATCGGTGAGGGGAGCCGTGGCGACGGTGATTGCGTCATGCCGAGCTCTGCTCCTGACCACGGATGCGCTTCAACGCACGGGGTATGGCGGCCGCCACTTCGGTGATGGTCATGGCGTCGGCGCCCAGTTCGGCACGGGTGATTTCGGCGGCCTCGGCGTGCACCATGACGCCCGCCACGGCGGCAGCGATATCGTTGACGCCCTGGGCCAGGAATCCGCCGATCAAGCCGGCCAGCAGGTCGCCGGCGCCGCCGCGGGCCAGGCCGGAGTTCGGTTGTGGACACAACAGCATGTGCCCGTCGCGGTTGAACACCATGGTGGTGGCCGACTTCAGCACCAGCACGCAGGGAACACGCTGCACGAAATCACGGCCGAGTTGCACCGGGTTCGCGCGCACCGCTGCCACGGTGACCCCGAGTAGGCGCGCAAACTCGGCGACATGGGGGGTGAGCACCAGGGGCCCGGCGAAATCGGCCAGTTGGGCCACGTTGTCAACCGCGTTGAGGGCGTCGGCGTCGAGCAGAAGTCGGCCGGCCCAGTGTCGCAGCAGGTGCGTGAGCGACTCGGACTGCTGGCGCCCCCGCCCCCAGCCCATTCCGGCGACCAGCGCGGTTGCCGTGCCGGCGAGGCGTTGCACGTCTTGCGCCTGCAAGGCAAACGATTCAGCCTCGGCAGGGAATCCGCGCAAAACCGTCTCAGGAAGCAGGCCGGGCAGTGTGCGGGTCAGCAACGGCTCGGGAACCCCGAGTGTCACCAGACCGGCGCCGGCCCGCAGTGCGCCATACGTTGTCAATACAGCAGCGCCGGGATACCGGCCGGACCCGCCCAGGATGAGACAGTGGCCGAAGGACCCCTTGTGACTATCGTCGGAGCGCTCTGGCAACAGGCTCGCAACCAGTTCGCGATCGAGCAGGGTCAGCCGGCTCGCGACGGCGGCAAATGAGGTTGGCGGTATGCCGATGTCGGCAACCCAGATGTCGCCAGCGTATTGTCGCCCGGGGAAGCAATACAAACCAATCTTCGGGGCGCCGAGGGTGATGGTGATCGCCGCCTCGACCGTGGGTTCCGAAACCTGCCCCGTCGAGGCGTCGACGCCCGACGGCAGGTCGATCGAGACCCGCGTCGCGCGACCCCGGTTGATGATCTGCACGATCTCGGCCGCATACCCCTCGATCTGGCCGGCGAACCCGGTGCCAAACAGGGCATCGAGAACGATCGTCGAGAACTCCAGAGCAACCCGCAACCGGTCGAGGTCTTCCGGACCCTGCATGAAAATCGGCTCGTAACCCGCGCCTCGCAGCATCTTGAGATTGGCGGCACTGTCGGGGCTCAAGCGGCTTTCGTCGCCGACGACGAATGTGTGCACCGGCAGTTGATGATTCACCAGGTGGCGGGCCACGACCAGGCCATCGCCGCCGTTGTTGCCGCGTCCGCAGACGATCGTGAACCGGTGTCGGGGCAAGGAGCCGAGCACCTTCTCGAGGGTGAAGAGCGTCTTGATCCCGGCGTTCTCCATGAGCACCACACTGGGAATGCCGACCTGCTCGATGGCGTGACGATCGATGGCTTTCATCTCGTCGGCGGTGACCAGGCGCATCATCGGCCCTCCTGTGTGGCTGTCGTGCCTCGCGCGCTTCCGGTGGCTCGAATGCACCGGTTGCCGGGAATCGATGAATCATAGCACAGCACGGTCGGCGCGACCAGCGTCCGGTTGGCTGTTGGCTGACTCGGTCGGCCACCGGTGTGACCGGGTGGCAATTGCGGTATACTCGTGCCGAGACGACGGCCGTGCATCTGCTCAATTTCGTCCCGGCAGGAGACCGATTTCTCATGGCATCACCGACCCGAGCCTGCTTGATCCTCTCGAAAGACCCCTACTGTGAGGCACTGGTCGAAATCACCGTGCGTCAGTTTGGTTTTCGGCCGCGGTTGGCCCACTCACTTGACGAGCTCGAAAACCTGTCGACGACGATGCCGACGGTGGCGTGGTTCGTCGACCTCGACGGGATTCCACCCGATCTCGATCTCATCACGGCCCGCGCCAAGCTGAAAGCGCCCGACGCAAAACTGGTCTTTCTTTCAGCGGCGTTCACCCGTGAGTTGGCGGTCAAGTGTGTGTTGCATCAAGCGATCGCTCTCTTGCTGAAGCCGATCGAAATCCCTCGCCTGGTGACCACGTTCCACCAGTTGACGCAAGAACCCGAGTTGCTCGACCGCGAGGACGCCCAGGACGTGCCCCCCGAACAACCGGGGGCGGGGCGCCACGGGCAGATGGCGCCCGACGAGGTCAGCAATCCGCTGTTGCGCACCGTTCTCTTGACGTGCCCCGTGTGCGGCACGTCGTTTCGTACCTGCCGGTTCAAGCTGTGGCGGTTTCCCGTAACCGAGCTCGATACCGACTTCTGCCCTCTGGCGGAAGGCACCATGCACCCCGAACTGTACTCGATCATGGTGTGTCCGACGTGCCTGTTTGCCTATCTGGCCGGGCAGTTTGCGTCGGTGCGGGTGCTTGACCAACAACGTCAGGCTTTCCAGAATCCCGATTTGTTCGAGGAACGCAGGCACACGAGCTTCGGTCTCGCTTTCAGCGGCGAGCGCACGATGCTGCACGGCGTGCGCAGTTTCGAACTGGCGGCGTTGTGCGCGCAGCAACTCAAGGTGCGCAGTGCGCTCAAACTCGCGGGCGAGTATTTTCTCAAGGCCGCCTGGTTGTGCCGACGCATCGGGCACCAGAAGGAAGAACGGCAGGCTCTGGAACAAGCGCTGGCCTGCATCATTCGGGTCTACAAGCCGTATCTCATGACCAATGGCCGGTTCCCTTCTGAGAACGCAATCTACGCACAGATGGAACCCGGCATGGATCACCTCGGCGAGCGCGGCATTGTCGTCACCTGTTTTCTCGCCGGTGAGATCTCGCGACGTCTCGGCCTCAACGAACAGGCCGAACGATACTATGCCGAGGTGACGCGGGTGCCGTTCTTTACGCGGTTCACCTCGTTGATGCGCCACATCAACGCCGTGGTGCGGCAGTTCCGCGAGAGCCTGGCCCCGCCCACGGTGTGAGCCGGCACGCTCAGAAAATGCCGCCCAGGCCGATGCTCAGCGGTTGGTAGTCGTAGAAATCGTCATACGTTGTCTTGCTCGACACGGTGGCATCGCACCAGAAGCCGCGATGACTCTTGAACCGCCACCCGAGCGAGAATACGTCGCCGTTGTAGTCGACGAGATAGTGTGACCGATAACCGCGCTCCCCCGGCTGCCCCGGGTTGAGTTCGGCGCCGAGCAGCAAGGTGAACGCCTGGGGCGCCTTGCGGCCGCGGTCGTACTTGCCGTAGTGGGCGATGCCCGAGCCCGGGTTGCCGCCAAAGTTCCAACCAATACCGCACCCGCCGACGGTGACATACAATGTATGGTAGTTGTTCGGGTTGGTGTCGAGCACGCATCCCAGCGCAGTATTGGCAAACTCGCCCGGGATGTTGGCGAAGCGGACCTTGAAGTTGACCGTGGGGTCCGGATCCTGGTCTCCCGCGCCGAGTCGGTTGTCGATGAGCTTTTCGACTCCCAGTTCAAAATCGCGGATGGGCGAAAACCCGAGGCTGACATCGGTCAGTGCGCGTTCGGTCGTGCCGCGGCGAACCCGTGCCATGCGGCCGTGCGCGGCGAACTCCAGTTGCTTGACGTGAATCGTCTGGTGCGAGGGCACCTGGACGAATCCGGAGGGTCCCTGAAAGGTCAGGTCGGCGTGAACCGCCGGCAGCCAACACCCGCCCACCAACCCCACGATCGCGACCAGGATCGCTCTTCCCAGCAACGACCGACGGTGGCCGATCGCCGGCCAGGAACCGGGGCGGTTGGCCTCAGGCCTTCGGCGGAGGTTCGAGTGAGGGTTGCGGCTCACCCTGGAGGAAGAGTTTGTGACACTCCCAGAAATTCTGGCAATAGGTGCAGCAGTTGCGGCGTTCAAAATGGCGTTCTCCCCGGTACCAGTTGATCTTGCAGGTCTGGAACCGCTCGCAGCGCCAACAACAG
>CAZADH010000204.1:0-11458 GCA_964483805.1 uncultured bacterium
AAAGAACCAAGCGTTTTCGTGTGGGTAGGTCAACCGGAGAACCCAATGCGCCGAAACGTTGGCGGCACGCCGAGACAGGGTTTAACCCGGCCGTTGCGCCCTCAGCGCACAGAAGCATCAGACGTGAGAACCCGATGATTGCTGAGTGAAGGTTCACTTTTGCCCCAGTCGCAGCAACCTTGACGCCCGCCGGTGGCCACGGTAACCTCGAGGTGAGGCGGCAGGGTGTTGGGGGCTTCGTGCCGGCACGATGTTCCGTCGTGCGTGCTCTGAGATCGACTTAGCCTGGGGCTTCGTGGGGGTATATCGGGCCCACTGCGTGTTCCCGATATACCCCCACGAAGCACGTAGCAGGCGGTGTTGCAGCCCCCTGCCGCCTCTTCTGATTGTTTTTCGGAGGGTGATCGATCGCGAGACGTTGTCGTGCCGGGGCGCGGGGTGGGGCGGGGCCGACGTTTGGCCGTGGCCACACCAGCGAGAACCGGTTGGAGATGGGGCTGCGGGCCGGTTCGCTGCGAAGAAGGGGGAAGGGATCCACGTGGTGGCAAATCTGCGGTTTCGCACCATCCTGGGCAGTTGGAGCCCCACCTTGCTGTCGCGGACCGACGACCTGTGTCGCCTGCTCGAGATCGATGCCCGACAACTCGACTGGCTCAGCGAACCCCGGGGCATTGGTACCTTCATCGGCCAGCATGGCTCACACTCGTGTAATTACATGGTAAAGAAAATTGCCAAGCGTCGCGGCGGCATCCGGTTGCTGATGGCCCCGAGACCGCGTTTGCGAGCGGTACAGACCCGGATTCTGCGCGAACTGCTCGATCAACTCGAACCGCATCCGGCTGCGCATGGGTTTCGCCGCGGCCGCAGCATTCTCAGCAATGCGCGACCCCATGTCGGCAAGAAGGTGGTCATCAACTGCGACCTGCGTGATTTCTTTCCGTCGATCACCTTTCCGCGCGTGTGCGGGTTGCTGGTCGGGTTGGGGTACACCGTCGAAATCGCCCGTGCCCTTGCTTTTCTGTGCACGACCCGGTTGCCGCTGACCCGCCGCCGTGTGCTGCCGCAGGGAGCGCCGACGAGCCCCGCGCTCAGCAATCTCATCGCCTACGGCCTCGATATCCGGTTGGCCGCGTTGGCGAAACGGTTGGGGTTCACCTATACGCGCTACGCCGACGATTTGACGTTCAGCGGCGACCGCGTGCTGGCCGGGGCGCTGCTGAAACGGGTGCGCGCCATCGTCGCCGACGAGGGGTTGGCGCTCAACGAGAAGAAGGTGCGCACGCAGCGGCGCGGCTCATGCCAGCGGGTGACCGGCCTGGTCGTCAACCGCGAAGTTACGGTGAACCGCCAGGAACGACGCCGGTTGCGCGCCATTCTGCACCAGGCCGGCAAAACGGGTCTGGAGGCGCAGAACCGGGCCAAGGTTGACCAGTTTCCCGCGCACCTGCGGGGCCGCATCGCCCACGTGGCCCACGTCTGCGCCCGGCACGGACGGCCGCTGGCCGATGCGTTGAGCGCGGCGTCGAGACGCGACGAGAACCCTTCGTAGAAGAGAGCAAGCCCTCGAGCCGCAACCATTCGGCGAGTCTGGCTCGATGCTGGGTTCTCTGGTTTTCGCGAACGTGCCTGAGATCTACCGGGTTTCAGGTGCCCCGGTGCCGTGCAGGGTTTCGAACCGGCGGCGCAACGCGAGCAGGCGTGCGACGCTGTGCGGCAACGCCTCGAACGCTTGATCCTGGGGAAGCGAACCGAACAGGGCGCGCGCCACATCGGCGGCAGCGGCCGGATTCGTGGCCTCGAGGCGACGAATGGTGGCAAACCACCGGTGGGCCGTGGCCGGCGTGATGATCTGCGCAGTGTTCACATAGATCAGCAACTCGGGGTTGGGATCATCGAGAACGGCCCGGCTGATCAGCATGCGCACCTTGAAAAACTCGTCGCGCTGGGTGATCTCGCACGAGTTCTGAATCGGAATGCCGTATCCAGGCTGGTTGACGATGAGGTTCGCCGGGCTCGGATGCGGCCAGCTCTTGATCGGCAGGAAGAGGTTGATGGCGTACTGATCGGTCGGGGTGCCCGATTGATCGCGCTCGAAATACGCCGACTGGATCGGTTTGTATTCGAATGTCAATACATCGAGACGCTTCTCGACATCGCGCAATACGAAGTATGTGCTGTACTGGGTCACCCCGGTCTTGATCGGGATCTCTTTGGCCGCGTGCTGATAACCGGGCGCCCAGGCAGTGACTTTCAGCTTGCCGCCCGATTTGCTGGCGGTGATGTGGGCATGCGGGATGATCATCATCGTGCTGCCACGGACATCGACCTCGATGGTATAGGCGCCGACCGTTTGGGTTGCGGCCTGCGCGGCCGAAACATGGGCGAGCAATACCACCACGAGCGCAAGAAAACCCACAAGACTCCGACGAAATGCCGTGTTGCGGTCGATCATTGCACGTATCCTCCGGTCGCGATTACGGCACCATGATAATACGAAAGGTGACGCAACGGAAGGGTGACTGTTGGTCGCAAGAGTCTGGCGGGCGGATCTCAGCCTCCGCGCACCAGGTCGGTCAGGGTCTTCACCAGTACCCGTGTATCAGCGGCCTGGGCGGTCAGATCTTGCGCCGAGGCCGCCGTCTCTTCGGCGGCTGCGGCACTGCCCTGCACGACCTTGTCCATCTCTTCGAGCGCTTTGTCGATCTGGTTGATGGCGACCGACTGTTCGCGGCAGTCAGTCGAGATCTGTTGCGACAGCGTCGTGATCTGTTTGAACGATTCTGTGAGGCGGGCAAAACCTTGCTGCGTCTCGCCCACGACCCGCTCGCCGCCCTGAACCTTGGCGAGATTGCCTTCGACCAACTCGGACGTGTCGCGCGCAGCGGCGGCAGACCGCACCGCGAGATTGCGCACTTCGGCGGCCACGACGGCAAAACCGGCCCCGGCGGTACCGGCCCGCGCCGCTTCGACCGCCGCGTTGAGCGCAAGCAGATTGGTCTGGAACGCGATTTCGTCGATGGTCTTGATGATTTTCGCGGTGGCCTGGCTGGCCTGCGCGATGTCCTGCATGGCGCTGACGAGCCGATCCATGGCCCGCGCCGCTTCGGCCACCAGTTTGTCGGCCTCGTTGGTGACGTTATTGGCAGATGCGGCGTTGTCGGCCGTGTGGTGAACGCGGGAACTCATTTCTTTCATCGTCGCCGAGGTTTCTTCGAGTCCCGCGGCCTGCTCGGATGCGCCCGACGCAATCGATTCGCTGGCCCGCGCCAGTTCGTGCGACGCCGCAGAAATGCGCTCGGAAGTCAGCGACAACGCCTCGACCGAGTGATCGAGCGGGGCCGAGATGCTGCGCACGGTGCCCCAAGTCAACGGCACGATACAAACAACGAGAAGAACGATGATCGAAAGGGCACGCTGTGCCGCCGCCTGGGCATCGCGCAGGATGGTTCCGGTGACCTTCTCGATTCTGCGGTTCTCCATATCGATGATGCCGCCGAGGTCGTCGATCTTGGTCGTGATGGCGGCCCAGAACTGCTTCGGATCGCAGCCGAACTTGCCGGCCGTAGCCTTCTCGACAACGATGCCCATCGTTTCGCTGACGTGTTTCCAGGCAGCACTGCCGGCTTTCGCTGCCAAGGTGTCGCGACTCGCCGAATCGAGCACGAGCAACGGCGAAGCCAGTTCACTGTCGATCGCTGCGGCGTAGGCGGAGATCTCGGCCAGATCATCGCGGTTGAGAGGCTTGTCGGCGGTGATGAAGGCGCTGACCCGCGCGCGGAAACGGCCTGCATACTCCTTCGCAGACTCGAGGATGATCTGCGACGCGATGTTCTTGCCGACACCCCGCGTCGTCGGGGCGTGCAGCAACCGGTGCTGAATCGTTTGCATCTTCTCGATCAATGCGGTGTATTTACGGAAAAATACGGCCGCCGCTGCGCCGGGGGTCACCTCGCGGCGGATGCCGGCCAGGTCGGCGAGGGGTGCGAGCAATGTCGTGGCATCCTCGGCGAGTGACGACTTCTGCATGGCGTTCTGCAACGGCGCAACTTTCCGGTCGGACGCAGCGCGCTGGGCCTGCAGATCGGTTTCGCCAATCCCGCCGTTGATGAACATGCCGGTTCGCCCGCGCTCGCGTTGCAGTTCGCGGACCAGACCCGAACATGCCATGAACAACTCGGTGTTCTGGGCCATGACTTCCGCGATGGCCGCCTCGCGCCGATTGGCGTCGTAGTAAAGGCCCGCGTAAAACAGAAAAGCCAACATCGGCAAGAGCGTGACAAGCGAGATCTTGGTAGCGAGTGAACGACTGGTGAACATGTGCATGGCGGCAGCTCCGGTGTATGGCGTTCTTCAATGATAGATCATGGTATCATGGCGCGAGCGTAAGGCGACGTTAAGTATCGTACGAGGTAATCTCCTTTTCAAGCAGACATCGTCCGACACTCGCGGTTGCAGAACCCCGCCACATGCTGGGTTGCTGGTGGGCGGACTTGACTTTTATTAATGGTAGGCTATCTCAATAGCCAAGATGAAAACTCGTGACGCACAGGAGGACTCCCGCCATGAAAACCTTGTTGCACATTATCGCATCGCCCCGTGGCGATGATTCGAACACCCTGAAGATCGCGGCTCCGATTCTCGAGCGCTTTCGCGAGCAGCATCGGGATGGCCGGGTCGACACCCTTGATCTGTTTGCCGAATCCCTCCCGCCGATGACCGCGCCTGCTGCCAGCGGCAAGTATCAACTCTTGAGCGGCAAGGATCTCGACGAGCGGACGCAGCGCGCCTGGGCGCCGATTGTCGAACACATCGAGCGCTTCAAGAAAGCCGACATTGTACTGATCAGCACGCCAATGTGGAACTTTGGCATGCCCTACGTGTTGAAGCATTATTTCGACGTCATCCTCCAGCCTCGGCACACCTTCCGGTATACCGAAAACGGGCCCGAAGGTCTGTGTAAGGGCAAAAAAGCCATTGTCGTCAGCAGTCGGGGCGGCGACTACCGCGAGGGGCCGGCCAAAGCCATGGACCACCTCGAGGCCTCGCTGAAGACGATGCTCGGGTTTATCGGTATTGCCGACCCGGTCTTCGTCAGCGCACAACCGATGATGGGTGGCGGCCCCGAGGTCGCAGCCCAGGAACTCGCCAAGGCCGTGGCGGCGGCCAAAAAACTGGTCTTCTGATCGAAGCAATACACTGTATGGCGATGAACGGGTGACGGGTCGGTTGCACCGTCTCACACTTCGCTTGGGACCGCACTCTGTGGCGGCAACATACGGCATGGCGTGGGGTTGGCCCGGGGCCACCCAAGTGGGCGTTCAACCGCCGCCAGAACTCTGGTGTGAAACGACCCGGCGGGCTCAGTCCGCCGGGTTCTTGTTCTTCAGCAACCCCGGATACAGGCGTTCGGTGCAGGTTGGGCAGATCCCGTGGGTGAACTCGGCCTCGGAGTGGTTCCGGATGTAGACTTCGATCTGTTCCCAGAAACCGTTGTCTTTGCGGACCTTCTTGCAGGCCGCGCAGATCGGGATCAGGCCGCTGAGCAGTTTCACCTTGGCCAACGCGTCCTGCAGGTCCTTGATCAGCTTCTCGCGTTCCTCGTGGTGCCGTTGTACCTCGCGTTTGCGGGTGACAATGGCCGTGCACCGTTCGAAGGCGGCGAGAAACTGGCGCGACTCGATCGGTTTGATGACGAACCGATCGATGCCGATGTCGATGCAGTCGAGCAGATACGACGCGTCGTTGTGGGCAGTGGTGAAGATGATCGGCACCTCGGTGTCGCGCTGCCTGATCTGGCGGGCCATCTCGAGACCATCCATGGCCGGCATGCGAATGTCCGAGACGACGATGTCGGGGTTCGCCGATCGGTACAACTCGAGACCAAGCTGGCCGTTTTCGGCAGTCAGCACCTCGCGGCAGCGGCGGCGCAGCATTTGCGCCAGCCCGTCGCGGGCGGTGGCATCGTCTTCAACGTAGAGCACCCGCACATCGTGTTTGGTTTCTGAGGTCATGCCGTATTCTCCTGCGCTTCGCTCAACTCGATGACAAACCTCGCGCCGTCACTGGTGTTCTCGGCGAGAAGGCGTCCGCCCATGTGTTCCTCGATGATGATCTTCGACATGTATAATCCCAGGCCGGTCCCCTTGGCCGGGTCCTTCGTGGTGAAATACGGGTCAAAGATGCGGGCCATCGCCTGCGGGTCGATGCCGCCGCCATTGTCGACGATCCGCAGGGTGACGCACCCGGTCGCGTTGGCGATCTCGATGTCGAGCTTGCCCGCAAACGGCATCTGCAGCTCGCGGCGCCGGTCTTCGATGGCTTCGCGGGCGTTGGTGATGAGGTTCATCAACACGTGCTCGAACTCGCTGCGATAGCCGATCACGCCGGCCCGCGCACAGCGAATCTCATCGTCATACCTGGTAAATACACGGTCATGGAAAAGGCAGCGGATCTGCCAGGTGATGTTGCCGGCCTGCAACTGGGCCGCGAGTAGCCGGATGACGTTGCCGATGGCCGCCATCGCATCGAACCGGGTCCTTTCTTTGTCGGGTTTGAAGAAATTGCGGAAATCATCGATGGTGCCCGACATGTGACTGATCTGGGCCATCGCTTTGTCGACCGTCTGGTCGAGCAACGCATCGTCGAGTTCGCGGTGCATCTGGGCGTCGCGCAGGTTCTGCAGGATCACGGCAAGCGCATTGAGCGGTTGCCGCCACTGGTGAGCGATCGCTCCGAGCATCTCACCCATGGCCGCCAGCTTCGATTGCTGTACCAGCTTCTGTTCGCTGCGGGCGCGCCGCGCGATCTCGTTCTGTACCATGGTCTCGAGATTCGCGGTGAGGTTCTGCAGCTCCAGGGTTCGCTGCTGCAACGTGTTTTCAGCGAGCCGACGGTCGGTCACGTCGTAGAACGCGGCGATCACATCGTCGCCGATTTTGCGGTTGCTGATCTCGACGTGCTTGATCTGGCCGTTCTTGCACGTTACGTCGCGCTCCCGCGTGCGCGGTGCGGTGCCGAGGGTCTCCGCTTCGGCGACATCGTTGCGCCAGGTTTCCAGGATTTCGCGCGCCTTGGCCGGGTCGGGGTACGCGGCGCGCATCCACGCCTCGACGGCGGGGATGTCGGCCAACGCGTAACCAAATGTGGCCGTAAATGCCTTGTTATACAAACGGATCTGCCCGTCCTTGCTGGCAATGCCGATCGGAATCGGCAAAAACTCGATCGCTTCGCGAAACAGTTTTTCGCTTTCGCGCAGCATCGCTGCGACGGTCTCGCGCTCGACGAGCGTCGTCTGCAATTGGGTGGTCCGTTCCGCAACGGCCGTCTCGAGGCCTTCCTTGCTCTCTTTCAACGCAGCCAGTTTGTCGCGCAACACCTCGGCGGTCCAGCGAAAATTCGTGGCCAACGACATCGACTCGGCAGTGTCGGGTTGCGGCCAGTCAACCTGTTGGCCTGACTCCAGTTTCTCGGGCAGGCTCACCGTGAGCAACGACAGTTGGATGGTCGGTTCGGTCAGGTGTCGGCTGACGACGAGCGATAATCCGCTCGACGCCAACAGCAGGACGAAAATGACCGCCAGGTTGATCGAGAGAATATCGTAGACCTGTTGCTGCATCGGGCCCAGCGCACCCTCGACCACGATCGACCAGTCGGCGATTTCGATGGGCCGCTCGGTCACCAGCACGGCGTCACGCCAGGTCTGGATGAGCGGCGTATTCATGGCCGAGGCCGGGCGATACAGGAAAACCCCATGGGCAAACCGTTCGGTGGCCGACGCGACGGTGTAGGGAAACCGATCGAGCGGCTTGCGCAAACCGCTGCTCGACACGACAACGCGGCGTTGCCGGTCGAGCAGGGTGATGCCGATGCGTGCCTCGTCGGCCACCTGCCGCAGCACGACTCCGACATCGTCGAGGTTCGCCGCACCCAAGCCGAAACCGACCAGGCGGCCTTCGTCGAGAATCGGTGCCGAGATGGTGAAGATCGGTCGAAAGATGCCACCGCGACCGAGCATGACGTCAGAGACCACGGCACGTTTCGTCTGCTGGAGCAGCGAGAACGAAGGCCGATCGGCGAAGTTGAGGCCGATGGTCGATTCGCCGCGTTCGTTCTGCGGCGGGTCGAAGGCGACTGTGGTGGCGCTGCCATTGGCGACGAATACATTGTGCAGATCAGGAAACAACGCGTGGATGCGGGCAAGCTCGTCTTGCAGGGCCGGCGAGGGTGTGAGACCCAACCGGGCCCCGGCCGATGCCACCATGCGCAGACCGCGAATGTGCGTGGCGAGCCAGTCGGTGACGATCAGGTCTGACTCTGCCGCCGCGCGCACGACGCTCTGGGCCAGTGTTTGCTGGGCCGAGTTGAGCTCGCGATGATTGAGGAACAAGACCCCGGCAACGCTGGGAAGCAGCAGAAGCAAGGCCATGGCCTCGAAGAACAGGTGACCCATCGAGGGCAACCGCCGCTGCTCCGAGGGGGCAAAACTGCGGGCAAGCGGACCGTGATTGACCAGCGTGGCGGCAAAGATGGCATTGCACAGGCCGTTGAAGGTCTGCTTCAGGGCCACCGTCATGCACGCAGCGTCGTCCATACCCAGCATCTCGTGATAAAGGATCAACGCGAGGGGCGCGCCGACAAACAACCAGTAGGCGAAGTCGATGAGCAGCATAGATGCGCTCGGGCGCCGCCGCAGGGCGACGGCGACCCAAACGCTTTCGAGCGCGAGGCCGACGAATGCGTAGGGATGGTTCCACAGGACGCAGGTATACGAGGCGGCAATCGTCGACACCAGCACGCCCCAATACGAACCCAACAGAGCAATCGCGACAAGGCCGAACACACTGCCGAAGATGAGGTTGAGATTGAATCCCAGCGGCAGGGCCACGTAGTTGCCCAGCAACCCGAACAACGAGAAAACCGCGGCCCACGCAAAAGTCGCTGCAGTGGAACGCTGAAGTCCGGGTTGGTTGTGGCGAGCGGTTGTCATTCGGCGACCAGAATCATTCTACCGCAAGAGCCGGTTACTCACACCGCGCGCGGTGTTCCGCCGGTTGCTGTTCCTCGTGCCGTGCCTGACCGGGCCATTGCTGACCGCGCCGCCAGCGATTCGAACCCGGCAATGACATCGAACAACTCGGCCATGATCGCCGTCTGACGCTCGTGGTGAAACTGTCGATGCAGGTCGGTGAGCAGTTCGTCGATCTTCTTCTCGGCCCGCTGCATGGCAGCGAGGCGCGTCGAGTGCTCGGCCGCGCACGACCGGGCGCAGGCGCGAAACAGGGCGGCAAACAGGTATTCGTGCAGAAGGGCCGGCAACAGCACGGTGTCGCCACCGACGGCTTCGGGTTGTTGCCGTGATGACCAATCCTGCGTGCAGATGGCATTCAGCCAGCCGCCGTCGATGGGCAGCAATACCGTGTGTGTCGGCGCGAAACCCGTGCGTGGGGAGGGTTCGTGATAAAACAGCGCGATCGTGGTGATGCCGGCCGCGGTTCGCTCGGCCTCGATGGCCGCGAGCAAATCACCGATAAGGGCCGGAATCGCGTCGACCGCATCGGGGGTCGGAAACAGGGTCTCGGTGGCCATCCCCACGTCGGTCAGGCGGTCGCGGATGCGTGCACCCACCGGCCAGACGAACCACCGCGTGGCGGGCTCCTGCAGCCAGGGCGTGGCATACGCCAGCAACTGGTCGTTGAATCCGCCCACCATGCCTTGATCGGAGCCGAACAGAATGGCGGCGCGCGGCCCCGGTCGCGGTTGCGTCAAGGTGGCGAGTGTGGCGCCGTCGGCCGCTGCCAGACAAACCCGCAGGCCGCGATCGATGTTGGCCTGATACGCCGCGAGCGCCGCAACCGCCTTTTCATACGGGGCGATGCTCACGGCGGCGAGCATCTTCATGGTGCGCACGACCGACGAGAGCCCGACGGCACTCTTGATCTGTCGCTGCAGCGCGGCGGCGGTCTGCACGGTGCGTGCCTAGCCCTGTCGTCGCCGGGCCAGCGCCGCGCGCGCTGCACAAAGTATGGCTGTCTTGGCGGTGTCGGCAAACGGGCGGCGTTCGCTGACCGCCGTGGTCACCTCGATCGGCCATTCGACCGCCGATGCCCGCACGCAGCGTTCGGCGTCGGCCAGTTCGTCGGCAGCAACTGCGTCGAACAACCCGTCGGTCAATGCGAGCAGGAGGGCGATCTGCTCGCACACCGGCACCCGTTCGCCGGCGCCCTGCCCGAGACAGTGCCGGATGCGGCGGCCGTGGTCGATGACCTGGCGGGTGCGCTCATCGAGCCGGGTGCCAAAGCGGGCGAACATTTCGAGTTCCTCGAACTGGGCGTAGCTCAGTTTCAGGGCGGCGGCCACGGCGCGGTAGGCGGGCGACTGCGCCTTGCCGCCGACACGCGAGACCGAACGGCCGATGTCGATGGCGGGCAGCACGCCCTTCTGAAACAGCACCGGCGACAGGTAGATCTGGCCGTCAGTGATCGAGATGACGTTGGTCGGGATGTACCCCGAGATGTTCTGCGCCTCGGTTTCGACGATGGGGAGCGCCGTCAATGACCCGCCGCCAAACTCGGGGCGCAAGCGGGTGGCCCGCTCGAGCAGGCGCGAGTGCAGGTAGAAGATGTCGCCCGGAAACGCTTCCCGTCCGGGTGGGCGGCGGAGCAACAACGAGAGCTCGCGGTAGGCCCGGGCGTGACAACTGAGATCGTCGTAGACGATCAGGACGTCGCGACCCCTGGCCATAAACTCTTCGCCGATGGTGGCAGCCACATACGGGGCCAGATACTGCAACCCGGGTCCGGACTCGGCCGGCGCCACGACGGCGACCGTGTGCGCCATCGCCCCTGACGCGCGCAGTTCGCCAAGGACCTTGGCCACAGAGGCGCCGCGCTGACCGATGGCACAGTAAATACAAAGTACTCCAGTGTCGCTCTGGTTGATCATCGCCGTGACCGCGAGCGCCGTCTTTCCGGTCTGGCGGTCACCGACGATCAACTGGCGTTGGCCGCGCCCGATCGGAATCAACGCATCGATGGCCTTGATGCCGGTCTGCAACGGCACGGTCACCGGCAGGCGCGCCATGATCGGCGGCGCCATGCGTTCGATCGGCTGCCGCACGGTTGTTGCTGGCGGCGGCAGTTCATCGAGCGGGGTCCCGGTGGGGTCGATGACCCGGCCGAGCAGGGCGTCGCCGACACCCGTGTCCATGACCCGACGGCAGCGCTCGACGAGAGTTCCGGCAATGAGCCCGCTGGTCTCGCCCAGGACAATGCACCCGACAGCGTCGGGGTCGAGTTGACAGACCATGCCGAACTGGCCGTTCGCGAACCGGACCACCTCTTCATAGCCCACGCCCGGCAGGCCGGTCACGGTGACGATGCCCGGCAACACCGCGCGGATCGTGCCGACTTCGCGTTCGCGCGGTCGTCGCTCGGCGCCGCTGGCAGCGGCGGCTGCGTCG